>NZ_JBITJK010000015.1:0-181788 GCF_044459945.1 Streptomyces sp. NPDC050164
CACGCCCCTTGGGGGTGAGCGGGTGCGGCGACGCCCACACCGCGTCGTACAACGGCGCGAAGCCCCGCCACCGCAGCGCGGTGCGCAGCGCACGCCGTCGCGTACTCTCCCGTTCCGGCACGGAGAAGGCGACCAGAGTCCACCACCCGTCCCATGAGTCGGGCTGCGTGGTGAACGTGGCGATCGAGACACCACCGCTCCACAGATCGACAGCGGCCTCCCGCGTCAGCCGGTACGAGCTGTACCGCCCCCGCCGACTGCCCTCCAGCACCCCCCGACGCGCCAGCCTGCTGATCGTCGTACGGGCGGCCCCTGCGGCCACGTCGAACTCCCCCAGCAACGCCACGATCGCCGCCGCCGGCAACCACGCCCGACCCGGAAACGTGTAGTCAGCAACCAACGTGACCGCCAAACCCGCTGGTGAAACATCACCCTGCCACCGCGGCAACCGCATCGACCCACTGTCGTCGCCAGAGAAGAGCTCCTCGTGTTGGGACAAGTTCGCCAAGGCTGCTCCGACGCGTCGAATAGAGCGGTCCCACTGCAACGACCCGACCAGACGACCAGACGTGACTCGGGCGTTGACTGCCGCCGCTCTGTCCACCGATGTCTCCGGCGGCCACCTCGCGCCAGGGCACGCACACCAGCACGTCGCCTGACTGACCGCCGCATAACAGCTGATGCCCGGGCGGACACCGAGTGAAGCATACTTCCGAGTAACAGAGGATCTCGCCTGCCGCCCTGGCTGCGAGTGCCACAGACGGTCGGCTGTCATTGCATCAACGAGGCGGCGGCCGGCTGGGCCGGGGCGTAGCCGGCGATGCCCAGGCCGCCCGTCAAAGCGCAGCACACGGTCAGGACGCCATCGGCCTGCCTGAGCTGCAAGAACGCACTGAATCACTGACATTGCCGGTCAGGGGCACCTGCCTGGCAATCAGCCGTGACCGCGCGATGAGCCTGTTCCGGACGCCAGGACACACTGTGCACGTTCACACTGGTTCGCGCGCAACACTTGAAACGATCTTCAGCATGCGCTTACATCGGCAAGCGTTTGACCGTGTACGTTCACACGCTGATGCAGGGCCACACTTCCTCCTGTTCCCCCAGGACCAAAGGGGGACCTGTGGTCAAGCGGCAAAGTGGTCGCGCCGAGTTCGCCGAGTTGCTCCCCCACGCGCGAGCGCTTCCCACTCGTGATCATGCGGGAGCGCACGACCATGTCATGACCACCACCGCGCCCAGGCAGGTAGATCTGCTCGGTTTTGACACCCTCAAGACCGGAAGAGAGGAAGTACCCATGGTTTCACCAGCAGGGAAGATCAGAGCCACGTTCCTTGCCGTTGTATTGGCGGTCGCCGCATCTGTCACTGGCCTGACGAACCAGGCATCGGCCGACACCACGACACAACTGAACGCCTCGCAGATCGTCGCCGACATGGGCGCAGGCTGGAACCTGGGGAACCAGATGGAGGCCAACTCCAACGGATATCCCAGCGAAACGGCATGGAGCCAGCCGCCCATCACGCAGGCCCTCATCGACAAGGTGAAATCCGCAGGATTCAAAACAATACGAATCCCGGTCTCCTATCTGCGACACATAGGCCCCGGCCCGGACTACACGATCAATGCCGCCTGGCTGAACAGGATCCAGGAAGTCGTCAACTACGCCTACAACCGTGGCCTGTACGTGCTGATCAACATGCACGGCGACGGCTACAAGACCATCGACGGCTCCTGGCTGATCTGTGACTCGTCCAACCAGACGGCGATCAGGGCCAAGTACCAGAAGGCCTGGCAACAGATCGCGACCAGGTTCCAGAACTACGACCAGCGCCTGATCCTGGAGTCCATGAACGAAAACTTCGACGGTCAATTCGGCCGCCCCACCCAGCCGTGCTACTCGAACATCAACAGCTACAACCAGATCTTCGTGGACACCGTCCGGAGGACCGGCGGGAACAACGGTTCAAGGTGGCTGCTCGTTCCCGGCTGGAACACGAACATCGAGTACACCGCAGGGAACTACGGCTTCGTGCTGCCGACCGACCAATATCGCTCCCCCTCCATCCCCAGTAATGAACAGCGCATCATGATCTCCGTTCACTACTACGACCCGTGGGACTTCGCCGGAGAGGAAAGCGGCACCATCACGCAATGGGGACGAGCCGCGACCAATCCGTCAAAGACGTCGACCTGGGGACAGGAGGACTATCTGGACGCGCAGCTGAAGAAGATGTACGACAAATTCGTCGTGCGGGGATACCCGGTAGTCGTCGGTGAGTACGGCGCGATCGACAAGTCGTCGTTCGATTCATCGAACGCCAGGTATCGTGCGGACTACACGCGCGCCGTCGTGTCCACCGCCAAGAAGTACGGAGCGGCAACAATCTACTGGGACAACGGCGCAACCGGACGGTACGGGTTCGGGCTATTCAACCGGCATTCCCATGCGGTGACCCAGCAGGGCATTATCGATGCCATCATGAGCGGCATTGGTGGCGGTGGCGGCAGCCCGGGCGCACCGTCTGCCACCTACAAGATCAAAAACGTGGCGACGGGCAAGTACCTGGACTCGGACGCGAACGGCGCGGTCACCCTCGCCGCCGCCAGCTCGTACGACGACCAGGACTGGGTCGTCACGCAGCACTCCACCGGCGCCTGGACGATCAGGAACGCCAGAACCGGGCGGTTCTACGCCGACTCCGAACCGAACAACGCCGTCATCTGGAATTCCGGCGAAGTCACCCCAGATTCGCTATGGAGGCTCGAATCAACCTCCGGAAACTTCCGGCTCAACAACGAACAATCCGACAGGCACTACATGTACGGAACCCCGGCCGGCGAAGTGAAATGGAACACCGGGTCGGTCGACAACAGCACAATCTGGTCCTTCGAACGCAAGTAGCCAAAATCCAAGAGGATTAGCCTCGATCGTCCATGAGTCCTCGTCGGTCTCCCGACGGGGGCTCTGTATTTGTGTGGTGCGGTCGACGTCGGCATGCTGAGGCCGAGCCGGCTGTGCCCGCCCCCGGGGCTCTCGTGAACACCGACCGCCGCCGCTGCCTCCGCCTGCCCGCACGATAACCAGGACCGGCCTCACCCTGGCTCCATGCCCTGCCGAGCCCTGGCTGACCAGCAGTGGTTCACCCCACCCGGACCCCTCCTGGACGCCACCACGCCGGCCCCCCTGCCGTCGGGGCACGCCAGCGCAAGCGGAAGTGCGTGTCCTACGGCCGGTTCGAGCCGGTGCAGGAGGATCTCGACGCAGTGAGGGCCTGCCCCCGGACCACCGCACCCGCCACCGCCTCACCCCGTGCCACACCAGCTGGTGCGCCTGGACGACCGGGCCACCGGCAAACGCCGCCGCGCACGACCGGGCACAGCTCGTCCGAGGTGGGCCGGTTCCGATGGCGGCAATGGACCGGCAACAGCCCAGGGACTGTGCCGCGCGTATCGCCTTCGTGGCGTTCACGTGCTGGATCACGTCTGCTGACGGACGGCCGCTATACAGCCGGCTCCAGGACACGCACGCAGCGGCGACGGCTTCAATCCTCCCGCCCACCACACCGCGTCCGACCCACCGAACCCCCGTCCCAAATTCCGACGCACCCATTGACGCGCTCCCAGCCCCCACATACCTTCCTCCGTCGAAGCGCTTCGACGTCTCGCATCGAAACGATTCGATGAACCCTGCGTGACGCCCACGACGAGCGTGACGAGCACGACTCACCGGGACAGTGAGCCATCCCACTCCCCTGGAGGCACTGAATGATGACGGCACGAAGACGTGTGGTGGCGACCGCTGCGGCGGTTCTGAGCGGGGCTCTGCTCCTGGCCTCCTGCGGCGACTCGGACAGTGGTGGATCAGACGGCAAGACGCTGAAACTGTGGCACTACGAGGGCCCGGACAGCGCGATGGGCGTGGCCTGGAACGCGGCCATCAAGGAGTTCGAGAAGACCCATCCGGGGGTCAAGGTGGAGTTCGAGGAGAAGGGCTTCGAACAGATCCAGAAGACCGCCCCGATGGTCCTGAACTCGGACGACGCGCCCGACCTCATGGAGTACAACAAGGGCAACGCGACGGCGGGACTCCTCTCCAAGCAGGGGCTCCTGACCGATCTGTCCGCCGAGGCCACCAAGCGCGGCTGGGACAAGAAGCTCAGCTCCGGGGTGCGGACGACCAGCCAGTACGACACCAACGGCGTGATGGGTTCCGGCAAGTGGTACGGAATCCCCAACTACGCCGAGTACACGATGGTGTTCTACAACAAGGATCTCTTCAAGAAGTACGGGATCCAGGAACCCACCACGTTCGACGAACTCACCGCCGCCATGGACAAGTTCGTCGACGAGGGCATCACCCCGCTCGCCAACGCGGGCGCCGAGTACATGGCCGGGCAGTACCTCTACCAGCTCGCGCTGTCGAAAGCCGACCGCGCGTGGGTCGACTCGTACCAGCTCTACAAGGGCAAGACCGACTTCCACGACGCCGCCTGGACGTACGGCGCCGAGACCTTCGCGGACTGGGTGAAGAAGGGCTACATCAGCAAGAAGTCCAGCGGTACGAAGGCGGAGGACGCCGGGGTCTCCTTCATCCAGGGCAAGAGCCCGATCCTGTTCTCCGGCAGCTGGTGGTACGGCCGGTTCGCCGCGGAGAACAAGTTCGACTGGGGCACCTTCCTCTGGCCGGACTCGGACATGACCCTCGGTTCCGGCGGCAACCTCTGGGTCGTCCCCAAGGGCGCCAAGAACAAGGAGCTGGCGTACGACTTCATCGACATCACCATGTCGAAAAAGATCCAGAACCTGCTCGGCAACAAGGGCGGCGTCCCGGTGGCGGCCGACCCCGCCGCCATCACCGACCCGCAGGCCAAGGCGCTCATCGCCAACTTCAACACGCTCTCCGAGAGGGACGGCCTGGCCTTTTACCCCGACTGGCCCGTTCCCGGTTTCTACGACGTCCTCGTCTCCGAGACGCAGAAGCTGATCACGGGGAGCGCGAAACCGGAGGCCTACCTGGACGCGGTGCAGGAGGCGTACGACAAGGGCGCGCCGAAGACGTGACAGTCACCGTCGAAGGGGGAGCACGGGGCGGCCGGGTCACCGAGAAGCATCAGCACGCGAAGGGCCCGCGCCGCCCCCGGGACTCGTACACCCTGTTCCTGCTCCCGGGGATCCTCGCCTTCTTCGCGATCATCATCGTGCCGTTCCTCATGAACACGGGTGTGAGTTTCACCGAGTGGCAGGGCGTCGGCACCCCGAAGTGGGTCGGGCTCGCCAACTACCGGGAGCTGATGGGCGATTCGGAGTTCTGGGCGTCCTTCCGGCACAGCCTCTTCATGGTCGTGGCGATGGCGGCGGTACCGACGGTGATGGGGCTGGTTCTCGCGGCCGCCCTGTTCGACTTCGTCGGCAAGCACTTCGGGACGAAGACGGTCGCCGTGCTCCGCGCCTGCTTCTATCTCCCGCAGGTCCTGCCGATCGCGGTCGCGGGCATCGTATGGAGCTGGATCCTCGCGCCGGAGAACGGCTCCCTGAACGAACTCCTGAAGGCCATCGGGCTCGGCAGCCTCCAGCAGGACTGGCTCGGCGACCCCGACATCGCGCTCTACAGCGTGATGGGCGTGATGGTGTGGGTGCAGATCGGCTTCCCGCTGGTCATCTTCGTGGCGGGGCTGCAACGCGTCGACCCGCAGCTGTACGAGGCCGCCGAGCTGGACGGCGCCGGCTGGTGGCGACGGTTCTGGCACGTCACCCTCCCCCAGATCCGGCCCGAGATCTACGTCGTCCTCCTCTGGTGCACGATCGCCGCGCTCAAGGTGTTCGGCGCGGTGTACGTCCTCACAAAGGGCGGGCCCGGCGGTGCGACCAACGTCCCGTCCTACTTCTCCTTCACCACCTTCTTCGAGAAAACCCAGGTCGGCTACGGCGCTGCGATCTCGACCGTGCTGACCGTGGTCATCCTCGTGCTGGCGCTCATCGGCCTCAAGCTCCAGACCCGCGCCGAGGACGCCGAGGAAGGGCTCCGCACATGACAGCCGTACAAGCCGTACGCACCAGGTCACTCCGGCCCGTCCGCTCCGTCGTCGGCCGCTATCCCGTCCTCGTCGCCCTGTTCATCGGCGCCCTGTTCATGGTCCTGCCCTTCCTGATCGTCGCGCTCAACGCGGTGAAGTCGCCCGCCGAGTACTCGGCGAACGGCCCGCTCAGCCTCCCCGAGGGCATCTACCTGGACGGTCTGAAGGACTTCTGGGAGCGAGTCGACTTCGGCCAGAAGCTCGTCAACTCCATACTGATCAGTGGCAGCGTGGCCCTCCTGGCCGTCGTCCTGTCCGTGCTCAACGCGTACGCGATCGGGGTCGGCCGCATCAAGGGCCGCACCTGGGTGCTCGCCTTCTTCGTCCTGGCGAACATGCTGCCGCAGGAGGCGCTGGTCTACCCGGTCTACTACCTGAGCAAGGAAGTCGGCCTGTACGACACCCGGTTGAGCGTGATCATCGTGTTCACCGTGGTCCAGGCCGCGTTCGGTACGTATCTCCTCTCCGCCGTGCTCGGCCAGTTCCCGCGCGAGATCATCGAGGCCGCGCGGATCGACGGGGCGAACAAGTGGCAGGTGCTGTGGCGGATCGTGGTCCCCGTCAGCCGCCCGACCATCGGCGTACTGCTGGTCTTCTTCTTCATCTGGACCTGGAACGAGTTCCTGCTGCCCCTGGTCATGCTGATCTCCAACGACAACCAGACCGTGTCGGTGGCGCTCGGCGTGCTCCAGGGCCAGCGTCTGATGGACGCCACGATGACGAACGCCGCCGCGCTGCTGGGCGTGCTGCCCGCCATCGTCTTCTTCCTCGTCTTCCAGCGGACTCTCACCCGTGGCATCGCCGTGGGTGCCGTCAAGTAAGGGGTGCGGGAGTGAAGTTCACCGATGGCTACTGGCTGCTGCGCGAGGGTGTGACCGCGGCCCATCCGGTCGAGGTGCTGGATGTGACCGCCGGGTCAGGCGCCCTGGAGATCCACGCGCCGACCCAGCCCATCCGCCACCGCGGCGACCTGCTGAAGGGACCGGTCGTGACGATCAGCGCGCACGCGCCCATGCCGGACGTCATCGGCGTCACGTTCACACACTTCGAGGGCGAGGAGCCGCACGGGCCCCAGTTCGAGCTCAGCAAGGAGGAGTTCACGGCCCACACCGGGTACGACGAGGAGTCCGCGACCCTCACCGCGGGCGCCCTGTCCATAAAAGTGAGCCGCACAGGGCCCTGGCACGTCGACTTCCTCGCGGACGGCCGCACCCTCACCTCCAGCGGCCCCAAGGGCATGGGCATCATGCGGGACGCCGGCACCGGCGGCCACTATCTGCGCGAGCAGTTGAACCTCGGCGTGGGCACGCAGGTCTTCGGGCTCGGCGAGCGCTTCGGGCCGCTGGTCAAGAACGGCCAGGTCGTCGACATGTGGAACGCCGACGGGGGCACGGCCACGGAACAGGCGTACAAGAACGTGCCGTTCTATCTGACGGACGCGGGCTACGGCGTCTTCGTCGACCATCCGGGCCGGGTGTCGTTCGAGGTCGGCTCGGAGGCGGTGTCCCGGGTTCAGTTCAGCGCCGAGACACAGCAGTTGACGTACTACGTCATCTACGGCCCGACCCCGAAGGACATCCTCCGCAAGTACACGGCACTCACCGGCCGCCCGGCGCTGCCGCCCGCCTGGTCGTTCGGGCTGTGGCTGTCGACGTCCTTCACCACCTCGTACGACGAGACCACCGTCACCTCCTTCATCGACGGCATGAAGGAGCGCGAACTCCCGCTCTCGGTCTTCCACTTCGACTGCTTCTGGATGCGCGAGTTCAACTGGTGCGACTTCGAATGGGATCCGCGGGTCTTCCCCGATCCGGAGGGGATGCTGGCCCGCCTCAAGGAGCGCGGCCTGCACATCTCTGTATGGATCAACCCGTACATTGCGCAGCGCTCGCCGCTCTTCGCGGAGGGCAAGGCCCTCGGGCATCTGCTGAAGAGGCCGGACGGCGCTGTCTGGCAGTGGGACCTGTGGCAGCCGGGGATGGCACTGGTCGACTTCACGAGCGAGCCCGCCCGGCAGTGGTACGCGTCGAAGCTGGAGGCGCTGCTGGCGCAGGGCGTCGACTGCTTCAAGACGGACTTCGGGGAGCGGGTCCCGGTCGACGTCGCGTACGCGGACGGCGGCGACCCCGAGCGGATGCACAACTACTACTCGTACCTGTACAACCGCACGGTCTTCGACGTGCTCAGCAAGCACCGGGGCGAGTCCGAAGCCGTCGTCTTCGCCCGCTCGGCGACGGCGGGCAGCCAGCAGTTCCCGGTGCACTGGGGCGGCGACTGCGAGGCGACGTACGAGTCGATGGCCGAGTCGCTGCGCGGCGGGCTCTCCCTCGGCCTGTCCGGGTTCGGCTTCTGGAGCCATGACATCGGCGGCTTCGAGGGCACGCCGACGCCCGCCCTCTTCAAACGGTGGATCGCCTTCGGCCTGCTGTCCTCGCACAGCCGGCTGCACGGCAGCTCCTCCTACCGCGTCCCCTGGCTCTTCGACGAGGAGGCCGTGGACGTGCTGCGCCTCTTCACCCGCCTGAAGCTGCGCCTCATGCCCTACCTGTACGAAGCCGCCCGCGCCGCGCACACCGAGGGCGTGCCGATGATGCGCGCGATGGTCCTGGAGTTCCCGGACGACCCCGGGTGCGCGCATCTGGAACGGCAGTACATGCTCGGCCCCGACCTGCTGGTCGCGCCCGTGTTCTCCGACGAGGGAGACGTCTCGTACTACGTCCCCGAGGGCACCTGGACCCACTTCCTCAGCGGGCAGCCGGTGACCGGGCCGCGCTGGGTGCGCGAGCGGCACGGCTTCCTGAGCGTTCCGCTGCTGGTCAGGCCGGGTGCGGTGATCCCGGTGGGGGCCGTGGACGACCGGCCCGACTACGCGTACGCCGACGGCGTCACCCTGCACGCGTACGGGCTCGACCGCGGCGCCCAGGTGACGGTGCATGTGGGAGACGTGACCTTCACCGTCGTCCGCGAAGGGGACACGCTGCGGGCTTCCTGCAACGACCCCTCGGCGCCCTGGGGGCTGGCCTCGGGCGGGCGTGAGGTGCGGGCGAAGGCCGGCACCGGATTCCTGACGGTGGAGCTCGGCTGATGGTCAAGATCACCGATGTGGCGCGGCACGCCGGGGTCTCCCCCAGCACCGTCTCGTACGCCCTGAGCGGCAAACGCCCGATCTCCGAGGAGACCCGGCGGCGCATCGAGGCGTCCATCCTCCAGCTCGGCTACAGTCCGCACGCCGGGGCCCGGGCGCTGGCGAGCAGCAGGTCGAACGTGCTGGCGCTGGTGATCCCCTTACGGGCCGGCATCCATGTGCCGGTGGTGATGCAGTTCGCGGTGTCGGTGGTGACCTCCGCCCGTCAGTACGACCACGACGTGCTGCTGCTGACGCAGGAGGAGGGTGAGGCGGGGCTGCGGCGCGTCGCGGACACGGCACTGGTCGACGCGCTGATCGTGATGGACCTCCAACTCCACGATGCTCGGCTGCCGTTGCTGCGCGCCCTGGACCGGCCCTCGGTGCTGATCGGGTTCCCCCAGGAGCCGGAGGGGCTGACCTGCATCGACCTGGACTTCAGGGCGGCGGGTGAGCTGTGCGTCGAGCATCTGGCCGGGCTCGGGCACCGGGTGATCGGACTCGTGGGGTCGCCGCCCGAGGTGTACGTACGGGAGACGGGGTTCGCCCAGCGGGTGGTCCAGGGCTTCACCGCCGCGGCCGACCGGAACGGGCTGTCCTCCTCGGTCCACCCCTGCGAGTCGACGCCCGCGGCGGCCCGTCAGGTCGCCGAGCAACTCCTTCGGGAGCGGCCCGCGTTGACTGGTGTCGTCGTGCACAACGAGCCGATCCTGGAGCCGCTGATCGACGCGTTCGAGAGGCTCGGTCTACGGGTTCCGAGGGATCTGTCGGTCACGGCGATCTGCCCGGACGAACTGGCCGAGCGCGCCCGCGTCCCCGTCACGTCGATCGCCATTCCGGCCGCCGAGGTGGGCGCCGGGGCGGTGGACCTGCTGATGAAGAAACTCGGCGGCGGTACCGCACCGGAGGTGACCCTGCTGTCACCTCGGCTGACCGTGCGGGCCAGCACCATGCCCCGCCCCTGAACCACCCCCCACCCACTCCCCCCACGGAAGCAATCTTGTCCAAGCCCCAAATGCTAGGCCCTAGTTGAAGGAGCCGTGCCATGAAAGGCAAGAGAAGACGGAGAACCACCGTGGGACGGGGCGTCCCCGCCCTGGCCCTGGGCCTGACCCTGGTCGCCGGACTCGGCGTCACGGCCACGGGAACGGCCGCGGCGGACGCCCCCGCGTACGCCTTCCGCAACCCGAAGCTGTCCGTCGACCGCCGTGTCGACGACCTCCTGTCCCGCCTCACCCTCGACGAGAAGATCTCTCTGCTCCACCAGTACCAGCCCGCTATCCCCCGCCTCGGCATCCAGTCGTTCAAGACCGGCACAGAGGCCCTGCACGGCGTCGCCTGGCTCGGCGAGACCACCGTGTTCCCGCAGGCCGTGGGCCTCGCGTCAACCTGGGACCCGGCGTTGATGAAAAAGGTCGGTGCGGCGGTGGGCGACGAAGCACGCGGCTTCCAGCAGGAGCGCCCGGCCGGCTGGGGCCTCAACCTGTGGGCCCCGGTGGTCAACCCGCTCCGCGACCCGCGCTGGGGCCGCAACGAGGAGGGCTACTCCGAGGACCCGTACCTGACGAGCTCGATGGCGACCGCGTACGGTACCGGCCTCACCGGCGGCGACCCCGACCACCTCAAGACGGCACCCACGCTCAAGCACTTCCTCGGCAACAACAACGAGGTCGACCGCACCACCACCTCGTCCGACCTGCGTCCACGCGTGCTGAAGGAGTACGAGGAGCCGGCCTTCAGGCCGTCGATCGAGGCGGACGCGGCAACCGGCGTGATGTCCTCGTACAACCTCGTCAACGGCCGCCCGGCGACGGTCAATCCGGCGCTGGACGACCTACGCAACTGGACTTCCCACGACCTCCTGAACGTCACCGACGCCTACGCGCCCAACAACCTGACCGGCACCGGCAGTCAGAAGTACTACGACACCCTGGCCGAGGGCAACGCGGCCACGCTGAAGGCGGGCATCGACAGCTTCACGACGGACGACACGAACTCCGTGCGGACCACGACGGCAATCAAGTCGGCGGTGTCCACGGGCCTGTTGAAGGAGTCGGACGTCGACACGGCGGCCGGGCACATCCTGAACATCCGCGTGCGGCTCGGTGAATTCGACCCGGGCGGCGGGAAGTACGGCTCCATCGACAAGTCCGTCATCAACAGCCCGGCCCATCAGAAGCTGGCCCGGAAGGCGGCGGCCGATGCGGCGGTGCTGCTGAAGAACTCGGGTGGCGCCCTGCCCCTGAAGGCCTCCGCGTCCCAGGACGTGGCGGTCGTGGGCCCGCTCGCCGACACCCTCTACACCGACTGGTACTCGGGCACCCTGCCGTACGCCGTGACGCCCAAGGAGGGCATCGCCGCGAAACTCGGCACGTCGGTCGCGAGCAGTGAAGGCGTGGACCGGATCACGCTGAAGAACGCGGAGAGCGGGACGTACGTGACGGCGGGGACGGACGCCGACGGCGAGGCGCTGAAGGAGAGCGCGTCCAGTGGGGCAGAGGCCCAGTTCGACGTGTTCGACTGGGGCGCCGGCATCGTGACCCTGCGGTCGGCCGCGAACGGCAAGTACGTCGGCTACAACTGGTCGAACTTCGTCAACGACCAGGTCCAGCCGAACGGTTGGTTCGTGCAGCAGCAGTTCGCGCTGGAGGAGCAGGCCGACGGCACGCACCTGCTGCGGTACGCGGGCTACGAGACCCGGGAGCCCTGGTGGTCCAGCCCGGTCTACCTCGGCCCGACCGGCCCTGACGGCACCCTCGGCCTGGTCGCCAAGGCCGAGGCCGCGCGCTACACCAAGGACGTTGTTCGCAGCGGCGCCGAGGAGGCCGTGGCGGCGGTGAAGGACAAGGACGCGGCGGTCGTGGTGGTCGGATCCATGCCCGCGATCAACGGCCGCGAGAACGACGACCGCGAGGACATGAGCCTGGCCCCGTCCCAGGAAGCCCTGGTCAAGGCGGTGCGCGCGGCCAACCCGAAGACGGTCGTGGTCGTCGAGAACAGCTACCCGACCACCCTCGGCGCCCTCCAGAAGGAGGTCCCGGCCCTCCTCTGGACCACCCACGCGGGCCAGGAGACCGGCAACGCCCTCGCCGACGTCCTCTTCGGCGACGTGAACCCGGCCGGACGGCTCACCCAGACCTGGTACGAGTCGGAGGCCGACCTCCCCTCCATCCTGGAGTACGACAACATCAAGCACGACCGCACGTACCAGTACTTCAAGGGCGACCCGCTCTACGAGTTCGGCTACGGACTCTCGTACTCCTCCTTCCGCTACGGGCAGTTGAAGCGCTTCGACGGCGGATACGAGGTCGCCGTCACGAATACCGGCAAGCGTGCCGGGGACGAGGTCGTGCAGCTCTACACCCACCAGCGCGTCTCACGCGACAAACAGCCGTTGAAACAGCTGGAGGCGTTCCAGCGGGTCTCGCTCAAGCCGGGCCAGACGAAGACCGTCAAGCTGAGGCTCACGACGAAGGACCTCGCACACTGGGACGTCACCCGTTCCAAGTGGGTGGTCGAGAGCAGCACGTACGACATCCTCGTGGGCGCGTCCTCCGAGGACATCCGCTCCCGTACGTCCCTCAAGGTGCGCGGCGAGACGATCCCGGCCCGGGATCTCTCACGGCCGACCCGGGCCGAGAACTTCGACGACTACGAGGGTGTGCGGCTGGTCGACGAGTCCAAGGTCCGCGGAACCGCGGTGGGGGCTTCGGCCGACGGGGCCTGGCTCGAGTTCGCCGATACCCAACTGGGCTCCGGCGCGGTGAAGTTCAGTGCGCGGGTGGCCGGAGCGGCCGGGAAGGTCGAGATACGGCTCGGCTCGCCGACCGGCGTGCTCATCGGCACGGCGAAGGCGTCCGGAACGGGGTCGGTGTACACGTATGAGACGGTGAACGCCTCTCTGTCCGCCGCCGCGAAGGGGCGCCAGGACGTGTACCTCGTGCTGAGCGAGGGCCAGAGATTGTCGACGTTCTCGCTGCGCTGACCCGGACGGCGAACCGCCGCCCGCCACGCGACAGGCACGGCCTGCGACACCCGCCATGACCGCATCCACTCAAAACAGCCTGCCAAAACAGACACGCAGTAGTCACTGGAGAGCCGGATGACCGGGAAACCGTCATGTCCGGTTCGGCGGGAGGCCGCGCGGAACAGGGCCCGCCCCGGCGGGCACCTCACCGCGCGGCCGACCCAACCGCCCACTTGCGCTGATTCCGCCGATCGCGGATCCGTTGGGAGATACGCGACGACATCCACGAAGCCTTGCCCGGTGGCCGACCTCAGGTTGGCTTGCGCCACACGGAGATGTGCTTCGCGGAGTCCTGGGTGAACGGCGCCCCGTCCCAGTCCGCGACGCGACGTTCCAGCTCGAGCCCAGCGATCCGTGCCATCAGGTCGAGCTCTGCCGGCCAGGCGTACCGGTGCCGGGAATTGCCGCGACGGTAGCGGCCGTCGTCGCCGTCGCGGGTGAAGTGGTGCGAGACGAGAATCTGCTCCACCAGGTCAAAGGTGTCGAAGCCGAGATGCTGCTCGGAGACGTCGAACGGTACCGCGACCTGGCCGGGCGGCAGGAACCGCAGCGGCGGCACGCCCAGCTCGATGACGAATCGGCCGCCGGGCTCCAGATGACGTGCGGCGTTGCGGAAGCACTCGACCTGCTCGTCCTGCGTGAGCAGGTTCGTGATGGTGTTGTAGACGAGATAGACCAGGGTGAACTCGCCGGGGACTACGGTGGCAGCCATGTCCCCGACGGCTACCGGAAGCGTGCTCTCGTCGATCTTGCGCCGCAGAACCGCTGCCATGTGCTCGGACAGTTCGATGCCCACTACCGGCACGCCGCGTTCCCGGAGCGGGACGCCCACTCGTCCGGTTCCGATGGCGAACTCCAGCGCCCGGCCGTCTCCGGCGAGCTCGGCGAGGAAGTCGAGAGTCGGTCCGAGAACGGCAGCCGAGGACATTTCGGCCCCCTCGGCGTCATAGCGGTCAGCGGTCGCGCGGGTCCACAGTTCACTGCTCGTCACGGGCGGCCACTTTGCCGAGTACCGAGGGCGCTGTCGACGTATTTATCTTCCAGCGGTTCCGACTGGGGGTGGTCCGGGAAGCAGCCCACTCGGATCGGCCACTCGGCCCGGCCATTGACGAGAGATCGCCGCCCGTCTGGCGCCTGCGGATCCGCAGTCCGCTCGCGGCAAGGCCATCGGGCTCTTCATCATGATGGTGGGGACGCTGCAACTGTCCCGCGCCCTCGCCCACCGCAAGTTCGCCGACGAGGTCCTCGAGCAGGGAATCGAGAACGCCCACACGTTCATGCACTGAGAGTGACGACTGAGCCGCAACAGCGTGGTGGTCGCCCTCCGCCGGGCGAGAAGGCGATGGGAAGCCCGTGGGCTGACGGCTACCTCCCCGAGCACGTGCCCGCGTTCCTGGAGCAGAACTGGTACGAGAAGCACCTTGCCGTCCTCGACTGCGGATCCCATCCCAAGGTCATGCGTCGTCTCGGTGCCGTCCTGCTCCTTCACCGGCTCGGCCCGCTTCACCGCCGCGTTGGAGGGCCTGGCCCAGGACCCGAAGCTCACCCCCATCGATCCGCCGGGACTGAAATCCGCTCAGTCGCAACCCTCCGGAAGTCACGAAATCCCTCAACTCGCAAATCCGCCAGAGGGCACAAAATTGCTCAGTCCGCAAATCCGGCAGAGGGCATATAGTCCGTTCGGCCGCAACAGTCTTGACAAGAAATTCCAAGCTTGACGGCGTCGTGGAGTTTGCTTATGGTCCAGTCGTTCAGGTTCCCGCCGATCGACATCCGAAGGTGTCCATGACCGCGCCTCCAACGTTGCCGAAGTCCAGGCAGCAGTTGATTCTTGCCATTCTTATGTTGTGTTCACTGCTGATTTGGATAGAAAATACCGTCCTGAGTACTACGCTGGAGACCCTTGCAGACCCGGTCCGTGGACTGGGGGCCAATCCCGGTCAGCTGCAATGGGCGACCGGTTCGTACACTCTGGCCTTCGCCACATTGATGTTCACTGCAGGCGCATTGGGCGATCGGTTCGGTCACCGGACTGTGTTTTCCAGTGGGTTGGTGATCTTCGCCGGGTCCTCGCTGTGGGCGGCGTACGCAAGCGATGCGGGCCAGCTGATTGCAGCTCGAGCTGCGATGGGGGTGGGCAGCGCGCTGATCACGCCCGCCATGATGGCCATCCTTATGTGGACCTTTACCGGCCCCGCGCGGGCTGCCGCGATCGGCATTTTCTCGACGTCGGCCGGTGTCGGAATGGCTGCCGGCCCGGTGCTGGCTGGATTCCTGCTCGATCATTTCTGGTGGGGCTCGGTATTTCTGATCAATGTCCCGGTCGCGGCATTGGCGCTGGTCGGGCTCGCCGTGCTGGTTCCGAATTTCCGCAGCCCCACTCCGCGACCACTGGACCCCGCTGGAATGTTGCTGTCGATCAGTGGGCTCGTGGCGTTGGCCTACGGGCTGATCCGGGCGGGGCAGGTGGCGGTGTGGAGTCGTACCGACGTCTGGGCGCCGATCGTTGTCGGTCTGGTTCTGCTGGCCGTTTTCGTACTCGTCGAACTGCGCCTCAAGGTGCCCAGCTTTGATCCGCGACTGTTCGCGCAACGCACTTTCGCTGGCGGCAATATGGCGCTCGGATTGCTGCTCTTCGGTGTGGCCGCCATCACCTTCTATAACGCGTTCTACCTGCAAGGCGCGCTCGGATTTTCGCCGATGAAGGCGAGTTTGGCCAATATCCCGACCGCACTCGGCGCGCTCGCGGGGGCGCCCCTTGCCTCGCGCCTGGTTCGCCGCCTGCCGCTACGCCTTGTCACCGTGCCGGCGCTAACCGTGGCTGCGCTGACCATGGGCGGGTACGGGTTCCTCGGACTCCAAACGCCACTCGTCTGGATCGAGATCCTGTTGTTGATACAGGGTCTCTCGATCGGCATGGTGATAGGCCCCGTTACGGCCGCATTGATAAGCGACCTGCCGTTGGAACAGGCCGGTGCAGGATCGGCCGTCACCAACACCGTGCGACAAACCGGCAGTGTGATCGGAATCGCAGTAGGCGGCACGATCATGTCGATCATGTACCGACGTGCGATCGAACCTTCGCGGGTGCACCCGGTCCGGTGCAGGATCAGGCGCGAGTTTCCGCCGAACAGGCCCGCCACATCGCCACCGCTATCCACCGGCCCGCTCTTGCTCAGGCTGCTGATAATGCGTTTATCCATGCTATGCACGTCGGCGCGGGCTGGATCGCGGTCATCGCACTCCTCGGAGCAGTTGTGCTGCTGATTACCTTGCCTGCTGTCGGAAAGAAAAAGGGTCCGATACCGGAGCCGGACTACGAAGAGGCCCGCAGCTCCGTCTGAGAGTGTGATGGCAGAACCCAGGCTCAGGCCCGCCGCAGGGCAGCATCAAATGCCAGCTTCCGCAGCTCAGCGGGCAACCGAACCCGCGGGGTGACTCCGTCCATGAACGCAGTCACGCAGAGCGCAGAGTTGATCTCGGGTCGGCAGGGACGGCAGGACAATGCGCTCGATCACCAGCCGGCTCCATCGGTGCCGCCCCCGCCTGCCGCCCCGACGCTGGTTCCAACTCCCGTGTCCAGGTTCCAACTACCGTGTCCCGGCTCACGTCACCTCTGAGAAATGACGGTGATCTTGATGCCAACCATCCCTCTTTGTGCCAACTAAGAATTCTCGACAATCCGTGTGACCAGGCTTTCTAGTTGGCACCGACGAACGTTTCTGACCTGCGGCGATGCCAACAAGAGTCAGCAGCATCCATCACGGTGTAAGCAATTTAGTTGGCGCATTGGTACACCCCAGGTCACAGGCACCGCAGCGGCTCGTCGTGGGAGGGCTGCCCTAGATCAAGCCCCGGCGAAAGGCAGTCGGCAGCCTCGGTGTTCGTGGCCCGCGACCCGTCGATCGCCCTGTCGCCGCTTCGTGAACTGCTACGCGAGGACGCCGACTGGGACACGATCCTGCATGGCATCACCGACTCGACGGCCTCACCGGCCGCTACGCCACCGCGGAGGCTGTCATCCGTGACGCCGAGTGCACTCCGAACCGGGTCATCACACCGCCGGCGGCGCGGCATGACTCGCTCACTGCCGTCCTCGACGCCCTGGAAGCGGAGTACTCCTCCTCGTCGGGCCTGTCGCTGGAGGCACACCTGGAGATGATGCGGAGCCTCCTCACGGTCATCGTCCTCCGTCTCGCCCAACTGGCGGACGTGTCCCAGGAGCAACAGCCCGGCACCGAACCCTTCCGCCGATTTCGCCGGGCTGTCGAAGAAGGCTTCACCCGCACGCACCGCGCCGAGGATTACGCCGACCAACTCGGCTACACTCCCCGGACGTTGACCCGCGCCACCCGTGCTGCGGCCGGCTGCGGGGCCAAACGCTACATCGACGACCGGGTGCTGCTGGAGGCCAAACGTCTCCTCGTGCACACGACGCTGTCCCCGACGGCGATCAGTGAACGCATCGGCTTCACCTACGCCACCGTCTTCAGTGCCTTCTTCCGCCGGCGCATGAACATGACGCCCACACAATTCCGGTCCCTCTCGCAGAGCCGGCGCGACGCCGGCACGGGTGACTGGCCTCCCGGATAAAGCGGAATCTACCTCGGGCCTCGGCTGCGTCGCCCACGTGCATCCCGGGCTCGAGGGTGAAGGGTTCTCAGTCGGGCAGTTCCACCGTTCCGGTGCACCCGCTGAGCACGGTGGCCCCGGCGACCGCCGGACGAACTCCCGCTCTGGCATCGGACAGTTCACGGCGGCGTATCACCAGACCATGATCCACCACTCCAGATCAACCCGCTCGCGCCCGACGGCGCCCCACCAACGGCGCACCGTTCGGCACAGGCAGCAATTCGCGCTGCCGCCGAGGCCTTGCGACTCCTTGGCGATCCACGCGGCCAGCAGCGTCTGTCCGATCTTCCCCTCGCCGAGCAGGGGGTTCCACATCTTCGCGAACTGCTCGGCGCTGAGGTCCTCCCGGTTGCGCAGCAGCTTCCTGCGGGCCTTCCACTCCGGATCCGTGGCGCGTCCGCGACGCCCGCGCAGTTCGGCAGTGGTGCGGCGCCTGACCTGCGAGAGCATCGTGTTGGCGAGCTGGACGACGTGGAAGTGGTCCACGACCACGACGGCGCCCGGGAGTCCGGTGCGCACGGCGGGCCGGTAGGCAGTGGACATGTCGATCGCGACGTACCGGATGTTCTTTCTCCACTCCAGGCCGGTGGTGGACAGCCAGGCCAGGACGTCGGCGACGGTGCGACCCTCGGCCTGGCCGAGCAGCCCGCCGGCGCCCAGCGCGTCGACGAACCCGGTGTGCCACCGGTCGCGCACCAGCTGCCACTTGCCCGTCTCCGGGTCTTGTGCCCACTTCGTCCTGCCCCGCCGGGTCTCGTCGATGCCCAGGACCTTCACCTCGGGCAGCGGCTCCGCGGTGACCTCACGGGCCTGGACGCGGAAGGCGTCCATCACGGTCGGCCAGGACAGGTGCAGATCCCGCGCGGCCTGGATGACCGTGGAGCCGGCGTCCCGTATGCGGCGCCCGGCCGCACCCCGCAGCCGGGTGGTCAGCCTGGCACCGGCCGGGATCTGCGGGATCTGCTCGGTGAAGGACCGGCGGGAGCAGCCAGCCTCGCGGCAGTACCAGCGTCGCTTGTGCCACAAGAACTGCAACCTGCTCTCACCGTAGGGCAGATCACGCGGCCGGGTCACCGCGGTTCCCTTCACCCGGGAGGCGAAGACCCCACAAGCGGGGCAGGCCCGTGCCGCCTCGTCCGCCGTGACCAGATGTACCCGACGACTGCCGTCACCCAGCCGCTCGACCCGCACGACGGACACCCCGTCGAGATCGAACAGCAACGTCGTATCGTTGACCAAGCCCGTGGCTCCTGCATGATCCTTCTGCCCAGAGAACAGAAATGATCACGCAGGGCCCACGGGCCCTCTGCTTCCAGGAGGCGATCACTCCCGGAGTCGGTCACACACCGTGACACCACGTCAGTGTGCGAGACGAGGCGCACCGCTCAACTTCGAAGACCCCCCAAACCTCTGCAACTCAGAGAAAGTAGCAGGTCAGCTGCCTCACACAGTCGGCCCGCCAGACCCGCTACCCACTGGCCCGCGCCTTCAGACCGGTGCCAACTAGCCCGCTTTTGTGCCAACTAAAAAGCCTCGTCACAATCCGTCAGCGCCGCACCCGCGGCATCCCCAGCCCGATCCACGAGATGATCTCCCGCTGGATCTCGTTGTTGCCGCCGCCGAAGGTGAAGATCACCGCCGAACGGTAGCCGCGTTCCAGCTCGCCGTGCAGGACCGCGCCCGCCGAGCCCTCCTTCACAGTGCCGGGGGCGGCGACGATCTCCATGAGCCAGGCGTAGGCGTCGCGCCGGGCCTCGGAGCCGTACACCTTGACGGCGGAGGCGTCCTGCGGGGTGAGTGTGCCGTCCTGGACGGCACCGACCATCCGCCAGTTGAGCAGCTTCAGCGCGTCCAGGCGGGCGTGGGTCCGGGCCAGGAGGCGGCGGACCCAGGGCAGGTCGGCGACGCGGCGGCCGTCGGCGAGCTTGGTCTCCATCGCCCAGCGCTGCACGTCGTGCAGGGCGCGGATCGCCATGGTGCCGTGGGCGGCCAGCGTCACGCGTTCGTGGTTGAGCTGGTTGGTGATCAGCCGCCAGCCCTGGTTCTCGGCGCCGACCCGGTGGGAGACGGGGACTCGGACGTTCTCGTAGTAGCTGGCCGTGGTGTCGTGCGAGGCGAGGGTGTTGATGAGGGTGCAGGAGTAGCCGGGGTCGGTGGTCGGCACCAGGAGCATGGTGATGCCCTTGTGCGGCGGGGCGGCGGGATCCGTACGGACCGCCAGCCACACCCAGTCCGCCGTGTCGCCGTTGGTCGTCCAGATCTTCTGGCCGTTGACGACGTACTCGTCGCCGTCCCGGACCGCACGGGTCCGCAGTGAGGCGAGGTCGGTGCCCGCGCCGGGCTCGCTGTAGCCGATGGCGAAGTCGATCTCGCCGGAGAGGATCCTCGGCAGGAAGTACGCCTTCTGCTCGTCGGTGCCGTACTGCATGATCGTCGGGCCGACGGTGTTCAGCGCCATGAGCGGCAGCGGGACGCCGGCCTGCGCGGCCTCGTCGAAGAAGATGAACTGCTCCATCGCGCTCAGGCCGCGCCCGCCGTACTCCTTCGGCCAGCCGACGCCGAGCCAGCCGTCCGTGCCGAGCCGCCGGATGGTCTCGCGGTAGAACCGCTTCCGGGTGGCCGGATCGCCGTGCCGGGCGCGGGCGTGGTCCGGGAACAGTTCGGCGAAGTAGGCGCGCAGTTCGGTGCGCAACCGCTGCTGCTCGGGCGTGTATTCGAGGTGCACGGCGCCTCCAGGCTCCCAAGGCCGGTCCTGTCGGCGCACACCGTAGAACGTGTTACAGAAATTGGGAATGGCGAGTGACGGGGAACGGCCTCCTCAGTTCAGCGTGGCGAGGAAGTCCGTGCACGCCCGCGCGCACGCACGGCACGCCGCCGCCGAGTCCTCCGCCCCCGGCTGCCGGTCGAAGACGTGCGCGGCCTCCAGGCACACGGTGCGGCACCACTCCACCTGGACGCGGATGGTGCCCTCGTCCACCTGATTCTGCTCGGACAGCACGCGGCAGGTCGCGTCGCAGACCTCCGCGCACATGATGCCCTTGCGTCGTACGAGTTCCTGGTTCTCGGTGCCGTCGGGATCCACGAGGCTCGCGCGCAACGCGCACGCCCGGGCGCACTCGGTGCACGCCTGGGCACAGGCGAAGCGGTCCTCCAGGAACCGGAACAGCTCCTGCTGGGATGTCGTCACACCGCGCGGGTAGCCCCGCCGATGCCGGTCAAACCCGGTGCTGCCAAGGGTTTCGTACGGTTTTCCGGCCTCCCCGGCCGGGCACTCGGCACGCCCGGGAACGACGACGCGCGGAGGTGAGTCACATGCCCGGGCGAGAGGAACTTCCGTCGACCCTGGAGCGCTCCGCCGAGGAGGCACAGCGCACCTGGATCAAGGCGCACGACTCGGCCGTGGAGCAGTACGGCGAGGGCGAGCGCGCGCACCGCGTGGCCTTCGGGGCGCTGAAGCACACCCACGAGAAGGTCGGCGACCACTGGGAGCGCAAGGAGGGCGGCCGCAAGGCCCCGTCGGACCCGCGGTCGGCCCGGCCCCGGCAGCAGGGCGGCCGCAGCGGCGAGGGCGTCGACGAGCGTGCCTCGAAGGAGCACCTGTACGACCTCGCGAAGCGGCTGGGCGTCGAGGGGCGCTCGCGCATGTCGAAGGCGGAGCTGCTGGACGCCGTCCGCAAGGAGAACCGGTCGAAGACCCGGTCCGCACGGTCGGGGTGAGCAGGTTCATGGTGAGGACCAGGGGTACTCGCGTGCCATGACTAGCGCATGGATGGAGATGGCCGCGGGCCGCGGGGCCCTCGGCATCGGGCTGATCGTGGCGGGTGTGGTGGTCGTGGCCCTGCTGCTGGGGGCCTTCGTCCTCGGCGTTCGCATCAAGCGCAGGGAGCTGCCCACGCCGCGGCCCGACGAGCAGCCGCGGCTGCCCGAGGGCGGCCCGGTCCGCGAGACGAGTGAGCGCCGGGAGCCCGAGGAGGTGCCCAGAAGCCAGGACCGTCTGACGCCGCACGAGCTGAAGGCGCACGGCAACCAGAGCGGCCGGAGGAGCCCGACCCAGGAGCGTCCCCGCTGGAACGAGGGCAGCAGCGGATCGTTCGGCAGCGGCGGCCCGGGCGGCCGCTGATCCCCGTTCCCCGCGGCACTCCGCTCCGTGAACCACGTCGTACGTGAACCCGTCGTACACGCCGTACACAGGGAAGTGAGAACCATGGCCGATCCCGCCCGCAACACCCTGCCGCTGCCGGACTACGACCATCTGCCGATCGGCGGTCTGGAGAGCCGTGTACGGTCGCTGTCCGCGGACGAGGTGGAGGAACTGCTGGCGTACGAGCGGTCGCACGCCGACCGGCTGGCGGTGACAGAGCTGCTGGGATCCCGTCTCGAGCAGTTGCGCGAGGGCGCGGAGCCGACGTCCGGCGATCCGGGCGCCCTGCGTCCCGAGACGGGTGAGGGGCACGGAGGCTCTCCGGTGTCGCCCGCCACGTCCCCGCAGCCGTTCAGCCCGCCGCCGCACGGCACGCCCGATCAGCGGGGCAAGCCGAAGGGTGACCGCACGTAGACGTCACCGCCGGACAGAAGGGCCCGTGCCTGTGCACGGGCCCTTTCGCGGTGCCGGCGGTGCCGTGGGACAGTCTTCGGCCCCCGGTGAGACGCCTCCGAAACATTCCCTTCACGCAGGAAGTATTTAGGGGTAACGACCGCTGCCTACCGTGCCTGCCTTGTCAGTCCCCAACCCGCAGCAAGGAGGCGCGGCATGAGCACCGAGCCACGACTGGCCGAGGTCGCCGAGCCGGAACCCGCGCAGAAGGCAGCGCCGGGCGCCGACCAGGCCGTCAAGGAGACCCTCGAGGACTACACGCTCCGCTTCGCGCCGCGCAGTTACCGGCGCTGGACCCCGATGGTGGTGGCGACGACCGCGCTCGGCGGCATCGCCTACATGGCCGACTTCTCCATCGGGGCCGGCATCGGTCTGGCCCACGGGACCGGCAACGCGCTGCTCGCGATCGCCCTCGCCGCCGTCGTCATCTTCGTGACCGGCTTCCCGCTGGCCTACTACGGGGCCCGCTACAACATCGACCTGGACCTGATCACGCGCGGCTCGGGCTTCGGCTACTTCGGCTCGGTCCTCACCAGTGTCATCTTCGCCAGCTTCACCTTCATCTTCTTCGCCCTCGAAGGCTCGATCATGGCGCAGGGCCTGAAGCTGGGCCTCGGACTGCCGCTGTGGCTGGGCTACTTGGTGTCCACGCTCATGGTGATCCCGCTGGTCATCTACGGCATGACGGCACTGAGCAAGCTCCAGGTGTGGACGACGCCGATCTGGCTGCTGCTGATGGTCGGCCCGCTGGTGTACCTGGTCGCCACCGACCCGGGGACCGTTGACCGCTTCCTCGCCTACGCGGGCACGGACGGGGACGGCGGCGTCAACACCGCCTCCGTGCTGCTGGGCGCGGGCGTGTGTCTGTCGCTGATCGCGCAGATCGGCGAGCAGATCGACTATCTGCGCTTCATGCCGCCCAAGACCGAGGCGAACAAGCGGAGTTGGTGGACGGCCGTGGTGATGGCCGGCCCGGGCTGGGTGGTGCTGGGCGCGCTGAAGCAGGCCATCGGCGTGTTCCTCGCGGTCTACATCATCGCCGAGGTCGGTCCCACCGCCGCACCCGAGCCGATCCAGCAGTTCAAGCACGCCTTCGACGCGATGATGCCGTCCTGGCTCGTCGTGCCGCTGGCCGTGGCCCTGGTCGTGATCAGCCAGATCAAGATCAACGTGACGAACGCGTACTCCGGCTCCCTCGCCTGGACCAACTCCTTCACCCGCGTCACCAAGCGCTACCCGGGCCGGATGGTCTTCGTCCTGGTCAACCTGGGCTTCGCGCTCGCCCTGATGGAGGCCGACATGTTCAGCTTCCTCAACAGCATCCTGGGCTTCTACTCGAACTGCGCGATCGCCTGGGTGGTCACCGTGGCCACCGACATCGGCATCAACAAGTACGTGCTGAAGCTGTCCCCGCACGCGCCCGAGTTCCGCCGCGGCATGCTCTACGCCGTCAACCCGGTCGGGGTCGTCGCCTTCGTCGCCGCCTCCGCGCTGTCCATCGCCATGTACTTCCACGCGCTGGGCGACACGCTCCAGCCGTACTCCCCGGTCGCCGCCGCCGTCATCGCGTTCGTCCTCACCCCGCTGATGGCCGTGGTCACCAAGGGCAGGTACTACCTGCGCCGCACCGACGACGGCATCGCCGAGCCGCTCCTGGACGAGGACGGCAACCCCAGCGCCGTCACCTACGAGTGCCACGTGTGCCGCCAGCAGTTCGAGCGGCCGGACGTGGCCGCCTGCCGGACGCACGACGCCGTCGTCTGCTCGCTGTGCCTGAGCACCGACAAGGTCGGCGACCACGCCCTGCCGGAGGCACCCGCCGTCGTCTGACACCCGTGGGGCGGAAGGCGCGAGGCGCTTCCGCCCCACGGCACACACAACGCCTCCCGCGCCGGTACCGTCTCGAAGGGGCGGGCAGGACGCGCGACCTCTCGTACCGGGCGGCATACTGATCTTGCGTTGCGCAGTGATCAGGCCGATGGTCGGAGAGGAGATGACGGGACGTGACCACCGAAGGGCCGGACGGCGGACGGGGAACGCCCGACGAGCCGGACGGCACTCCCCCGATCCCGGACGACGTGTGGCTGAGGTTCCTCACGGACAGCGAACACGCCATACACGCCTCCGCCCCCAGGGAGCCCTCCGCGAGGGAGCGGGCGGCGGGACGCCGGCTCCAACCCCCATACGCCGTCGGTGACCTGTGGCAGCCGGAGGACCTGTGGGCCCGCGTGGCCTGGCGCGACCTGGACCGCCGTGCCAAGGTCCGGCGCGTGGGACGGGTCGTCGCCACCGCCGCCGCCGTGGCTCTGGCGCTGGGAGCGTGGTCCCAGTTGTCCGTCGGCGCGGGCACGGGCACCCGGCCGGGGACGGGCACCGTGCGGCAGGTGGAGGGGGCGACCGCGAGGCTGCCCACGGCCACTCCCTTCCCGTCCGGATCCGCTGTCCCGGTGCCCTCCAGGTAGCACACACATGGCGGGTACGGTCCCGCCCGGCCGCCTAGGATGAGCCCACAGGCCGGATCTGGGCGCTCGTCCGGGCGCGGCCCCCGCAGGCGGGTCATCAGGAGCACGCACGCCGACGGAAGGGGGGACAGACATGAGCGCGCCACGCCTCAGCAGTACGCCGTTGCCGGGCATCGGTGTCCGCTACGACCTGACGACCCGGGACAGCCGCCGGCTGTCCGTGGTCGCCCACCGCGACGGCCACCGGACCATCAGCGCCTACCGCAAGGACGACCCGGACGCCTGCGACCTGTCGGTGCGTCTGACGGCGGAGGAGGCGGCGACGCTGATCGACGCGCTGATGCCCGCGCACCACACGCCGAACCTGCTGTCCACGACCGACCTGGGGCTCGTCGCCGAGCGGATCGAACTGTCCGGCTCCTCGCACTGGAACGGCCGGCTGCTGGGCGAGTCCCGGATCCGCACCGACACCGGCGCGTCCATCGTCGCGGTGCTGCGCCGGGCCGAGGCGATACCCTCCCCCACGCCGGACTTCCGGCTCGCCGGCGGTGACACCCTCATCGTCATCGGGACCCGCGAGGGCGTGGAGGCGGCCGCCGCGATACTCGGGCGGGAGTGACCCGCCATGCACTCCTCCGCGGTCTTCTTGATCGAGTTCGGCTGCCTCATCCTCGGGCTCGGGCTGCTCGGCCGCCTCGCCGGGCGCTTCAGCTTCTCGCCGATCCCTCTCTACCTGCTGGCCGGGCTCGCCTTCGGCGAGGGCGGACTGCTGCCGCTGGTCGCCAGCGAGGACTTCGTCGCCATCGGCGCCGAGATCGGCGTCATCCTGCTGCTGCTCATGCTGGGCCTGGAGTACACGGCCACGGACCTCGTCTCCAACCTCAAGACCCACTACCCGGCCGGGATCGTCGACGCCGTTCTCAACGCCCTGCCCGGTGCCGTGCTCGCCCTGCTGCTCGGCTGGGGCCCGGTCGCCGCCGTCGTGCTGGCCGGTGTCACCTGGGTCTCCTCCTCCGGCGTCATCGCCAAGGTCCTGGGCGAGCTGGGGCGGCTCGGCAACCGCGAGACCCCGGCCATCCTGAGCATCCTGGTCCTCGAGGACCTCTCCATGGCGGTCTACCTGCCGATCGTCACCGCCCTGCTGGCCGGGGTGGGCCTGGCCGCGGGCGCCGTCACACTGGCCATCGCCCTGGGCGTGGCCACCCTCGTGCTCGTCCTCGCGGTGCGCTACGGCCGCCATGTCTCCCGCTTCGTCTCCAGCGACGACCCCGAGAAACTGCTGCTGGTGGTGCTCGGCGTGACCCTGGTGGTCGCCGGGCTCGCGCAGCAACTCCAGGTGTCCGCGGCCGTGGGCGCCTTCCTGGTGGGCATCGCGCTGTCCGGCGAGGTCGCCGAGGGCGCGACGAGCCTGCTCGCGCCGCTGCGGGACCTGTTCGCCGCGGTGTTCTTCGTCTTCTTCGGCCTGCACACCGACCCCTCCAGCGTCCCGCCCGTGCTGCTGCCCGCCCTCGCCCTGGCGGCCGTGACCACCGCGACGAAGATCGCCACCGGCTACTGGGCCGCGCGCCGCGCCGGGATCGGACCCAAGGGCCGCTGGCGCGCCGGTGGCACACTCGTGGCCCGCGGCGAGTTCTCCATCGTCATCGCCGGGCTCGCCGTCACGGCCGGCATCGAGCCCTCCCTCGGCCCACTGGCCACGGCGTACGTCCTCATCCTGGTCCTGCTCGGCCCGCTGACCGCCCGCTGGACCGAGCCAGTGGCCACCGCCCTGACCGCGCGACTGCGCCGGCGGAGCGCCACGTCCCGCGGGGCGACGGCACCTGCTCCTGCGGGCACCCACGAGACCATCGACGACCAGGACACCGTCGGCCGCACCTGACCATCAGGCATATCCGGGCCCACAGGGGGACGCCCCGGGCCCCGGGCCCCGCCTGCTTCAGCCCGTCTTCCAGCCCCGCCGTGTGTCGATCCGCTCCCATTCCGCGTCCCACTGGGCCATGCGACGCCGGTCCAGGGACAGCCGCGTCAGCCAGACGGCGCCCAGTACCGCCCCGCCCGCGAGGGCTCCCGCCAGCCCGCCGCCCATGGTCGTGTGCAGCCATGCCTCGCCCTCGGACACCGGTGGGGTCGTGATGTCACCGCTCCTGTTCACCCACACGGGGATCGTGCTCCCGGCGGGGGTCCTGGGCGGCACCCGCGCCTCGTCCGTGTGGGTCGAGCCGTCCGGCGCGGTCCACCGCACCTTGGCCCACACCCGGTGGTCGCTCGCCGCACGGGCCGGTGACGGGCCCGGCGCGTCCTCGACGGCGACCGCCGAGACCTGACGGGTCTCGGCCCGTTGCCGCTCGACGGCCCGCTCGACCGCGTCCGCCGCCATCAGGCCCGCGCCCACACCGCCGAGCAGGGCGAACACCCAGCCGGCGAGCACGACCCAGGCTTCGACGACGTCGATACGCCGCTTGAGCGCGTTGCGCCGCCACCGCCACCACCGCACGGTGACACGCTCTGACGTTTCCATCGGCCGACACCCCCTCGGTGAGCACCGGCAGCACCCTTCCAGTGTGCGCCTGAACCGTGCCCGTGTCGGCGTGTCGCTCAGCCGGAAGGCGCGGCGATCCGTACCCGGTCGCTCTCGTCACCTGACAGGAAGGACGCCAGCGCTCGCCCTTCCTCGACGACGGAGCCGCGGTCGGCCCGGGAGAAGCGGCGCAGCGGGGTGACCAGGACGGTGTCCGCCTCGACGGTCCAGGTCGCGGCGACCCGGCCGTCGACCAGGACGACGCGGGCGCCTTCGACCGACAGGCCGCGGTGGGCGTCGTCGATGATCCGGCCGCGGTCGTGGTAGCCGAGGATCGCGTTGTCGAACGCCGGCAGGAACCGCACCGGCGCGGGGGTGCCGGGGTCGGGGCGCGGCGCGTCGGGGAGGTCCAGCAGTTCCCGGCCGCGCTCGTCGCGGAAGGCGACCAGTTCCTCGCGCAGGGCGGAGACCGCGGCCGGCAGTCCCGCCAGGCCGCACCAGGCGCGCAGGTCGGCCGAGGCGGCTGGTCCGAACGCGGCCAGGTAACGCCGTACCAGCGTCTGCCCCACGGGGTCGGAGTCGTCCGGGACCGGTGGGTCGATCTCGCGCCCCAGCCAGGAGGAGACCAGGGCGTAGCGCACTCCCGCCGTCGTGCGCCATAGTCCGCGCGGCGGCAGCTGCACCATCGGGAGCAGGCCGGCGACCAGCATTTCGCCCAGTGGCCGGGGCCCCGCCGCCGGCCAGCGGCCGGCGACGGTTCGCGCGAGGTCGCCCATCGAGCGGGGTTCGCCGTCGGCCATGACCTCCCGCCCCGCCGCCGCGAGTTCGCCGAGGTCAACGCCCTCCAGCTCGCGGCGGTACGTCCCGAGCACCCGTCGGCGCAGCATCGCGTCGTGGCGGGCCCGCCAGGCCATGAGATCGTCGGCGGTGACGAGGTGGACGGTGCGGCGCATGAGATGGGCCCGCACCACGCGCCGCCCGGTCAGCAGGTCCGACAGCACCGTCGGCTCGAACGCCCGCAGCCGGGACCAGAGCCCGATGAACGGTTCCTGCGGTTCCTGCGCCTGCAGACCGCCCAGGTGCGCGACGGCGTCGAGCACCGGCAGATCGGCGCGGTCGAGGAGCAACTGCCGCGCGAGGGTGGCGCGGTTGAGCGCCCGGGCATCGAGAACGGTCAAGGGAGCACCTCGGCCTTCGAGTCGTGTGCCGACCCGTGGTTCGAGAGGTCCGGGCGGCTTGCCCGATCACCGTGACACGCGATGCGGTCAGGTTGTGACCGCGTCGGGCTCGGGCTCTGCCGCCCACACCGGTCCAGCGGCTGGCCGAGGCGGGGCGGGCACGGTTGGCCGGTTATCGCCGTTCCCTTCATTTCCTACGTTCCCTATAGAATTACTAGGGAAGCATGGGCGGCGCCCAGCGGCGCCGCACAGGATGATGTGCGCGCCTCACACATCGACATGAGGAGGCCTCTGCCATGGGCGTTGCCCCTGCGCCGTCCGGCTCCGAGGCGGAGTCCGACCGGACCGGGCCCGGGAACGCGCACTGGCTGCGCGTGGCCCGCGAGACCGCGGACGACCTGGCCACGGACGCGGTGGCCAGGGACCAGGCGGGCAAGCCCCCGTTCGACGAGGTGTCCCGGCTGCGCGAGTCGGGACTGCTGACGCTCCTCGTACCGGCCGGGCTCGGGGGCGGCGGAGCGGACTGGCCCGCGGCGTACGCGGTGGTCCGGGAGATCGCCGCGGCCGACGGCGCGATAGGCCAACTGCTCGGCTGTCACTACTTCATGTCGTGGAGCGCCCGGTTCTTCACCGAGCCCGCTCCCGCCGCCCGGCTGGAACGGCGGTCCGCGGCGGAGCAGTGGTGTTGGGGTGGCGGTCTGGCACGTCAGGAACCGGCTCTGACACTCGCCAGGGACGGGCAGGGCCATGTGCTGACCGGTCGTCAGAGCTTTGCCGCCGGTGTCCTGGTCGCCGACCGCCTCGCCGTGCGGGCGGTGCGGGCCGACACCGGCGAACCACTCGCCGTGGTGGTCGATCCCGCCCTTCCGGGCGTGGTGATCGACGGCGACGCAGACCCTTTCGGGCAACGGCTCGCGGCCGGCGGGAGCGTGGAGTTCGACGCCGTGCCGATCGCCGCCGACGACGTGTTGGGCTCGCTGGCGGCGGACGAGGACGTCCTGTCGCCCGGGACCGCCCTGGTGTCGCCGGTCGGGCGTCTCCTTTCGGTGCAGCTCCGTCTCGGCATGGCGGAGGGAGTGCTCGCCGAGGCCCGTGAGTACAGCAGGACCGGCCAGTCCCACTGGCACCCGGACTGGCCGGTCGGCTCGCCTCAGGACCCGCAGGTACTGACCGCGTACGGGGAACTCACCGTGCTGACCCGCTCCGCGTCCGCCCTCGCCGACCAGGCGCGGGAAGCCGTGCACGGCGGGCTGGCCCGTGATGAAGACCTCGGCTACGACGAGTACGCGGAGATCTCCGTCCTCGTCGCCATGGCCGAAGCCGCCGCGTCCAGGGCCGCGCAGGAGTCCACCACCCGTGCCCTCGACATCATCGGTGCCCGCTCCGCGTCCTCACGGCTGGGCTTCGACCGCTTCTGGCGCAATGCCCGGACCCACACGCTGTACGAGCCCGTGGCCCACCGGCTCCGCGATGTCGGGGATTACTTCCTCAACGGTGCGCACCCTGCGTTCGTGCTCCCCGTCTGACCATGACCGGGCCGGCTCGGCGGCAATCGTGAACAGCGCGCTTCACTGTTGTGTCGGCTGCCCGATCGGCGTTGACCAGGCCAATTCCCGCTGGAAGCCTCATTTCTGAGAGCAAAGTGCTTCGGCAACACGATCAGCCGGCACTGAAAGGACACAGCCTCATGACCACCGGCACCCGCTTCGACATCCGCCGGATCGGCGGCCGTATCGGCGCCGAGATCCTCGGCGTGGATCTCTCCGGCGACCTCGAACCCGCCCTCGTCTCCGAGATCAACTCCGCGCTCCTGGAGCACAAGGCGCTCGTCTTCCGCGACCAGCACCTCGACGACGCGGGTCAGCTCCGCTTCGCCTCCCTCTTCGGCGAGCTCACCACGGCCCACCCCACCGTGCCCTCCGTCGACGGGCAGCCCCGGATCGCGGGCGACTCGCGCGGCACACGACCGCGGGCGCGCGAAACCTCCGAGAACACGGCGCTCTTGGGAAGGGGCCGAGACGGAGAGATGCGTCCCGGAGTGATGAGCGGCTGCCTACCGGTCCGCCGGACCGGTGGGTCCCGCCGGTGACGGAGCCGGAAGCCCCGCCGCGAGATGCTCGAACGTCTCCCGGAAGACGTCCACGAAGGCGAGTTCGTCCTGCCGGACGCACCAGTGCTCGACGGCGACCCGGACGGCCGCGATGCCGACAGCGGCGAGCAGACGCGGATAGAGGCCCAGCGCCCGCCTCCTGCGTTCGTCGTCCGGCGACCCGAGCCCGGCGCGGTCCTCGGAGAACAGCGGCGAGCCTGCGCCGATGCGCTCGGCGAGCGTTTCGGCCAGGGCGAGTTCATCCGTCAGGTGGGCGCCGAGACTGCGCGCGAGCAGGTGCGGTGAGCGGCGCAGCACCTCGGAGTGCAGGCGCCACAGCTCCTGCTGCTGCTCGATTTCCGCCAGTTCGCTCGCCATGGCGTCGCGCAGCGCCTCCAGCGGGGACATCTCGGCGGGCGCCGCCAGTACGGCCTGCCGAACCCTCGCACTCGCGTCCGCGCCGATCATGACGAAGACGTCGTCACGGGAGTCGAAGTAGTTGAAGAACGTCCGCGCGGACACACCGGCTGCCTCGCTGATCGCGTCGACGGTGACGTTCTCCGCCCCGCGCACCGCCGCCAGCCGCACCGCGGCCGCCACCAGGGCAGCGCGGGTCGCCCGCTTCTTGCGCTCACGCAGCCCGAGGCCCGCCGGGGTCCCCTCCGTCATGGTTGCATGGTACGCAAAGATGCAGACTCTGCAAAAAAGTTGGGGGTTACTACTGGGGATGCCGGGAACGCGGTGCGCTGAACGAACCCGAAGCGAGGCCGGTGCCGCGATGACCGAATACGAACGTTCACGCACGATGCCCGCACAGCCCGAGCATGTTTTCGACCAGGCCGCGAACATCGGCCAGTTGGACACCTGGCTGCCGGAGGCCCTGCACGTCGAGGCCGAGGAGCTGCCCGCGGTCACCGTGCACGAGGACCGCACCGACGAGGACACCTCCGCCCTGCTGCGCGCCCAGCGCGAGCAGATGCGGCTCGAATGGGGCACCCGCGACCAGGGCAGCTACGCGGGCTGGCTCCAGGTCGCCGGCATCGGCGGCGGGGCCAGTGAGGTGACGGTGCACCTGTCGTTCTTCGACGAGCGCCACGACCCCGGCGAGACGATGGTCCGCGACGCCCTGGACACCAGCCTTCAGCGCCTGGAGGAGCAGGTGCGGCTGCGCGTCGACCACGCGGCCGGCTGATCCGGAGCCACACGCCATGGCTCGCGTCAAGCGGTACGCCGTCGCGGCGTCCGGACAGTGGACCGACGAGGAGGAAGGCCGGCGCCGCCTGCCGTCCGGCGAGGTGCACGCCTGGGAGCCGGGGCTGAACCAGACCGTCTGCGGACTGTCCCTCAGCCGCTCGCGGCTGGTCCGCTTCCCGCACGTCACCTGGCCGGACACCTTCCCGGAGTCCGGCGGTGCGGCGGACCGGGTACGCCGCCAGTGCCCGCGCTGCGCCTCGGTCGCCGGGCGCCGTGGTGACGACGCACGCCCCCGGTGGCAGCGCACCAACCCGCGGCCCTGAGCGGTCCCATCCCCATCCCGTACCCCCCTCGCGTCTGCCCGAGCCGGACGCCTCGCCCGCCTCCGCGGAGGAGGAAGCGCCCGGCACGCCGAGTCACCGCAGCATCGCGTTTTTGCCATGGTTTGCCCTGCCGTCGCCGCGGCACTCGGGGCACGCGCGAGCGTCCGGCCGGCGCGGCGCGATCCGGCCCCGGTGACGGGGCAGAACAGAGGGTGACCGATGACGACGATCGGTGTGGAAGAGGAGTACCTGCTCCTCGACCCGGTTACCGGGCTGCCGGTACCCCTGGCCGACAAGGTGCGTGCCGCGGCGGGTCTGGCGCATCTCGTGGCCGACCAGGAGGTGCAGTGCGAACTGCTGCAGGCGCAGGTCGAGGTGGCCACGCCGGTGTGCGGCACGCTGGAGGAGGCAGGGGGACATCTGCTGCGGCTGCGGCACGCCATCGGGGCGGCGGCCGAAGCGCACGGCTGCCGGATCGCGGCCTGCGGGACGCCTCCGCTGCGCCATCGTCACCCGGTGGCCGTCACCGACCAGGCCCGTTACCGGGCCATGCTCACGCAGGCTCCCCAGCTGGTGGCGGAGCAGCTGGTCAACGGCATGCACGTGCACGTGGCCGTGCCCAGCCGGGAGACGGGCGTGCAGGTCCTGAACCGGATCCGGGTCTGGCTGCCGACCCTGACGGCCATGTCGGCGAACTCTCCACTCTGGGACGGCCACGACACCGGCTTCGCCAGCTGGCGCACCGTGATCTTCGGCCGCTGGCCGGTCAGCGGCGCACCCCCGTTCTTCCGCGACGAGGCCGACTACGACCAGCGCGTGACGCGACTGCTGGAGAGCGGCGTGATCTCGGACACCGGGCAGCTGTACTGGCAGGCCCGCCTGTCGGCTCGGTACCCCACCGTCGAGGTGCGGTGCCTGGACGTTCAACTGCGCGCGGACGACGCGGTCATGCTCGCGGGCATGACCCATGCTCTCGTGGACACCGCCATCACGGAGACGACCGCCGGGGCGCCGGTGCCCGACTGCGCGCCGGAGCTTCTCCAGGTCGCTCTGTGGCATGCCGCCCGGCACGGTCTGAGCGACACCTTGATCTGCCCGAGCGGCCGGCCGCGCCGGGCCGGCGACGTGCTGTACCAGCTCCTGCGGCACGTCGCGCCGGCACTCGACGCGTCCGGCGCGACCCGGCAGGTGACGGCCTTGGTCCACCGGCTTCTCCAGAATGGGACCGGAGCGGACAGACAGCGCGCCGCTCTCACCGAAGGCGGCATACGGGCCGTCACCGACCTGATCGGCTCGGAGAGCAGCATGACGTGACTCCCGGACAGACCGCGGTCGTGCCGAGGCTCTGGACATCCCCTGGCCCTGCGTCACGCCCCCGACCGCTGTCAGCCAGGGGGCTGGGACGGGAGAGGTCCGGGGGCGGCGCGATCGGCCTTCGCTGCGTCCGCAAGGGCCGCGGCAGCGGCTTGCGCCGCCTGCGCCGTGTCGTCGGCGGCCTGGGCGGCCATGTCGTCCGTGGGCTTTTCCCGGGTGGCCGGCGACGGGGGCAGCGCCTCGCTGAAGGCGCGGGACACACCCTGGAGTGCGGAGGTGACCTCGCTGGGGATCACCCAGAACGTACTGCCCGCTCCCTGCGCCAGCTGGGGCAGCGTCTGGAGGTACTGCCAGGCGAGCAGCTTGGGGTCGGGGTCGTTGCGGTGCACGGCCTGGAACACCTCGTCGATGGCCCGGGACTGGCCCTCGGCCTGGAGGATCGCGGCGGTGCGGTTGCCCTCCGCGCGCAGGACGGCGGCCTGCTTGTCGCCTTCGGCGGTGAGGATCTGTGACTGCCGCTGTCCTTCGGCCCCGAGGATCGCGGCCCGCTTGTCCCGCTCGGCTCGCATCTGCTTCTGCATCGCGTCCTTGATGGACTGCGGCGGGTCGATGGCCTTGATCTCCACCCGGTTGACCCTCAGCCCCCACTTCCCGGTGGCCTCGTCCAGGACGCCGCGCAGCTGGCTGTTGATGGTGTCGCGCGAGGTGAGGGTCTTCTCCAGGTCCATGGATCCCACGACATTGCGCAACGTGGTGACGGTCAGCTGCTCGACCGCCTGAAGGAAGTTAGCGATCTCGTAGAAGGCCGCCCGTGGATCGGTGACCTGGAAATAAAGGACAGTGTCGATCTCGACGACCAGGTTGTCCTCGGTGATGACCGGCTGCGGCTTGAAGGAGACGACCTGTTCCCGGAGGTCGATCACCGGATGAACCCGGTCGATGTACGGGATGACGAGATTGAGGCCGGGATTCAGGGTCCGGTGGTAGCGGCCGAGTCGCTCGACGTTACGAGCACGGGCCTGGGGAACGATACGGACCGCCCGCACCACGGTGAAAACCGCGAACAGCGCGACGATCAGGCCGGCAATCAAGAACGCGGAGGCTTCCATGGTCATCAGTCCCGTGGGTAGACGATGGCGGTGGCGCCGCTGATCTCTATGACGTCGACGGTCTTTCCAGCAGGAATCACCAGCGTCTCGTCGAAGGCGCGGGCCGTCCACTCCTCACCGTCGATACGGACCCTGCCACCCAGGCCCGTCACCTCGGAGACGACGTAGGCACCCTTGCCGACCAGGGCGTCCACGCCGAACCGTGCGGCTTGGGGCTTGAGTACGTGGCGCAGCGCGATGGGGCGCAGGAACAGCAACGTGACCGTGGACACCGCTGTGAAGACCAGGAACTGGAAAGGCACCGGCAGGCCGACCGCGGCGGAACCCGCCGTGACCAACGCGGCCGCGCTCAGCATCCCCAGCGCAGCGGTCAGGGTGAAGATCTCCGCCACAGCCAACACGGCCGCGATGATCAACCAGATCAGCCATGGATCCATCGCGCGCCCCCTCTCACCGGCACGGGCACGGAAGGGCCTTTTGCGACCGTTTTACCCACATAGCGAAGATCGCTACTCCTGAAACACGCCACAGACTTGTGAGCCGGAGCCGCCGCCGCCGCATTAGATGTCCGGTGAACGGATCTCGGCTCCCGGATAACGGTCCGATATCGTTCGCTGGCACTTTCGAAGGTGACTGATGGTTATGTGACTTACATCACTAAAGGGTGCGTAAAGGTCGTGGTAGAACTGCGCAACTCCGCAGGTGGCACTACTCATCGCCGCAGCGCGGAGCGGTCGGCATGCTCAGGCAGCACGACCAGGGCGTTCACGGTCCGCGTCCGCGGACCGCGTGCCCAGTGTCGCCGATCGGACAACGACGTTCGTTCAGAGACCGCACACCAGCCGGCGGCATACCCCTGTGTCCCGGTCCAGCACCATTGAGGTAGCCACTGTGTCACTCGACTCCATGACCGAGTCCGTCGACGAAGCCGTCAGTGAGTTTTTCGAACCCATAGCCAAGTGGCTGGGAGAAGTTGTCTTCTACGCCGTTCCGGTCGGCGGAACGGACCTTCCTCTCATCGTCGCCTGGCTCGTCGTCGCCGGTCTGATCTTCACCGGCTGGTTCGGGTTCGTGCAGCTCCGCAAGTTCAGACTCGCCGTCGATGTAGTGCGCGGTAAGTACGACGAGAAGGGGTCGGCCGGTGAGGTCAACCACTTCCAGGCGCTGACCGCCGCCGTCTCCGGCACGGTCGGCCTCGGGAACATCGCCGGTGTGGCCGTCGCCGTCTCCATCGGTGGCCCGGGCGCGACGTTCTGGATGATCCTGTGCGGTCTGCTCGGCATGGCATCCAAGTTCGTCGAGGTCACGCTCGGCGTGAAGTACCGCGAGGTGCACCCCGACGGCACCGTCTCCGGCGGCCCGATGCACTACCTGCCCAAGGGTCTCGCCGACCGCTTCGGCGCGGGCGGCAAGAAGCTCGGCAAGGTGCTCGCCGTCCTCGCCTCGATCATGATCCTCTTCTTCGGACTGTTCGGCGGCAACCTGTTCCAGACCAACCAGAGCTACGCGCAGGTCGCCTCGACCTTCGGAGGCGAGGACGGCTTCCTGGCCTCCTCCGCCGGTGCCGTCCTCTTCGGCCTGGTCGTCGCCGCGCTGGTCGGTCTCGTGCTGCTCGGCGGCATCCGCTCCATCGCCTCGGTCACCAGCCGGCTGGTGCCCGCGATGGCCGGCATCTACATCGTGGCCTGCCTGGTCGTCATCCTGGGCAACGTCACCCACGTGCCGGACGCCTTCCAGACCATCCTGCAGGGCGCCTTCGAGGCCGACGGCGTCGCCGGCGGTGTGCTCGGTGCCCTGATCATCGGTTTCCAGCGCGCCGCGTTCTCCAACGAGGCCGGTCTCGGCTCCGCCCCGATCGCCCACTCCGCGGTCAAGACCAACCACCCCGCGAGCGAGGGTCTGGTCGCCCTGCTGGAGCCGTTCATCGACACGGTCGTCATCTGCACCATGACCGCGCTGACCATCGTCATCGCCAACCCGGCCAGCTGGGGCGAGGCCCGCGCCGGCGAGAGCATCGGCGGCGTCACCATCACCTCCGACGCCTTCGAGACCGTACTGCCCTGGTTCCCGGCCGTGCTCACCGTCGCGGTGCTGCTGTTCGCCTTCTCCACGATCCTGACCTGGGGCTATTACGGCCTCAAGGCCTGGTCGTACCTGTTCGGCAAGAGCAAGGCCAGCGAGACCGTCTTCAAGGTCGTCTGGAGCCTGTTCGTGGTCCTGGGCGCCCTGATGTCCCTCGACTCGCTGATCAGCCTCGCCGACTCCGCGCTCTTCCTGTTGTCGGTCTTCAACATCATCGGCCTGTACCTCCTCGCCCCCGTCGTCAAGCGCGAGCTCAACTCCTTCCTGGAGTTCGTCCGCGCCCGCAACGCCGGTGAGATCACCGATGCCGACGAAGACCAGGAGTCGGCGAAGAACACCCTCTGACCGCCCCGCGGCCCGGCTCCTGATCGGGTCCGTACACACCTCGCGCCTTGGTGTGTACGGACCCGATCTTTGTGTGTATCGAGGCAGGTGAAACGGCACCTGGCGTGATCAGGAGTGGACGGTTAGGGTGTTCGGAACGCGTCAGCGGTCCGCCCGGAGCGGGCGCCGCACGCGGGGTGTGCCGGGAAGTCTGGTCGGCGTCGAAGGGGCGTATGCCCTCATGCCGATGCCCCGGAGGTCCTTCTGATGGCCGCTGCCCCGCGCGAGCGTTCCACTTTCCTCGGTCTTCTGCCGTGGGCGGAGCGCTCGGCGGTGGCCCAGGCCCTGCGGACGGAGACCGTCGGCGGGCTGGTCCTGCTGGCAGCGGCCGTGGTGGCGCTGGTGTGGGCGAACAGCCCGTGGAGTGGCACGTACGAGGCGATCCGCGACTTCCACTTCGGCATCGGCGCGATCGGTCTCGATCTGTCGGTGGAGCACTGGACCGCCGACGGGTTGCTCAGCATCTTCTTCCTGGTCGCCGGCATCGAGCTGAAACGTGAGCTCGTCGTGGGTTCGCTGCGTACGCCCGCCACGGCCGCGCTGCCGGTGGTCGCCGCGCTGTGCGGCATGGTGGTGCCGGCCGCCGTGTACGCGGCCACCGCCACCGTCGGCGGAGGCGGTCTGAAGGGCTGGGCCGTGCCCATGGCCACCGACATCGCCTTCGCCCTCGCCGTCCTGGCCGTCCTCAGCACCCACCTGCCGTCCGCCCTCCGCGCCTTCCTGCTCACCCTCGCCGTCGTCGACGACCTCGGTGCGATCCTCGTCATCGCGGTCTTCTTCACCAGTGATCTGAACCTCGCCGCCCTCGCCGGAGCCCTGGCCGGTCTGGTCGTCTTCTACGTGCTCCAGCGGTACCGCGTGCGCGGCTGGTGGTGGTACGTGCCGCTCGGCATCGCCATCTGGGCGCTGATGTACAACGGAGGCGTCCACGCCACCGTCGCCGGGGTGGCCATGGGCCTCATCCTGCGCACCACCCGCGACAAGGGCGAGGGCGTCTCCCCTGCCGAGCGGACCTCTCATCTGCTGCATCCGGTCTCGGCAGGAGTGGCCGTACCGCTCTTCGCCCTCTTCGCCGCGGGCGTCGCAGTCTCCACCGGGTCGCTGGGCGAGGTGTTCACCCAGCCGGAGCCGCTGGGTGTCGTGCTGGGACTGGTCGCCGGAAAGACCCTGGGCATCTTCGCGGGCACGTACCTCGCCGCGCGCTTCACCCGGGCCCGCCTCAACCCCGACCTGGCCTGGGCCGATGTGTTCGCCCTGGCGGTGCTCGCCGGGATCGGTTTCACTGTTGCCCTGCTGATCGGTGAACTGGCCTTCCCCGACCCGGCCGAAGCCGAGCTCATCAAGGCCGCCGTGCTTCTCGGCTCACTCATCGCCGCTTTTTTGGCGGCGCTGCTGGTCAAGCGCCGCAACGGGGTCTACCGCCGCCTGTGGGAGGAGGAGACACGGGATGAGGACGCCGACGGCATCCCCGACGTCTACCAACGGACCAGCCCTTGGCCCGGCAGCGCCTCGGGCGACGGCTGACGTGGCCCGCACGGGAGGGACAGACGCCGCCGAGGAACGTCTGAGGGGACCGGCCGTGGTCGAGTGCACGCGACGCCGTCCGTATCCGCCGCCCGTGACGGGACCGGACGCGTGTCCTACGGAGATCGCGGCACTGACGGCCTGCCCCGGCAGCCCGCTGGTAGCCGTCACCGAACGTGCCGGCATCCAGGTGACGCCGCCCGGCACGGTCACCGCCGCCCGCCCCGATCAGCGCTTCGCCGCCGCCTCGTGAACGGCGCCGGGTCGCTGCTGCCAGTGGTCGTCGTGGTCGCCGCGCTGATGATCAAGGCGGCGATCGGTGAACTACGCCGGCCGGGGAGCGTCCGCCGGCAGTGGGCCTGCGCGACGAGCGGCCCTGCCGTGGCCGCCGGGGTGGTGGCGGCCGTGGCCGTCGCCGCGACGGGCTGGTCACAGGCCGGGGCGGCGGCCTTGGCGTGGGCAGCGCTGGCCGGCGCGCTCGTCGCGTTCCTCGTGGGCCGGCCGACGAACAGGCCCTGACCCCCCACACCCTCGTCAGACAGCGGCGATGCCCTCCATGCCGGACTCGTCGAAGGCGGGCAGGCCCTCGGCCGTGGTGACCTTGGTGAGAGCGCCGTCGGCCTCGACGCGGAAGCCGTCGACGGTTCCGGAGACGGCGTTCTGGACGTAGACGAACTTCTCGTCCTCCGTCACGGCGAGATCGATCACGCCCTGCGACTTGGCCGAGGGCGGAGTCGCGATGCCCACCTCGTTGGTCAAGCTCAGCGTGCCGTGCTTGTCCATGCGGTAGCCGGTGACGGTGGAGTTGCCGGTGTTGCCGCCGTAGAGGTAGTTGCCCGCGCGCTCCAGCCAGCACAGGGTCTCCTGGCCGTTGGCGAGGGGCTCCTGAAGGACCTTCAGCTGTCCGTCGCGCTTCACCTGGTACGTGGTGACCGTGGACTTCTCCGCCTCGGCGACCAGCATCCGCTTCCCGCTGCGGTCGAAGCTGATCGCGAACGGAACACCGCCCGCGGAGTCGTTGACGACGGGTTCCGCGACGGCCGGCAGACCGTCGCGCTTCATCGGGAAGACCTCGACGGTGTTGTTGCCCTTCGTGGTGACCACCAGACTGCGTCCGTCAGGGGTGAACTCGACCTCGCCCGGCGAGGTGTCGAAGCGGGGTACGTCCTCGTTGTCCAGGCCCAGGGAACGGTGCGACCCCTTCAGCGGCTTGAGCCCCTCACCGGTGATCGCGAACCCCTGGACGCTGCCCTCGCCACCCGCGTTCATGACATACGCGACCTTGCCGTGCACCGCGATACTGGCGGGGAACTCCCCACCGGATTCGACCACTTGCCGTTCCTTGAGCTGCTGTCCCTCGACACGGAACGACGTCACCGTGTTGCTGCCCGCGTTGACCGCCAGCAGCATCCCCGAGGCGTCGTCGTAGACGAGCGAGCCCTGCGAGGCCAGCGAGTCGGTGGGGGCGTCGACCTGGTCACCGCCCTTGCCGCCGGTCCCGTAGGTCCCCGCGGGCTTCAGGCTGCCGTCGTCACCCCGAGTGAACACGTGGATCGTGTTGCCGTCCAGCTCGTTGCCCTGGACGAAGACGGCGTGGTCGGCCCCGGCAGCGGTGCCGGAGTACTGACCGGCCGAGGCCAGGGAGACTGCCACCGTGGCCGCACCGGCGACGGCGAGGGCCCCGCCGCCGAACAGGATGCGCCGTGTCCTGGACTTCGCCCGGTGACCCCTGCGGCTGCTGTGCATGTTCACGTCCGTTCTTCAATCCCTTCGCGCCGCCCGTGCGGTGGAGTCCGCGCCTGCGGACGTGAACAGAGTGGACAGGGGCAACGGTGCGCCGATGTGGAACGGCGGTCGCGTCAGACTCTCGTAAGGGTCCTGGTGCGCACTCTCAGAGGGTTTTCGCCGGCCAGTCCAGCAGCCGGGCCCCGATCACCGCGGTCTGCAGCGTGTAGCGGTGCACCGGGTCGGACGGATCGGCGCCGGTGAGCTTGTGGATGCGCTCCAGGCGGTAGGTGAAGGCCCGCACGCCCAGCGACAGCCGCAGCGCCGCCTCCGCGGACACGCAGCCGGAGTCGAAGTACGCGGTGAAGGTGTCCAGGAGCGGCTGGGGACCGCCGCGGGCCTGACACAGCGGACCGATGCCTGATGCTCGGCAATCAGGATTCAACAAACCCCGACAGGGACATTGCTTCGCTTCTGTTCGAGTCCTATCGTGAGCCTGGCTCAGCGGCTGGGCACTCTGCGGCACTGGGCGTCGAAGCGCTTCGACTGTACGTCCGTACGTCACGCAACCTCACTGCACCGGCCTGCCGGTCAGTGCCTCGTTCGATCACGCGCCGGCCCCGGCGGACTGAGATCCGTACCGCCCCTTGCCGGATCCCCGCACCTCGCCGGATCGGCGCGTGCAACCGGGTTCCTGTGTCATAGACCCGCAATCATCCGGAGGGTGATCCATGCTCAGGAGACTTCGACCTCTGCGCTCAGCCCTGCTCGCCGTAGTACTCAGCGCCACCGCCGTGCTGGGGATGCCCACGACGGCCTCCGCCGCCGGCACGTGCAACGCCTACGGCACGATCACCCAGGGCAAGTACTACGTGAACAACAACCTGTGGGGCCAGGCAAACGCGAACGGCTGGCAGTGCGCCTGGGACACCTATCAGTCCGGCAACACCATCGGCTGGGGCACCAGTTGGGACTGGGCACCCAAGGCCGGTCAGAACAACTCCGTGAAGTCCTACACCAGTTCGGTCCTCGGCTGGCACTGGGGGTGGAAGACCCAGAACACCCAGCTGCCCACACAGCTGTCCGCCAACAGGCCGGTGCGCACCTCCTGGAACTTCAACGTCACCCAGCACAACGCCAACACGCTCAACGTGGCGTACGACCTGTGGCTGCACAACATCCCCAACCCCGACTGGCAGAACCAGCCCACTGACGAGGTCATGGTCTGGCTGTACCGCGCGGGCGGTGCCGGGCCCCTGGGCACCAAGGTCGCCACCCTCAACATCGGTGGCGCCACCTGGGACCTGTACCAGGGCGACATCGGCTGGAAGGTCCATTCGTTCGTCCGCACCAGCAACACGACGTCCGCGAACCTCAACCTCACCGACTTCACCAACGCGCTGGTGAACCGGGGTTCTATGGCCCGATCCAAGTACCTCTCCAGCGTCCAGGCCGGGACCGAGGTCTTCCAGGGCCGGGGACAGCTCGACACCAACTCCTACTCCGTCACGGTGGGTTGAGCAGCCGAAGACGGTCAACGGCACTGCCGGAGCGGCCGGCCCACCGGCCGCTCCAACGGCTGTCCGGACAGCAGCCGCAGCACCATACGGGCGGCGAGCGCCGTCATGTCGGCGAGCGGGGTACGCACGGTCGTCAGACGCGGGGGCGCCCAGTCCGCGAAGGGCAGATCGTCGAAGCCGACCAGGCTGACGTCGTCCGGAATACGCAGCCCTGTCCTCGCGAGGCCTTCTGCGACACGCGGGGTGCTGTCACGTTGGGTTGGGCCGTGGTGATGTCGACGAAGTCGGCAGCGACAGGCCCGTTGCCTGTCTGCCTATGGCCCTGGCCTTCTCCCTCACCGCTCTCCAGGCCGTTCTGATCGTTGCCGGCGTCGCCCTCCGCCACGCCCATTCCCACCTGCGACACCTCTTCCCGTACCTGCCCAAGCAACCCGGCTACAGCAAGCGGCTGCACAAGGCCCCCGGACTGCTTCGGCGCGTCACCCGGCTGCTGGCCACCGATACCTCGGCGTGGAGCGACGACGTGTGGATCGTGGACTCCACGCCGATGGAATGCGGCCGTTCACGCGAGACCGTCAAGCCTTCCGGCCTGGCCGGACGGGCTGAGTACGGGTACTGCGCCAGTCACCGACACTCCTTCTGGGGCCTGCGGCTGCACGCTTTTCCCGCAGTCGGCGCTCTCCGTCCTGCGGCTCGGCGGGAATCGAGATACTGGACGGCGTGACAATGCCGCGACCGCCCCACAGTCGACCCCTGGAGACCAGCAACGCGACCTCCGCTCGCGCAAGGCGGATACTGCCGACTGGAGAATCACCAACCAGCTCACGAGGGACGACCAACCGCACCTGACGGGCCGTCATCAAAGTCGGCATCGAGTCAGCATCAGTACCGCCACAACCCGCTACGGAGGGCTGCGTACCGCCGAGATCGAAAACTGGTCAACCCCAATCTGACCTGCGAAGATGGAGGTCAGAGACCCAGATGCTAGTCTCATCAGGAGGTTCCCGTGAAGATGCTGATCAACGTCCCGGAGACCGTGGTCGCGGACGCGCTGCGTGGTCTGGCGGCCGCCCACCCGGATCTGACCGTGGACGTGGAGAACCGGGTGGTCGTGCGGCGGGACGCTCCCGTGGCCGGGAAAGTGGGGCTGGTCTCGGGCGGTGGCTCGGGACACGAGCCGCTGCACGGGGGTTTCGTAGGGCCCGGCATGCTGTCGGCGGCCTGTCCGGGTGAGGTTTTCACCTCCCCGGTGCCCGACCAGATGCTGCGCGCGGCCGCCGCCGTGGACAGCGGGGCCGGGGTGCTGTTCATCGTGAAGAACTACACCGGTGACGTGCTCAACTTCGACATGGCCGCCGAGCTGGCCGAGGACGAGGGCATTCAGGTCGCGAAGGTGCTGGTCAACGATGACGTGGCGGTGACCGACAGCCTTTACACGGCGGGGCGGCGCGGTACCGGCGCGACCCTGTTCGTGGAGAAGATCGCGGGCGCCGCCGCTGACGAGGGCATGCCGCTGGAGCGGGTGGAGGCCATCGCCCGGCAGGTCAACGAGAACTCCCGCAGTTTCGGTGTCGCGCTGAGCGCGTGCAGCACACCGGCCAAGGGCAGCCCCACCTTCGATCTGCCGCCCGGCGAGCTGGAGTTGGGCATCGGCATCCACGGCGAACCCGGGCGGGAGCGGCGGGCGATGATGACGTCCGGCGAGATCGCCGAGGCCGCCGTCGAGGCGGTGGTGGAGGACCTCCGGCCGCGCAACCCCGTGCTGGTCCTCGTCAACGGCATGGGCGCGACGCCCCTGCTCGAGCTGTACGGCTTCAACGCCGAGGTGCACCGGGTGCTCGCCGCCCGCGGCGTCGCCGTCGCCCGCGTTCTCGTGGGCAACTACGTCACCTCCCTGGACATGGCGGGCGCCTCCGTCACCCTGTGCCAGGTCGACGAGGAGCTGCTGCGGCTGTGGGACGCGCCGGTGAAGACGCCGGGTCTGCGCTGGGGCATGTGACGCGGAAGGGGTAGAGGATCACCACGTACCTACCAGGCAAGGAGATCCAGTGCTCGACGCCGATTTCTTCCGCCGTTGGATGACGGTGACCGCCGCGTCCGTCGACCGCGAGGCGGAACGGCTCACCGCCCTCGACTCCCCCATCGGGGACGCCGACCACGGCAGCAACCTCCATCGCGGTTTCACGGCCGTGGCGGCGGCCCTGGAGAAGGAGGCTCCCGGCACGCCCGGCGGGATCCTGACGCTGGCCGGGCGCCAGCTGATCTCGACCGTCGGCGGTGCCTCGGGGCCGCTGTACGGGACGCTGCTGCGCCGCACCGGCAAGGCGCTCGGCGACGCCGCCGAGGTCAGCGCGGAGCAGCTGGCCGAGGCGCTGCGGGCCGGGGTGGACGCGGTCATGACGCTCGGCGGTGCCGCGCCGGGCGACAAGACCATGATCGACGCGCTGGTGCCCGCGGTGGACGCGCTGGGCGACTCGTTCGCGGCGGCCCGGACCGCCGCCGAGGAGGGCGCCGTGGCGACGACGCCCTTGCAGGCGCGCAAGGGTCGGGCGAGCTATCTGGGCGAGCGCAGCATCGGGCACCAGGACCCGGGTGCCACGTCGGCGGCGCTGCTCGTCGCCGGACTCGCGGAGGCCGCCGGTGAGTGACGAGCGGCTCGTGGGCGTCGTGCTGGTGTCGCACAGCGCGGAGGTGGCCGCGTCGGTCGCCGCGCTGGCGAAGGGGCTCGCGGGCGGTGGACCCGCGGTGCCCGTCGCCCCCGCGGGCGGCACCGAGGGCGGCGGGCTCGGCACGAGTGCTGAACTGATCGCCACGGCGGCCGCGTCCGTGGACCGCGGTGCCGGCGTCGCCGTGCTGGCCGACCTGGGCAGTGCGGTGCTCACCGTGAAGGCGCTGCTCGCGGAGGGCGACGAACTCCCGGAGCAGACGCGGCTGGTGGACGCTCCGTTCGTCGAGGGAGCCGTGGCCGCGGTCGTCACGGCGGCCACCGGGGCCGATCTGGCGGCGGTTGAGTCGGCCGCCGCGGAGGCGTACACGTACCGGAAGGTGTGAGACCGGGCCGGGCGCGCCGGAGAGCGGCGTGCCCGGCGCGCCATCGGCCGCCGGGCGGAGAGGCATTCGCGAGACGCGGGTGTCGCCTCTCTGGCGAACGAGCGAGCGAACGAGCTGACCCTTTCCCTGACGCTCCGTCAATCGCTCAGCCGGCGCCGACGAATCGCCTGGCCAGCCGCTCCCCCGTCGTCACGGCGGCCGCGTGGTCCTCGATGGGTGAGACGCGGGCGTTCTTGAAGACGATGTAGGTGACGCCGGACGGGGTGCCACCGCCCTGTGGGTCGGCGCGGATGCCGAGCGCCTTGGCGGTCGCGTAGGACGCCTCTCCGATGATGTCCTGCGGGCCCGTGTCGCCGACGACCGCGTACTGCACGCGGTCGCCGAAGACGACGGCCACGACGGAACCGCCGCCCACGCCGTGCTCCCGGTAGTCCCAGATGCGGCTCGGGGCGGGCACGACGATGAAAGGGAGACGCTCGGCGCTCAGGGAGCGGCCGTCGGACTGCGCGTAGGCAGTACTGTCGGAAAAGTACGGGTCCGCGCGGCGGTTGCAGCGAGGGCCGGGGCGGCCGTCGCAGTCGATGTCCATGTCCGCCTTCCAGAACACGGCGTCGCGGGTGCCGCAGACCGGGATGTTCGCGGGTGCGCCGCCGTCGCTGCGGTACCGGCCGCGGGAGACCGGAGTGCAGTCCCGCACCTTGGCCAGCAGGTCGGCTGCGCGGACGGGGTTCTCGCGCCACGCCACCTGGGGCGGGGCGGCGGGGGGTGTCGTCGAAGCGAGCAGGGCGGCGCTGGCCGCGGCCAGAGTGAGCGACTGGACACGCACGATAGAGGAGCCTCTCGTGGGGAACCTGACGGGCACTCAGCCCAATCTGGCCCCGGATCCATCACCCGGCCACCGCTGGAGGGCCGGACGGTGCACGGCCCCAACCTCCGACAGGGGCCGGGGGCCTGAGTCCGCGTAAGGACTCAGGCGTGCCCGACCACCCGCGCCGGCGCGGGATCTGCGACGACAGCGGTCCGCGCGACAAGCCCGAACTCCCTGGTGTCCGCCAGGAGTTCGGCCGTGAGGAACCTCAGCATACGTAACTCTCCCGGGTGGTCACGAACAGCGGGGGGTGACGCCCCCACAGAGGGCTCCCCGCACCCGCCCTCTTGATGTGATCGCGCCAGCCGCGCCATATTGGTCCGGACCATTCCCGAGTGCCACCCCGGGAGGCAGTGTCGTGCGAGGCCTTTCCTCTCTTCCCTGCTTTCTCCGTCGCCTCGCGCTCTGCGCGGCTCTCGTCCTGGTCGCCTCCTGCGGCTGGACCGGCACGGGCGAAGGGGACGGCGGATCTCCGCCCGGCGCGCCGACAGGCGTCACCGCGACAGCGGGCACGGCGACGAGCGTGCACGTCATGTGGAGCACGACCGCCCGGGCCGATGTCTACGAGGTGTATCGCGGCACCATGAAGGTCAGGGAAGTGCCGGGCTCGAAGCACATGGTGGACGTCACCAGGCTCCGGCCCTCCACCCTGTATGTCTTCACCGTGCAGGCGCGGGACGCCGAGGGGCGGCTGGGACCGCGCAGCCGGGAGGTCCGGGCGAGGACACCCGCGGCCGTCGCGGACGACCACTTGGCACCCACCCGCCCGTCGGCTCCGCACGGCCGGGCGGCAGGCAGCCGGGCGGTCCAGCTGTCCTGGTCCGCCTCGACGGACGACCGGGGTGTGGTGTCCTACGACATCCATCAGGGGGACGTGAAGATCCACAGCGTGAGCGGGTCTCAGACGGCCGCCGTGGTCACGGGGCTGCGGCCCGGCACGGCCTACTCGTTCACCGTCCGGGCCAGGGACGCGGCCGGGAACGTCTCCCCCGCCGCTCCCGCCGTCCGTGTCACCACGCCGGGCACGGATGACGGCCGAGCGACGGCCCCCACCGGCTTCCGGGCGACGAACCACCGCGCGGACGGGGCGTACTACGTCGACCTGAGCTGGGTGCCGCCGCGCGTGGACGGTGAGGTCACCGAGTACCAGATCCATCTGGACGGCCGGCCCGCCACCTCTCTGGTGTACGGCGGGGACGCGCCGCGCGACCGGGCCGCGTACAGCTTCTACGTGGGGCGGGATTCCGGTGTCAGCCACCGCGTCCGGGTCCGGGTCCGGGCGATGCTGCCGGACGGCACCTGGGGAGGCTTCTCGACGGAGCGGACGGTGACGACGGGTCGGGGGCGCTGACGCGCTCCTCGGCATGGTCCGGCCGTGGGAACCCGTCACCTGCACGGGGGCACCCGGGGTGCGGCCGGGGCCGGTGGCGCCTTGGCTGACTCTGAGGCAGCACGGGCGTTCCCCGATCCTCGGCGGCGCAAGGGATGTACCGCCAACCGTGCCGCCGGAGGGCAGTCCACATGCGCAACTCATCGCCAGTTCTCCGCTCCGGCCTGACCGTGGCAGCCGCCGCCGCGCTGCCCCTCGCCCTGGCCGCGGTGCCCGCTGCCGCGGGCCCGGGCATCTCCGTGAGCACCACGGGTTCCACGGTGTCGGTCACGACCAGCGCGTGCACCCAGATCAACGGCAGCTGGGGCACCGCCTCGCTTCTCACCAGCAGTCAGGGCAGCTTCGCCCAGGGGCGTCAGGTGACCCTGTCGGGGACGTCGACCAGTCAGTCCGCTGCCTGGTCGAACGTCACCTCGGGGACGTACACCGTCATCGTCATCTGCTCGGACGGCACCACCGCGGGCACGCAGTCCGTCGTCGTCTCCCCCACTGCCTCCCCCACGAGGTCGCCGTCCCCCTCGGCCTCACCGTCCCGCGGTGTCATGGGCGGGGTCGGCGGGAGCGCGACGGACTACGGAACCGTCACGCTCGTGGCGGGCGGCGCGCTGGTCGGGACCGGTCTCCTCGCGACGGCCTGGTACCTGCGCCGGCGCAACAGGCCGTACCGGCTCTGATCCGGTACGCATGGCGGCCCGCCCTCCCGAAGCGCTCCGGTCGGGCGGGCCGCCGTCATACCTCCGTCAGGCCGGGCGGGTCGGTTCCTCGTCCGGGAGTTCGGCGAAGTCCGCCAGAGCGCGCCTGAGCCACTGGGTCCAGAAGGTCTCCAGGTCGATGCCGGCCTGGAGCACCAGATGCCGCAGCCGGTCCTCGGTGCCGTCCCGGCCGGGCGGGAAGTCGCGCTTCTCGATCTCCTGGTACTCCGCCAGCTGCCGCTCGTGCAGCTCCAGGTGGCGTCGCAGATCGGCCTCCAGGCCCGCGGTGCCGACCACGGCCCCCGCCCTCAGCCGCAACAGCAGCGCGTCGCGGTGCGGCTTGGGGTCCTGGGAAGCGGCCGTCCAGCGGGCCAGTTCGGCGCGGCCCGCCGGAAGGACCTCGTAGCTCTTCTTCTGCCCGCGCGTCGGCTGTTCGGCGGGCAGGGCCCGGATCAGGCCGTCGGTCTCCAGCTTTCCCAGCTCGCGATAGATCTGCTGGTGCGTCGCGGACCAGAAGTACCCGATCGACCGGTCGAACCGGCGGGTCAGCTCCAGCCCGGACGACGGCTTCTCGAGCAGGGCGGTGAGGATCGCGTGCGGGAGTGACATGGCCTCATCCTAGGGACGCGTTTGCGCACTACAGGGCGGCCGCCAGCTCGGTGCCCTGCTTGATGGCGCGCTTGGCGTCCAGTTCCGCGGCCACGTCGGCGCCGCCGATGAGGTGGGCGCTGCGCCCGGCCGCGATCAGCTCCTCGTACAGGCCGCGGCGCGGCTCCTGGCCGGTGCACAGCACGATCGTGTCGACCTCCAGCACGGTGCTCTCACCGTCGATCGTGATGTGCAGTCCGGCGTCGTCGATCCGGTCGTAGCCGACGCCCGGGACCATGGTGACGCCGCGGTGCTTGAGTTCGGTGCGGTGGATCCAGCCGGTGGTCTTGCCGAGGCCGGCGCCGACCTTGGAGGTCTTGCGCTGGAGCAGGTGGACGGTGCGCGGCGGGGCCGGCCGCTCGGGCGCGGCGAGGCCGCCGGGGGCGCGGTAGTCCAGGTCGACGCCCCACTGGCGGAAGTACGTCTGCGGGTTCTCGTGCGCCTTGTCGCCGCTGTCCGTGAGGTACTCGGCGACGTCGAAGCCGATGCCGCCCGCGCCGAGGATCGCGACCCGGTCGCCGACGGGGGCGCCGTCGCGCAGGACGTCGAGGTAACCGAGGACGCTCGGGTGGTCGATGCCGGGGATGTCGGGGGTGCGCGGGGTGACGCCGGTGGCGACGACGACCTCATCGTAGTCGTCGACGTCGCCGGTCCCGACGGGGGTGTTCAGCCGTATGTCGACGCCGTGCCAGTCGAGCTGGGTGCGGAAGTAGCGGAGCGTCTCGTCGAACTCCTGCTTGCCGGGGACCTTGCGGGCGACGTTGAGCTGGCCGCCGATCTCGCTCGCGGCGTCGAACAGCGTCACCTCGTGCCCGCGTTCGGCGGCGGAGACCGCACAAGCCAGCCCCGCAGGACCGGCGCCGACGACCGCGACGCGCTTGCGCAGCCGGGTCGGGGAGAGCACCAGTTCGGTCTCGTGGCAGGCGCGCGGGTTCACCAGGCAGGAGGTGATCAGACCGCTGAACGTGTGGTCGAGGCAGGCCTGGTTGCAGCCGATGCAGGTGTTGATCGCCTCGGGCCGGCCGGCGGCGGCCTTGATGACGAAGTCGGGGTCGGCGAGCATCGGGCGGGCCATCGACACCATGTCGGCCACGCCCTCGGCGAGCAACTCCTCGGCGAGTTCGGGGGTGTTGATGCGGTTGGTGGTGACGAGCGGGACGGACACCTCGCCCATGAGCCGCTTGGTCACCCAGGTGTACGCGCCGCGCGGCACGGAGGTCGCGATGGTGGGGATGCGGGCCTCGTGCCAGCCGATGCCGGTGTTGATGATCGTCGCCCCGGCGGCTTCCACGGCCTTGGCGAGGGTGATCACCTCGCCGAGCGTCGAACCGCCCGGGACGAGGTCGAGCATGGACAGCCGGTAGACGACGATGAAGTCCTCGCCGACCGCCTCGCGCACCCGCCGCACGATCTCCAGGGGGAAGCGCATGCGGTTCTCGTACGCCCCGCCCCAGCGGTCGGTGCGGTGGTTGGTCTGCTGGGCGATGAACTCGTTGATGAGGTAGCCCTCGGAGCCCATGATCTCGACGCCGTCGTAGTCGGCCTGCCGGGCGAGGCGGGCGGCGCGGACGTAGTCCTCGATCGTCCGCTCGATGTCGGCGTCGGTGAGCTCGCGGGGCGGGAAGGGGCTGATGGGCGCCTGGACCGGGCTCGGGGCGACGAGGTCTTTGTGGTACGCGTACCGGCCGAAGTGCAGGATCTGCATCGCGATCCGCCCGCCCTCGCGGTGCACGGCGTCGGTGATGACCCGGTGCTGCTCGGCCTCCGCCTCGGTGGTGAGCTTCGCGCCGCCCTCGTACGGGCGTCCCTCGTCGTTGGGCGCGATGCCGCCGGTGACGATCAGGCCCACTCCCCCGCGGGCGCGGGCGGCGTAGAAGGCGGCCATGCGGGCGAAACCGCCCTCGGCCTCCTCCAGACCGACGTGCATGGAGCCCATGAGGACCCGGTTGGGCAGGGTCGTGAAGCCCAGGTCGAGGGGGGTCAGCAGGTGCGGGTAACGGCTCATCGGGCCCTCCGTGCGCGGTGTCGTGTCTGTAGTTGTAGAGGACCGCCGACCGTTTGTGCAACTAGTTGCACAAGGTGATGGAGGGCACAGTAGGTCCATGACCAGGGATCTTGGCCTTTCCTCCTCCGTGGTGGAGCTCGCCGGCGAGCTCATTCGCCGCCCGAGCCGCGCCGGCATCGACGACCACGAGCCCGTCCTCGCCGTCCTCGGCGACTGGCTCGCCGGCCGGGGACTGCCGCACCGGCGTCTCCACGACGACGCCCGCCGCCCGGTCGCGCTGCTGGTGGAGATCGCGGGCGGCCGGCCCGGGCCCTGGTGGGCTCTGGACGCCTGCGTGGACACCGCGCCGTACGGAGACGAGTCGGCCTGGTCCTTCCCGCCCGACGCCGGGGACGTCGTCGACGGCCGGCTGCGGGGCAGGGGCGCGGCCGACTCGAAACTCGCCGCGGCCCTGTTCTGCCACATCGCGGCCGAGCTGCACGGCCGGGCCGGTGAGCTGCGCGGCGGACTCGCGGTACTGCTGGACGCCGACGAGCACACGGGCGGCTTCGGAGGCGCCCGGGCGTATCTCGCCGACCCGGCAGCGGCCCGCCCGGCCGGGGTGATGATCGGCTACCCGGGGCTGGAGGAGGTCGTGGTCGGAGGGCGTGGGCTGTGGCGGGCCCGGATCGCCGTGCACGCGACGTCAGGGCACTCCGGATCGAGCCGAGCGACGGTGGGTGCGGTGTCGCGTGCGGCGCACCTCGTGCGGCTGCTGGACGAGGCCCCGCTGCCCGGCGTGAGCGGGGAGTTCCCGCTGCCGCCGAAGCTGACGGTGACCTTCTGCCACGGCGGCGAGGGCTTCTCCGTCGTCCCGGACCTGTGCGAAGTAGGCGTCGACATCCGTACGACACCCGGCTTCGGCGCACGAGCGGCCGAGGCCCTGGTCCGGGCGGCGGTGAGCGAGCTGGACGAGCGGTCGCCCGCTCCGCGGCCGACCGAGGTCACGGCGGTCGCGGCCTGGCCGCCGTACCGGCTGGCCGAGGACGAGCAGCCCGCCGCCGCGCTCCTGGGCGCGGCGGCGGGCGAGGGCCTGCGGGTGCGGGCCAAGACGGCGGGCCCGTCGAACATCGGCAATCTGCTGGCGGCCGGCGGAATCCCGGCCACGGCCGGCTTCGGGCTGCCGTACGAGGGACTGCACGGGGTGGACGAACGCATGCGCCTCGCGGAGCTGCCCGTGGTGCACGCCGTCTACCAGCGGGCCGTCCTCGGTCTGATGGGGGCGTGAGGGGCGGTCACCGGCTTTCGAGGCGCACGTGCAGTTCCTTCTCCTGGTCGCCGGAGACCGTGCTCAGGTCCCGTACGGCGAACAGCGAGTCCAGCCTCATGCGGAACTGCTCGATCGCCCAGTAACCGCCGTGCAGGTCGGCATCGACGGAGGACGACAGCCGGGCCGGTCGCGCGCCCTCGTGCGTGTCGGCGACGTCGAACGTGCCGAGCCACACGGTCGGGCGGGTCTCGTGCAGATCCTCCGGTACGTCGTCGGCGCGCCGGTCGGACTCGAAGCAGGCGCACAGCGTGTCGAACACGATCCGGGCGTCCTGCTTGCTGCACCCGCTGATCTCCACCGAGACGTTGTGGGGATGCGGTTGCTCAGGGTCCATCGTGATCGCTCCTCTCGTGGCGTATCCGCCCCTACCCCAGCAAAGCACCACCTTCTGCCGAGCACTACCGGCGGTGCCCCTGCCGTGCCGACGGCTTTACGGAGCGGGTGGCTCCGGGTTGGGAGATGGTGGAAGGTGACGGGAGGGGCCTCGGATCGACGGCTCCGCGCGGTAGGACAGCGGTACAACATGGGGTGTCGGCACCGTGACGGCGTGCCGCGAGATCGGCGAAGGCGGGGCGTGGGATGAGTGCAGCCGGGACTCCCATGGCCGAGGGCGACGAGCCCGCGCGCGGGCCGGCGCGGCCGAGCGGGCTGCTCGACGTCCTGCGTGTGGCCTCGGTGGTCCTGGACGCCGAGGGCCGCATCGTGCTGTGGAGCCCTCAGGCGGAGGAGCTGTTCGGGTACGAGGCGCGGGAGGCGCTGGGGCAGTACGCCGCCCGGATCATGGTCCACGAGCAGCACCTCGACCTCGTGGTCAAGCTGTTCGCGGACGTCATGGGCACCGGCCAGAGCTGGGCCGGGGCCTTCCCCGTCCGCCGCAAGGACGGCACCACGCGGCTCGTGGAGTTCCGCAACATGCGGCTGCTGGACGACCAGGGGAAGGTCTACGCGCTCGGTCTGTGCGCCGACCAGTCGACCGTGCACCGCCTCGAGCGCGAGGTGGCGCTGTCGACGCGGATGATCGCCCAGTCCCCGATCGGCCTGGCCGTGCTGGACACCGATCTGCGGTACGTCTCGGTCAACCCGGCGCTGGAGGAGCTCAACGGCGTGCCGGCCGAGGAGCACCTGGGCCGGACGGTCCGCGAGGTGGTGCCGCGGATGGACGTCGACGCCCTGGAGGCCGCGGCGCGCCGGGTGCTGGACACCGGGCAGCCGGTCGTCGACCAGTCCACGATCGGCCGCACCCCGGCCGACCCGCACCGGGACCACGCCTGGTCGATCTCGCTGTACCGGCTGGAGAACGCCTTCGGGACCGTGCTGGGCGTGGCCGTCTCGATCGTCGACGTCACCGAGCAGTACCGGGCGGGCATCGAGGCCGAGGCCGCGCGGCGCCGCCTGGCCATGATCGCCGACGCCTCCGGCCGCATCGGCACCTCGCTGGACCTGGACCGCACGGCCCGCGAGCTCGCCGACGTGGCCGTGCCGGAACTCGCCGACATCGCGGCCGTCGACCTGCTGGACACCGTGGTGCAGGGCCGGCGCACCAGCCTCGGCCCGGCCGAGGCGGCCGTCATCCGCGCGCTGGCGGTCCAGGGGTACGACTCCGCCGAGGCGCTGGAGGCGGCCGACCCGCCCGGGCAGGTGGCCCGGTACGAGCCCGACCGGCTCGTCACCGAGTGCGTGCGCACGGCCAGTGCCGTGATGCTGCCGGAGGTCAAGGACGAGGACCTGCCGCGCATCGCCCGGTCCCCGGAGGCGGCCGGGCTGCTGGGCCGGGCCGGGGTGCACTCGTATCTGGCGGTGCCGCTGATCGCGCGCGGCGAGGTGCTGGGCGCCCTGGACCTCAAGCGCACCCGCAATCCGCTGCCGTTCACCGAGGACGACCTGCTGCTGGCCCGCGAGCTGGCCGCGCGGGCCGCCGTGCAGATCGACAACGCCCGCTGGTACCAGAGCGCCCGCGACACCGCGCTCACCCTCCAGCGCAGCCTGCTGCCCAGCCATCCGCCCGTGACGGGCGGGCTGGAGGTCGCCTCCCGCTACCAGCCGGCCGGGGCCACGAGCGAGGTGGGCGGCGACTGGTTCGACGTGATCGGTCTGGAGGGCGGCAAGACCGCGCTCGTGGTGGGTGACGTGATGGGCAGCGGCATCCCGGCGGCGGCGGCCATGGGGCGGCTGCGTACGGCGACCAACACGCTGGCCTCCCTCGACCTCGATCCGGCCCTGCTCCTGGAACACCTCGACAAGATCACCTCAGGGCTGGAACAGACCATCGCCACCTGCGTCTACGCCGTCCACGACCCGCATCTGCGACAGTGCCGGATCGCCAACGCCGGGCATCTGCCGCCGGTGCGCGTCCGGGCCGGGCGGCCCCCCGAGCTGCTCGACCTGCCGACCGGGGTGCCGCTCGGCGTCGGGGGTGTCGCCTTCTCCACGACGACCGTCGACCTGGAGCCGGGCGACCGGCTGGTGTTCTACACCGACGGTCTCGTCGAGACCCGGCGCGACTCGCTCGACGAACGGCTCGACACGCTGCTGTCCCTGCTCGAAGGGCCCGACCGCCCGCTGGAGGAGGTCTGCGACCTGCTGCTGCGCACCCTGCACGAGCCGGACAACTTCGACGACGTGGCGCTGCTCATCGCGCGGGCGACGGCACCTGATTGAGGAGCCGCCGCCGGCGTTCGGCTGCGCGCTCGGCCGTTGCGGTGCGAAGCCGATCACGACATGGGCGTACAGCTCCTCCGAGACGGCCAGGTGTGCCGTCAGGCCGTTGCGTTCGAAGGTGTCGAGGGCGGTCGGTGCCTGCCGGCGGCTCGTCTCCACCAGGACGCAGCCGCCGGGCGCGAGCCAGCGGGGCGCCTCGGCCGCGACCCGGCGCAGGACGTCGAGGCCGTCCGTACCGCCGTCGAGGGCGACCAGCGGCTCGTGGGCCCGGGCCTCCGGCGGCAGCAGGCCGATCTCGTCGCTCGGTACGTACGGCACGTTGGCCGCGAGGATGCCGACGCGGCCCCGCAGTTCGCCGGGCAGTGCCTCGAACAGGTCGCCCTGGTGGACGTGACCGCCGGCGGCGGCGACGTTGCCACGGGCGCAGCGCACCGCGGCGGGGTCGATGTCGGCCGCGTGCAGTTCGACGCGGCCGAGTCCGGCGGCCAGCGCCGCGCCGACGGCGCCGGAGCCGCAGCACAGGTCCACGACGACGCTCGCGGCGGGCGCCCGGGCCAGGGCCTGTTCGACCAGGAATTCGGTGCGGCGGCGCGGCACGAAGACGCCCGGGCCGACGGTGATGCGCAGGCCCCGGAACTCGGCCCAGCCGACGACGAGTTCGAGGGGCAGACCCGCGACGCGGCGTTCGACCATTTCGGCGGCTTCGGCAGGGGTGCGGGCGGTGGTGAGGATCAACTCGGCCTCGTCCTCGGCGAAGACGCAGCCCGCGGTGCGCAGGGCGACGACGACGGAGTCATGAGAGGACGGTGGAACGGGAGACACGGAGGGCATGGAAGCCAGGAGCCTTTCGAGATGCGAAGGGCGCTCCTGCGGTCGCCTACGGCCGGCGATCCGCGCGACATCGAGGAGTGAGCACCCGGGCTGACACAGCGGTAATGGGTCTCACCTCCTCGGTTCGGCGACGGCTGGGTCCGTCCACAGCCGGCGGCAACACTACCCGACGGGCCGGCGGACCAGTACGGCACGGCGGTGCGCCGCCCCCCGCCGGCAGGGCGGTTGGACAGGTTGTTGCCCTATGCAACCATGGAGGACCGGACAACGACGTGGTGAGGGAGGTCCGGTGCAGCCGGCCGATGCCGTGGAGACCATCCAGCGGGAGATGACGGTCTTCGCCCGCCGTGCGCGTGCCGCGGCGGGGCGGATGCACCCGGAGCTGTCGCTGGTGTCGTACACGCTGCTCGGGCACCTGGAGGAGAGCGGCGGGTGCCGTGCCACCGACCTGGCCGCCCACTACGCCCTGGACAAGTCCACCGTCAGCCGCCAGGTGGCCGCGCTGGAACACGCGGATCTCGTCGAACGCCGCCCCGACGCTGAGGACCAGCGCGTCCAGGTGCTGCATCTGACGGAGGCCGGCCGGCGCATCCTGGCCCAGGTCACCGAGAGCCGCCGGGCGGCCTTCCGGGAGCGGCTGGCGGACTGACCGGCCGAGGACCTGTCGCGATTCGCCGACTACCTGGTGCGCTACAACGCGGGCCCTGGCTCCAGCATGCAGGACTAGAGGCGCGCCGCACGTACGCACGACCAGGATCGCGCCCCACGTACGGTTGAATACGCAATCACTGATCACGCCGGCCCGGCGGGGCACCGTCGGCCCGGCCCGGAGGCACACCTCATGCACATCACCCGAGGCTTCACCGGGCGCCCACGTGTGGACGACCCTGGTCTGCCGCCCGGCCAGTACGACGCGGGCGACGACTGGCCCGTGCTGTCCGCCGAGGTCACTCCCGATCTCGCGCCCGCCGACTGGACCTTCCGTATCGACGGTCTGGTGGAGGAGCCCCGCACCTGGGACTGGGAGGAGGCGCACCGGCTGCCGCCGTCGGCGTACGAGGGCGCCATCCACTGTGTGACGAGCTGGTCGAAGTTTGGGGTGCGGTTCTCGGGAGTGTCCCTGGACGCGTTCTGGGATGTGGTCCGGCCCCATGGGTCGGCGACCCATGCCGTCGCCTACTCGCACACCGGCTACACCACGAACCTCCCGCTCGCCGACCTGACCGGCGGGCGCGCCTGGATCGCGTGGGAGTACGACGGCAGGCCGCTCGCCCCCGAGCACGGCGGTCCGGCGCGGCTGCTGGTGCCGCACCTGTACTTCTGGAAGAGCGCCAAGTGGATAGCGGGCCTGCGGGTCCTCGACCACGACGAGCCGGGTTTCTGGGAGCGGAACGGCTATCACGAGCGGGGCAACCCCTGGGAGGAGCAGAGGTACTCCGGTGACTGACACGTTCGTGCCTTCCACGCGGTTCGCCGTGCCCGGGCGCATCGCGGTGAGCGAGCAGGCCGCCTCCGTGTGGCAGACGGCCACGCTGACCGGGATCCGCCGCGAGACCGCGCGTGCCAGCACCTTCCGGTTCGCCGTGCCGGGCTGGCCGGGGCACCTGCCCGGCCAGCATCTGATGGTGCGGCTGACCGCCGAGGACGGTTATGCGGCCCAGCGCCACTACTCGATCGCGTCCGCGCCGGACGACTGCGGGCACGTCGAACTGACCCTGGACCACGTCGAGGGCGGCGAGGTCTCGGGCTGGTTCCACAGCGTCGCCCGGCCCGGCGACCAGGTCGAGGTGCGGGGCCCGGTGAGCGGCTTCTTCGCCTGGCCGGGCGACCGGCCCGCGCTGCTGATCGGCGCCGGCTCCGGCGTCGTGCCGCTGATGTCGATGGTCCGGCACCACCGGGCGCGGAATCTGACCGTGCCGCTGTCTCTGCTGGTGTCCGCGCGCAGTCCCGAGGAGCTCATCTACGCCCGGGAGTTCGGCGCCGAGACGACGCCCGTGTTCACGCGGAGCGCGCCGGAGGGTGTGCCGGTGGGACGTATGGCGGCCGGACATGTGGCGCCGCTCCTGGCCGAGCAGCCTTCCGGTGGGTGGGAGGCCTATGTGTGCGGCTCCAACTCCTTCGCCGAGCACGCCTCCCGGCTGCTCGTGACGGCCGGTCAGCCGGTGGACCGCATCCGGATCGAGCGGTTCGGCTGATCCCGACGGCGGCCCTCCTCCGGTCGTGCCACAGGGGTGGCGTTGGCTCGCCTTCGGGTTGGACGTGGTCCGTCGTGTGCGCGGCCCGGTGTTTCGCCGGGGCCGGCCCGGGCACTCCGGCCCGGAGGGCTCCGGCATGTGGCGACCCGGGCCGTGCCGAGCGATCGAGGTGTGTCGGAGGGGGTACCCGACCCGTGTGGGAACTCGCACGCGTGACGTGACGCGGAGGGAGCGGCGACGCCGCCACCGCACGGCCGGTCCGGCCCTCCGGCCGCGGTGACGGCGAGGAGGTCGACATGCGAACCCGGGTGCGCGGCTGGCGTTGGCGGCGCAGTCCGCTGCGGCGCCGGTCGGATGTCGTCGAGGCGTGGACGGTGCTGGTGGTCGCCGTCCTGATACTCGTGGGCGCGCCTGTAGTGGGGGCGGCCACCGCCTGGTGGGCCCATGGCGAGGCGCGGTCGGTCTCCGCGGAGCAACAGGCCGAGCGTCATCGCGTCCGTGCCGAGGTCGTCGGCAGGAAGGGCGACTCGCTGCCGACGGTGCAGGCCGGCGGGCAGCACGCGTACCGGGCCACGGTGCGCTGGGCGGAACCGGGCGAGGGCACGCGCACCGCGACGGCACGGGTCACCGGGGACACCCGGCCGGGTGAGGTCGTGGACGTGTGGTTCGACTCCCGGGGGCGGAGCGTGACCCCGCCGGTGGACGGCACCGGGGTCTGGCAGCACACCCTCACCATCGGCACGTGCGCCGCGGGCGGTGTGGTGCTCGTGGTGCTCCTCGGCCACTCCGTCGTGCGCCGGGTCGCCCTGCGCCGCCGGCTGGCCGAGTGGGAGCGGGAGTGGGCCCGTACGGAGCCGGAGTGGACGCGTCGCGACGCGTGACGCGACCGACAAACGGCAGGTGAACGGGTTACTGCAATAGACCTGGCGAGTCCTCTGGCCGCACACGTAGTGTGATCATCCGCACTGTCTCCGCAGCCGTTCCTCACCCAAGGCGGTCCTACATGGCCCTGTTCGACCTTCCTCTCGACGAACTCCGCGAGTACCGCAGCGCGTCCACCGAGCCCGAGGACTTCGACGCGTTCTGGTCCAAGACGCTTCAGGAGGCGCGCGAGCACGACCTGGACGCCCGGTTCGAACCGGTCGACACGGGACTGTCCACTGTGCAGGTGTTCGACGTGACGTTCGCCGGGTTCGGCGGTCATCCGGTCAAGGGCTGGCTGACACTGCCGGCCGGGGCGGACGGCCCGCTGCCGCTGGTCGTGGAGTTCATCGGCTACGGCGGAGGACGCGGGCTGCCGCACGAGCATCTGCTGTGGGCGTCCACGGGCCGGGCGCACTTCGTGATGGACACCCGCGGGCAGGGCAGCGCCTGGGGTGCGGGCGGTGGCACTGCCGACCCGGTGGGCGGCGCGCCCGCGTACCCCGGTTTCATGACGCGCGGGATCGACGCGCCGGAGAACTACTACTACCGCCGGGTGTTCACGGACGCCGTGCGTGCCGTGGAGGCGGCCCGCTCGCATCCGCTCACCGACCCGACACGCACGGTCGCTGTCGGTGGCAGCCAGGGCGGCGGCATCACGATCGCGGTGGGCGGTCTGATACCGGACCTGGCGGGCATCGCGCCGGACGTGCCGTTCCTGTGCGACTACCCGCGCGCGGCGACGATCACGGACCGTCACCCGTACCGGGAGATCGGCCTGTACCTCAAGACGCACCGCGGCCGCACCGAGCAGGCGCTGCGCACTCTCTCCTATTTCGACGGTGTCCACTTCGCCGTCCGCGGCGGGGCTCCCGCGCTGTTCTCGGCCGCCCTTGAGGACCAGACCTGCCCGCCCTCGACCGTTTTCGCGGCCTTCAACGCCTGGAGCCACGAGGACAAGACGATCGAGGTGTACGACTTCAACGACCACGAGGGCGGCGGCCCCTTCCAGGAGGCGGCCAAGCTGCGCTGGATGCGCTCATACATCTGATTCCGCCGCCGGCCGGTGAGTGATCCGGCCGTTTCACCGGCACAGCCTTCCACCGAGTCCGACCAGTCGGTACGTTCCTCACGCCCGGGCCGCTCCTCGGCGGCCCGGCCCGGCGAGGTGGTGGAGGGGCCCATGTCAGAGCACGAGGCACAGGTGCGCGGTCACTGCGACGCGCGTTTCACGGCGGTACGCAGGGCGTTCGAGGAGAACTTCCGGGAACGGGGCGAGCTGGGTGCCGCGGTGGCCGTCACCGTCGGCGGCAGGACGGTGGTGGACCTGTGGGGCGGCTGGGCCGACGCGGCACACAACCGGCCGTGGGAACAGGACACGCTGGTCAACGTGTGGTCCACGACCAAGGGGCCGGTGGCACTGTGCGCGCACATCCTCGCCGACCGGGGGCTGCTGGATCTGGACGCGCCGGTGGCCGTGTACTGGCCGGAGTTCGCCGCGGCGGGCAAGGATAAGGTCCTCGTACGGCACCTGCTGTCCCACCGCGCCGGTCTGGCCGGGCTGCGCGAACCGCACTCGCTGGAGCAGCTCTGCGACTGGGAGCTGACCACACAGCGGCTCGCGGCGACGCAGCCCTGGTGGGAACCGGGAAGCAGGTCCGGCTATCACGCGCTGACGTACGGCCATCTGGTCGGCGAGGTCGTCCGGCGGGTGACGGGGCTGATGCCGGGGGCCTTCCTGGAGCGGGAGGTGACCCGGCCGCTCGGCATCGACTTCCGCATCGGCCTGCCGGAGAAGGACTCCGGGCGGGTGGCCGAGCTGGTCCAGCCACCGGTCGCGGCGAGCAGTGAACAGGCCGCTGTCTTCGCCCAGTTGGATCCCGCGGCGATCGCCGCGCTGACCAACCCCTCGGTGTCCGCCGCCGCGGCGGGCACGCCCGGGTGGCGGGCCGCCGAGATTCCCGCGGCGAACGGGCACGGCACCGCGCGTGCGGTCGCCGAGCTCTACGGCGTCTTCGCGGGGCGCGGTTCCCACGGGGGCCACCGCGTCCTGTCCCCCGAGGCGGCCGAGCGGGTGCGCGAGGGACAGGGCAGCTGCCGGGATCTGGTGCTGGGCGCCGGGTTCGAGGGCGAGACCGAGGCGGGGCTCGGGCTGTGGCTCAGCGGATCCAACGGCTCCTACGGACCCAACCCGCGCGCTTTCGGTCATGACGGCTTCGGCGGCTCCTGCGGGCTCGCCGACCCGGAGGCGGACGTGTCGTTGGGGTACGTGATGAACCGTATGGGGCCTCATATCGCGGACGACCCGCGCAAGATGGCGCTGGTCGACGCCCTGTACAGCGCGCTGTGACGGCCGGCTCGGGCGGGCCGGTTTCGGCCGAACCGCCCGGCCCCCCTTCCCGGCTGATTTAGACCAATGCTGGACCTGGTGGCGCACCGAGCCCGCACGGATACCGAACGTCACCAACAGGACGCGCGGCATGGCCCGCACCACCCCGCACGACCCCCCGACGGCCGAAGGAGAGCCCCTGTACCGGCGGATCGCCACGGAGTTGCTCGGCCAACTGCGCGACGGCACCGTGCCGCCCGGCGAACGGCTGCCGGGCGAGCGGCGGCCGGCCGGGCACTTCGGGGTCAGCCGGAAGACCGTACGGCAGGCGCTGGAGCTGCTGCGCCGCGACGGTTTCGTCGCCACCGACCGGCGCGGCAGTCACGTCACGCTGCCCGGTCTGCCGGTCGAGACCCCGGCCTCGCGCACCTTCCCGGTCGGCGCCCGCGCCGCGACCCCGGGCACGGTGGCCCGCGCCACCGTGGCCTGGGAGCCGCCCCCGCCGGACCACGCCGAGGCCCTGGGGCTGGCCCTCCCCCACTGCCTGAACGGCGTGGGAGGTGCCCCCATCCGCGACCGCGCCGATGACACCGCCGCCGCCGCGCGCAGCGGCGGCGGGCCTACGACTGGATGCGCCGGGCCGGCCTGACCCTGCACCACCGCGACGCCATCACCCGCCTCGTGAGCACGCCGTCGGTGCGGGTCACCCGGCGCGTGCACGACCAGTACGCGCGCCCGCTGGAGATCACCGACCTCGTGGTGGACGCCCAACGGGACGCGCTGGTCTACGAGTTCACGCTGCCGGGCCGGACCCCGACGCCCACCACCGCCGGGGCGTCCGACCGTACGCGGGCCTTGAAACGGCGCGCGCAGTGGCCGGCAGGTCGCCGGCCACCTCGCGGGACCGATCGGCGGGCTCGGGCACAAGCCGATCGGCATCGGTCACTCGTTCGGCGGAATGCTCACGCAGATTCTCGCCGGGCGGCGCCTGGGGCGCTTCGAACCCCTCGTGCCGGCGTCGGCGGCGCGATCCCGGGATCACGGAGATCATCGAGATCAAGGGCAGGGGTCACGCCCCGACGATCCGAGAGGGTTTCCCATGAGCACACTCACCACGTCCGACGGAACCGAGATCTACTACAAGGACTGGGGCGAGGGGCAGCCCGTGGTGTTCAGCCACGGCTGGCCCCTCAACGCGGACGCCTGGGACGGTCAGGCGCGTCTGGTCGCCGAGAACGGGTTCCGGGCGATCGCGCACGACCGCCGCGGGCACGGCCGCTCGGGTCAGCCGTGGCAGGGCAACCACATGGACCGGTACGCCGACGACCTGGCCGAACTGATCGAGGCGCTGAACCTCAACGACGCGGTCCTGGTGGGCCATTCAACCGGCGGCGGCGAGGTGGCCCGTTACATCGGGCGGCACGGGACCGCGCGGGTCGCCAAGGCCGTACTGCTGGGCGCTGTGCCGCCGCTGATGCTGCGGACGGAGGCCAATCCGGAGGGCACCCCGAAGGAGGCCTTCGACGGCATCCGCACCGCCGTGGCGGCGGACCGCTCGCAGTTCTACTGGGAGCTGAGCGAGAGCTTCTACGGCTTCAACCGGCCCGGGGCCGCCGTGTCGGAGGGCATGCGGCGGGCGTTCTGGATGTGGAGCATGCAGACCGGGCTGAAGGGCGCCTACGACTGCGTCGCGCAGTTCTCGGAGACCGACTTCACCGAGGACCTGCGGCGGATCGACGTGCCGACGCTGGTCGCGCACGGCGACGACGACCAGATCGTGCCGATCGGCGCCTCGGCCCAGCGGACCGCCCAGCTCGTCAAGGACGCGACGCTGAAGGTGTACCCGGGCGCCCCGCACGGTCTGGTGGGCGACTTCGAGAAGACGTTCAACGACGATCTGCTGAACTTCCTGCGCGACTGACTAGTGCCGTGTCAGCCAACGTTTGCCCTGTTGATGGTGTGCCGTGACGCTGAGTAGGGGTGACACCGCTCAGAACCCCATCTTTGAACCTCTTTTGACTCGTGGGGAACGGCATCATCGTGTTGGACGCGATGATGCCGTGTATCGCGTCTTTGAGGACCGCCTCGTGCCCGTCCGGCCCATCACGGGGAGCGCGGACACCGCAGTCTCCATGTCTCCTCCAACGAGCCAACGGCCTCATGGCCTGCCCCGCCGGTTTGAAGACGGGTTCTACTCCGAGCCGGTCCGCCGTGTCTGCCGCCACACCACCGCGGTGATCGCGACCAGTGTGAGCGTGGGCACGAGCAGATACGGCGAGCCCGTACCGGCGGAGCGGTCCTGGAGGTCACCGCCGAGGTCGGCACGCAGAAGCGGCGCCGCGATGAAGGAGACCGTGTTGAGCACGGCATGGAGCACGACCGCGGTCTCGAGACCTCCCGTACGCCAGGTGATGACGGCCAGTCCGGACCAGAGCACGAAGTACCACACGGTGATGTACGGATCGGTCGAACCATGGACGGCGGTGAACAGCACGGCCGAGACCAGGACACCTGCGATCAGCCCTGCTCGCGGTCCACGGGTCCAGCTTCCGACGACACGGAAGACGAGCCCGCGCACACCGTATTCCTCGCCGGTCGTCTGCAGTGGAGTCAGGAGGAGGGTGGTGACGAAGATGCCGATGAGGTCGGCGTGCGACCAGGCGACCCGCTCGCCGGGGGCGAGGAATCCGAGCGCGATGACGACCAGCCAGACCGGGCCGAAGAGTACGAGCGCCCGCCCGAACACGTCGAACCGGAACCGCGATGTCACCGAGTGCAGCGACGCACCGCGTACTCCGTAGAGCCATCGCTGGATGAGCATGCTCCACGGCATGAGCAGGGCCAGGGAGATCATGGAGGCTGCGTGGTACAGCGGTGTGTAGTCGGTGCCGCCCAGGATGGGAGGGGTGTTGCCCATCCGCTCGTCGATGAGCGCGGCCGCCCTGCCGATGGCCGTGGGGAAGATGACGATCCCCGCCAGCAGGAGCACGATCGCCAAGATGCCGCGGCCGATGCGGCGCTTGTCGCTGGCGAGTACGCGGTGGTACTCCACGCCGGCCGGGAGCTTCCGCGCGGTGCCGGGCTCGCCCTCGCCGAGGAGCCAAGTGGGCTTGGTCGTTGTGGTCATGTCTGCCTCGTCGGTTCGTGGGCGGGGTCAGTTGCCTGCGCCGTCGAGCAGCCGGGAGTAGCGCAGCCGGAGCGCTCGCTCCGTGCTGCCCAGTACGGCCCCGAGCCCGAGCGTGATGTTGAGCCAGAGCGGCAGGTGAACGGGCGAGTCGAAGGTTCCGACGCTCCCGGCGACCGGGGGGATGTGCGAGATCGGTTCGAGAGCCTGAAGGAGGTTGAGGCCCACACCGGTGATCAGCATGAACACCGAGAGGAACGCGATCGATCGGCTCAGCGTGGGATGCGCACGGTCGAGGCGCGCACGGCGCCCCTCGGCGGACTTCGGATCAGGGGCGAGCTGCTGCGCCGTGCCGCCGGTGGTGACGTAGTGGCAGCGCTTGATCCCGAAGCCGCTCATGGCCACCTCGATGGTGCCGCCCGGGACGGGGAAGACGGCGGGGATCCTGGACTCGGCGTGACGCCTTCCGTCGCGGTACAGGTGCGCCCTGACCGAGCCGCTGCTCTGGTTGCCCCAGTGCCGGACGTCGACCGCGTACTCCGTCCGGCGACCGGCGTCGTCGGACAGCCGGAGATGGAACAGCGCGCGGCCGGGCAGCTGCCACCAGCGAAAACGCTGCAGCGGCCGCCCGTCCCCGCTCTTCACGCGTGCCACGGCCCGCTGCCTTCGCCATTCCGTGATCATGTCTCCGCCTCCCCGGCGCCTGCCGGCCCCCGCTTCTGGTACACCGTGTTAGTACCACTGCGAGTCAAAGTAGCACAGTGTGCTAGTACAGTGTGTTGGAGGAGGTTGTGATGACGGAGAAGCGGCAGCGGGAGACGGGCATGAGCAGCCGGGACAAGGTCCTCAAGGCGGCCATGGAGATGTTCGGGGAGGACCCGGGCGCGAGGCTGAGCGTGCGGGCGGTCGCGGCGCGCGCCGGGGTGAGCACGGGCTCGCTCCGGTACCACTTCCCGACCCAGCGCGCCCTGCAGGACGCGGTGCTCGCCGGCATCTACGACGTGGTGGCCCCCGACGACAGGATCCACGAACGATCGGTACCGGCCCGGGACCGGCTGGTCGACTGCCTCCGCCAAGTGCTCGCCCCCGCCGGCGTGGGCGAACAGGCGCGAACGGCCTGGCGCCAGATCCACCAGGCGTTCATCGAACCCGAGCCGACCGAAGAGAACCGCGCGGCGTATCTCGCCATCGAGCGGGAAGGGCAACGCCGCATCGAGTACTGGCTGACGATCCTCACGAACGAAGGCGCGCTCGCCCAGGGCGACAACACCCGACGCGCGAGATTCCTGCTCACCGTCCTCAACGGGCTCTCGATCGAGAGAGCCCTGCCCTCCGACGAATCGATCCTGACCGCCGAGACCGAAACCCTGTACACAGCCGTCGATTGCGTCCTTGTCGGGGACACTCTGCCGTCACACGTGAGGCGGTGAAGGCTCGTCCTCAGTTCCCGTCCGGTACGGAGTCCTCCGCCGCGACGCGCGCACGAGATCAAAAGAGGTTCAAAGATGGGTTCTGAGCCTCAGGCGACGTTTGCCCTGCCGACGACGCTCGTAGGCGCCGGTCGTCGGCGTGACGGTTCCGCCAGACGACGTAGCGGCGGATCATGCTGCCCTGTTCCTTGTGGGTGGCTTGGTCGGTGCCGTCGAGGGTGGAGGATCCCTACGGCATCTCTTCCCCTACCTGCCGAAGCAGCCCGGCTGTAACGCTGGACCGGCTCGCCGCCGAACGGGGCCTGACCGCCGCCCGGCCTGGACAGCTGCTGATCGGCGACAAGAACTACTTCGGCCGCGACTTCGAGCACCAGTCGAGTCGGTCAACGAAACCTTCAAAGGCCAGCTCAACCTCCGAACAGCACCGAGGCGCTCACTGCCCGCCTACGACCACTGACCCCTTGGAATCAATCATCTGGTCCGGCGTCCGGGCCACGACCAGCCGCACCCGCGGGCTGCCGTCCCGTCGCCGCCCGAACTCCGGCAGCGCGTGGAGATCCACTCGGAAGCCGCCCCGGGCCAGCTCACGTCGTACGTCCCCGAAGCGGAACGCGCGGTAGTACATGACGAACGCAGGCCGCCACAGCGCGTTCCGCACCCGCATCACCGTGTCGAAGCCGAGCAGCATCCAGTAGCCGAGCGAGCCCGGGCGGGGCGGGGCCACCAGCGGGAACGCGAAGCAGCCGCCCGGCCGCAGGACGGAGCGGACCTGCGCGAACAGTCCGGGCAGCTCGCGGGGCAGGAAGTGCCCGAAGGCCCCGAAGCTCACCACCAGGTCGAAGACGGGCCCGAACGGCAGGGCACGGGCATCCGCGCGGACGAAGGAGACGGGCGGCACCGCCGGGAGGACCCGTTCCCGGGCCACGTCGAGCATGCCCGCGCTGAAGTCGACACCGACGACCCGCTCCCGGCACACCCCCGCCAGCACGCCGACGCCCGCGCCGGTACCGCAGCACAGGTCGAGCCCGGCGTCGAAGGGTCCCGTCCGCCGCAAGGCCGACTCGACGGCGTCGAGGACCGCGTCGGGCGTCCGGAAGGGGGTGTGGTCGAACTTCGGCGCGAGGAGGTCGTAGCCGCGCTCGACGGACGACAGCGCTTGGACGGCGAGTTCGGGCAGACTGGGGCCTTCGGGGCTGAACATCGGCTCAGCCTAGAGGAGCTCGCTGCTTGAGGATCGTGAGCACGCGTGCGCACCAGCGGAGGTTCTCCTCCTCGAAGGCGATGCCTCCCATCAGCGTGAGGTACGGGCCGATGCGGTCGGCCTCCCGCAGGTACTCCTCCTCGCTGCGGCCGGCCAGGAGGCGTTCGCGGACGCGCTCGTAGCGGGCGAGCTTGCCGCGGGCCCACGCCTCGCGCTCCTCGACCAGCGCACGGGTGGCCTCGGGGTCCGTCCCGTCCATGGCCTGGATCTTGATGAGGAGTTCGTCGCGGATGGCGGTGGGGCGGCGGGGCGGTGTGACGGTGAAGGCGCGCAGGTCCTGGCGGCCCGCCTCGGTGAGCGTGAACATCCGCTTGTCGGGCCGCCGTTCCTGGCGTACCACCCTGGCCTCGATCAGACCGTCCTGCGCGAGACGCTCCAGTTCCCGGTAGAGCTGCTGCGGGGTCGCGGGCCAGAAGTTCGCGAGCGACACGTCGAACACCTTGGACAGCTCGTAGCCCGAGGCCTCGCCCTCCAGGAGAGCGGCCAGCACGGCGTACTTGAGAGACATGTGGACACGGTATCAACGGTTGATTAATCTACTCCGCACCTATTCAATTAGTTGACTAAGGGCAGGTCCGATGCGTGCATTCCGTGAGGCGGTCGAGGCTCTCGACCTCGACGCCGCCGAGGCGCTGCTGGCGCCGGACGTCGTCTTCACCAGCCCGGTCGTGTTCAAGCCGTACACCGGCAAGCCGGTCACGGCGGCGATCCTGCGCGCCGTCTCCGGTGTCTTCGAGGACTTCCGCTACGTGCGCGAGATCAACGACGTGAACGGCCGTGACCACGCCCTGGTCTTCACCGCGCGGGTGGGCGACCGGGAGATCAACGGCTGCGACTTCATCCATGTCGACGAGGACGGGCTCATCGACGAACTGACCGTGATGGTACGTCCGTTGTCGGCGGCACAGGCGCTGGCGGCGGCCATGGGCGCGCAGTTCGAGCAGATCGCCGAGGAGGCGCGGGCGCGCTCGGTGTGAGCGACACGTCCGGCGATCCGTTCCTCCGTTCTGCCGCATCGCGCGGTCCGTTCGCGGTTGGATGTCCCCATGACGTCCGCCGAGCACGACCGGCTGATGCGGGCCAACCAGGCGAACTGGGACGCCCGCACGCCCGTCCATCTCGCCAGCCGGTTCTACTGTCTCGACCAGGATCCCGACCCCGAGCGCTGGTTCGCGCCCTGGGAGTGGGAGGACCTCGGCGAGCTGACCGGCCGTGACGTGCTGCACCTCCAGTGTCACCTCGGCACGGAGACGATCGCCTTCGCACGGCGCGGTGCCCGGGCCGTCGGCCTCGACTTCTCCGAGGCGTCCGTGGCGGCCGCGACCGGCATCGCCGCGAAGGCCGGCGCGGACGTGACGTACGTGCGGGCGAACGTGTACGACGCCGTCGAGGCCCTGGACGGGCGGCAGTTCGACGTCGTCTACACCGGCAAGGGCGCCCTGTGTTACCTGCCCGACCTGAACCGGTGGGCGGAGGTCGTCGGCCGGCTCCTGCGTCCCGGCGGCCGGTTGTACGTCGTCGAATTCCATCCCCTGCTCAACTCGCTCGGCCCGAAACCCGCTCCGGGCGAGGGCCCCGAGCTGCTCCTGCGCCACGACTACCTGGGCGGCGCCGGTCCCGTGCACCGGGACGCGACCCACACGTACACGGACGGCCCTGCCGTCGAGGGCGCCACGGACAGTTACGAGTGGATGCACGGAATAGGCGAGGTCGTCAACGCGTTGACGGATGCGGGACTGGCCGTTGGGCGGCTGCGGGAAAGCGACGAACTTCCCTGGCCACGGTGGCCGCAGACGGTCCGCACGGAGTCCGGCTGGTGGCGACTGCCCGAGCCGCGGATCCCGCTGCTGTACGGGCTGCTGGCCACACGCTGACGTATATCTCCCTCCCCCGGCGCCCCGTCGGGTGGTAGCCTGCGAACAGCACTTGTGCACGCCCCCTTCTGTGGGCGCCGGTGCGGTTCTCCATTTCTCTCCATCATTTCCGGCACTTCGACTTGCTCAGTCGCACCCGAGGTGCTGTTCCCCGCCGCCGGAGGCATGTTTCACGCCCTCCCCTCGCGGCTCTCTCCCCCCTTCCCTTCGCATGTCTCATGCCTGCCGTCCGTGAAAGGACACACCACCATGACCACCACACTCGACACCCCGCCCACCCAGCAGCAGTCCGAGACCCGGACCGCCCTCGGCGTCCTCGACATCGACGCGAGCGGGAAGGGGCACCTGCGCGGCGAGAGCTGCCTGCCCACGCCCACCGACCCTGCGGTCTCCCCCGCCCTGATCCGCCGCCACGGCCTGCGCAAGGGCGACCTCGTCGAGGGCACCCTGGGCGACCGGCGCGGTCTCACCGACGTCGCACGGGTCGACGGCCGTACGTCCGCTGAACTGCGCGGCCGTCGGCACTTCCGGGACCTGACGCCGCTGCATCCGCAGGAGCGGCTTCGCCTCGAACACCCGGCCGCGGGGCTGGCCGGTCGGGTCGTCGACCTGATCGCACCGGTCGGCAAGGGCCAGCGCGGGCTTCTCGTGGCCCCGCCCAAGACCGGCAAAACCGTCATCCTCCAGCAGCTCGCGGCCGCCGTCACCGGCAACCATCCCGAGTGCCGGCTGATGATGCTGCTGCTCGACGAGCGGCCCGAGGAGGTCACCGACATGCGGCGCAGCGTGCGGGGCGAGGTGTACGCCTCGACCTTCGACCGGAGTGCCAAGCAGCACATCGCACTCGCCGAGCTCGTGATCGAGCGGGCCAAGCGGCTCGTCGAGGCGGGCGAGGACGTCGTGATCCTCCTCGACTCCCTCACCCGGCTGTGCCGGGCGCACAACAACGCGGCCGCCTCCGGAGGCCGCATCCTCACCGGAGGCGTCGACGCGTCCGCGCTGACCGGACCCAAGCGGTTCTTCGGCGCCGCCCGGTCGGCCGAGGAGGGCGGTTCCCTCACGATCCTCGCGACGGCGCTGGTGGAGACCGGTTCCCGGGCCGACGACTTCTACTTCGAGGAGCTGAAGAGCACCGGCAACATGGAGCTCCGGCTGAGCCGCGAACCGGCCTCCCGGCGTGTGTTCCCGGCCGTCGACATCATCCCCTCCGGCACCCGCCGCGAGGAACTCCTGTTGCCCGCGGCCGAGTTGGCGGCCATGCACGGCCTGCGGCGGGTGCTGCAGAACCGGGACGGGCAGGGCGCCCTGGAGACCCTCCTGGAACGCATGCGCGACACCCCGGACAACGCGACGTTCCTGCGGCGCATCCAGCCGACGCTGCCCTCGGACTGAGCCGCGGCTGTCGCGTCAGCCGGATCCGCCTGTGCCCGCCTTGAGCAAGGACGCCCCGGCAGGCGTGAGGGTGTGCAGTACGGCCGGGCCGTGCCGGACGGTGGTGATGAGGCCCGCGTCGCGCAACGCGGTGGCGTGCCGACTGGCCGAGGACGCCGAGACTCCGGCGGCACGGGCCATCTCGGCGGTCGTGGCGCCGGTGGAAGCGGCGCGCAGTGAGACCGCGCGAGCGCGGCCGAGGAGGTTGATCAAGGATCTGTCGGCGGCTTCGGCGCCGTACGGAGCGTCCGGCGAGCTCGGCTCGTGGAGCAGCGAGTACCAGAGCACGGGCGGCAGTTGGGGATCGGCGAAGGCTACCGGCTCGCCCCAGTTGAAGTACGAGGGGACGAGCGTGAGTCCACGGCCGTCCAGGTGCAGGTCCCGCTCGCCGGTCTGCTTCGGATAGCTGACCTCCAGGACGGGAGGGCGCCAGCGCAGCATGGGCCCGAGCCCCGAGAGCATGCCCTCGACCCCGCCGTCCAGGAGCCCACGGCAGCGGGCCACCCGCTCCGCCTCGATCCGGGCCTGTGCCTGCTCTTCGTACGGGGCGACAACCGCGTCGTAGTACGCGCGCAGCATCCCCACGAACTCCTTGCGCGCTTCCAGCCCGGTCAGCTGCCCGGCCCAGGCGGGGGCACCCACCGTCCGGTCGAGGACGGCCATCTCCGCCAGGATGCGTTCTGCAGGCGTGGCCACGATCGATTCCATGCCCGCGTCCAGGTCGCCCACCGCGTCGGCGGGGGTCAGGAAGTCCGGGAAGTACGCGGCCCTCGGATACAGCGGCAGCAGGACACTCCGCAGGACCCGCTCCAGCCCTTTCTCCCGCAGTTGCTGCCGTGCCGTGCGGTACCACTCGGCATAGGCCCACCGCCCTTTGCGGGACTGTAACCGGTGCATACTCGCGGCGATCTCCCACACCGGATCAGGTGCGGCGGCGACCCTGGTGCGCGCCAGGTCCCCGTCGCTGAAGTGGATGCGGAGCATGTCGTCGTCCCCCTTTGACTCGGCTTTCGCAGTGTCATGCGACAGCCTTGCTTCGGCACGTCCGGCCGGGCGATCGTAGGCCGGGGACATCAGGACGCGATAAACGCGGGTTTGACGGCCAGGGTGCGCTCGTTCATCTCCGCCTGCGCGAGCGCCGCGATCATCGCCGCCGCCGTCGGCCGCACGTGCGGCATCCGGGTGCTCGCGCGCGGTGTCCGGCCCGGTCGTCGCGGCGCGGAGCACATCCGTTTCTACGTTGATCGTATGATCATTGGAGTCTCTTCCCGGGTGGCTGTGTCGGTCTGTGCGCTCTGTGCGGCAGGGCTTCTGGCCGTGATGCCCGCCGCGGCGGCCGGTCCCGGCGGGACGGAACCCAGTCCGCCGTCCGGGCCGAGGGCGGCGGCCCCGCACCCCTCGCTGCTGTACCGCCCCGGCACCCAGGTCCGGCCGCGCGCCGGGGCGCCCCGTCTCCCGGAGACCTCCGCGCTGTCCTGGCTGGTGGCCGACGCCCGCACCGGCGAGGTGCTCGCCGCCCACAACGCGCACCGCAGGCTGCCCCCGGCCAGCACCCTGAAGACCCTCTTCGCCCTCACGGTGCTGCCCGCGCTGCCGGCAGGCATCCGGCACACGGTCCGCGAGGAGGAACTGAGGGGCGTCGGGGCCGGCAGCAGCCTGGTCGGGGTCACCGAGGGCCGTACCTACCGGGTCGCCGACCTGTGGCGGGGTGTCTTCCTCAACTCCGGCAACGACGCCGTGCGCGTCCTGGCCGAGCTCAACGGCGGCTGGCGGGCCACGGCCGAGCGCATGCAGGCCAAGGCCCGGTCCCTCGGCGCCCGCGACACGCGCGTGGTCTCCCCGGACGGCTACGACGCGCCGGGACAGGTGTCGTCGGCGTTCGATCTGGCGGTCTTCGGCCGGGTCGGGCTGCGCAACCCCGACTTCGCGCGGTACTGCGCCACCGTCGAGGCCAGGTTCCCCGGCGGCGGAGGCTGGTCGTACCCGATCCGCAACACCAACCGGCTGCTGAGCGGCGCCCGTGGCGTGAAGCCGTACCGGGGACTGATCGGCATCAAGAACGGCTACACCAGCAAGGCGGGCAGCACGCTCGTCGCGGCGGCGCGGCGGGACGGGCGCACCCTCGTCGTGACGGTGATGAACCCTCAGGAGGGCGGCGGGTCCGCGGTGTACGAGGAGGCCCGCTCGCTGCTCGACTGGGGGTTCAAGGCGGGCAGCCGGGTCGATCCGGTGGGTTCGCTCGAACTGTCGAGGGCTGCCGCGCGACCGGCGGCACCGACTCCGCCCGCCGTCGCGGCCGCCGTGCCGGAGGAGGCCGACTCCGACTGGACGGAAGCGGGGCTGATCGCGGGTGCCGCCGGGCTGGGTGCGGCGGTCGTGGTGCTGGTGCTGCGGCTGCCGGTCCGCCGGTCCGGGGACTGCTGACCGACCGGCAGCCACAGCAGCAGGCCCAGGGTGATCCAGGCGTAGGTGTTGCTGCCCAGGAACCCGTCGACGCCGGACGCGTCGTCGAACCACAGCCACACCACGCTGGTGCACAGCACCGCGTACAGGGCGCCCGCGATCCGGGGGTGCCCGTTGCGGATCAGCACGGCCAAGGACGGCAGCAGCCACACGAGATGGTGCACCCAGGTGATCGGGCTGACGAGACAGGCGGCGAGGCCGGTCAGAGCGAACGCCGTCGTCCAGTCCCCCGCGGCGACCGCCCGGCGGGCCCGCAGCGCCCACACGCCGAGGACCAGCACAACCGCCGCCGCCCACACCGCCCGGTCCGGTTCGCCCAGCCGGGCCAGGATGCCCTGCAAGGACTGGTTCGAGACGTAGCCGAGGCGGCCCACCCGGTTGGTGTCCCACAGCGCCTCGGTCCAGTAGAAGCGTGAGGCGTCGGGGTCCGCCGATGCCGCGAGGGCCGTGGCGCCGAGGGCGACGACCGTGGCGACCGCCGCCGCGCGCCACCGCCGGGCCACCAGCAGCAGACCGATGAACAACGCCGGCGTGAGCTTGATCGCGGCCGCCAGCCCGATGCCGATGCCCGCCCAGCGGGTGCGTCCAGTGGCGAGCAGCGCCGCGTCGGTGAGCACGAGAGCCAGCAGCAGCAGGTTCACCTGGCCGAAGCTGAAGGTGTCGCGGAGCGGTTCGAACAGCGCGAGGACACAGGCGGTCAGCGCCCAGCCGTACCAGCCGTGGCGCCGCCATTGCGGTCCCGCGAGCAGCCGCAGGACCAGGGCCAGGGCCGCCAGGTTGAGCAGCAGGGCGGCGGCGATCGCGGTGTGGAGGTCCAGCAGGGCCATCGGCACCATGACGACGGCGGCGAACGGCGGGTAGGTGAAGCCGTACGTCGTGCCGGGGACCCGGTAGTCGTAGATCCGGCCGCCGTGGTGGACCCAGCTGTCGATGCTTCCGTAGTAGACGCGCAGGTCGAACCAGTCGCGCAGCAGGGGCACGGTCGCGGTGAAGACCGTCACCAGCGTGGCGAGGGCGAGTACGAGCAGCAGTCGTCCGCGGTCGGTGCGCGGCGGGGCCGGGGTCATGCCGTGCGTCCCAGTGCCGGGGCCAGCTCGGCCTGGTGGGCCTGCCACAGCACGACGACCGCGAGTGCGCCGCCGGAGACGGCCAGCAGGAGTTGCCCGGTGTCGGCCGGGGCGCCGCTGGGCAGGACGCACAGCGCGAGCACGCCGGTCACGGCCGCCATGCGGTGGCGTACGGAGGCGCTGGGAGCGGCGGCGGCGATGAGGAACAGGCCCCACAGGGCGTACCAGGGGCGGATCGCCGGGCCGAGCGCGGCCACCGCCGCCAGGCTCAGGCCCAGCGCGTACACCGGTCGCGGGCGCAGCCGGACCCAGATCAGGACGATCGCGACCCCGGCCGCCACGACGCCCAGCGCGTGCCAGGCGGGGATCGCCAGGGGCGCGAGATCGCTGCCGAGGTGTTCCAGCAGGGCCCGGGTGGCGCGGCCGAGCAGGGTGGTCAGGGCCCAGTTCTGGGGCGAGACGGGGGTGTTCAGGGCGCCGATCCAGCCGTATCCGGTGCCGGCCGCGGCCGTGGCCGCGACAGTCGTCCCCGCGGCGGCGACGGCGGTCGTCACGAGAGCCTTCGCCGTCCCTCGGCCCGCGCGGATCTGGAGGACGACGACGGCGGCCAGCCCGAGCACGGCGGGTGCCTTGACCAGCGCGGCGAGCGTGACGAGGACGGCGCCGAGCAACGGCCACCGGCCGAGCGCCGCGACCAGGCCGGCGCCGAGCAGGCCCAGCATGACGGCGTCGTTGTGGGCGCCCGCGACCAGGTGCAGCAGGACGAGCGGGTTGAGGGCGCCGAGCCACAGCGCGGCGGACGGGTCGGCGCCGCTGTGGCGGGCCAGACGGGGTAGTGCGGCCGCCATCAGGGCCACGCCGGCGAGCGCGACGAGCCGCATCCCGACCAGCCCGGCGGGCACGTCACCGCGCGTCAGCGCCGACAGGCCCGCCGCGACAGCGAGGAACACCGGGCCGTAGGGGGCGCCGGTGTGCCGCCAGAGCGGGGCGACCTCGCCGGCGAGCGGGCCGCCGAGGTGGGACGGCCCGTGCGCGTACACGTCCATGTGCGCGTCGACCATCGCCCCCTGGGCGAGGTAGCTGTACACGTCCCGGCTGAACAGCGGCGGGGCGAGCAGCAGCGGGGCTGCCCACACGGCGAGGACGAGCAGCAGGGCGCGGGGAGCGGGCGGTCTGGGTCCTCGGACCAGGCGGCCCAGCAGCGCCCAGGCCGCGATGAGCAGGACGAGTCCGAAGTACACCCCCACCAGGCCGAGGGCGGCGCGTGCGGAGGCCGGGTGGAGGAGGTCCCTTACGGGCAGGGCTCCGGCCGTCTCACCGCCTGCCGCGAGGAAGGCGGTACCGGCCAGACCGAGTATCTGGCAGCGGCGGAGATCGACGGGGAAAGCCATGGCCAACACTCGGGCAGCGTGTCAACGCGGGGTGGCTTCACGGCGACGTGGAGCCCTCTGGAGGGAAGCGGGAGGGTGACCGGCCGGTGATCAGGTGAGGGCCGGGAGGTTCTGTCAGAACACCGACAGTCCGGTCAGCGTCGTGAATCTGTCCAGGGCCGCCACGCCCGCCACCGAGTTGCCCCGTTCGTCCAGACCCGGGCTCCACACGCACAGCGTGCAGCGGCCCGGGACGACCGCGATGATGCCGCCGCCGACGCCGCTCTTGCCGGGCAGGCCCACGCGGTAGGCGAAGTCGCCCGCCGCGTCGTACGTCCCGCAGGTCAGCATGATCGCGTTGATCTGTTTGGCCTGGCTGCGGGTGAGCAGCCGGGTGCCGTCGGCACGTATGCCGTGCCGGGCGAGGAAGGTGGTGGCGAGGGCGAGGTCGGCGCAGGACGCCGCGATCGAGCACTGCCGGAAGTACTGGTCGAGCAGGACCGGCACGGGGTTGTCGATGTTGCCGTAGGACGCCATGAAGTGCCCGAGCGCGGCGTTGCGGTCGCCGTGGGCGGACTCGGACGCGGCGACCTCCTTGTCGAAGTTCAGGTCCGTGTTGCCGCTCTCCGCCCGCAGGAACGCCAGCAGTTCGCCCGACGCGTCACCGGTACGGGTGTGCAGCCGGTCGGTGACGACGAGGGCGCCCGCGTTGATGAACGGGTTGCGCGGGATGCCGTTCTCGTACTCCAGCTGGACCAGGGAGTTGAAGGGGTTGCCGGAGGGCTCGCGGCCCACGTGTTCCCACAGGGCGTCGCCCTCGCGGGCCAGGACGAGGGCGAGGGTGAAGACCTTGGTGAGGGACTGGGCGGAGAACGGCCGCCGCCACTCCCCCACGCCGTACACCGTGCCGTCCGGCTCGGCGACGGCCATGCCGAAGCTGCGCGGGTCGCGGGCGGCGAGCGCCGGGATGTAGTCGGCGGGCCGGCCACGGCCTGGAGTCCGTTCGATCTCCTCGGCGATGCGCTCCAGGACCGGCTGGAAGGTGGTTGACGACGTCATGATCTCGATTGTCCCTCCGTGCCGGTCCCGGTGCGCTCGCGTACGTCAGGCCGCCGGAGCCGGGTCGCTGCCTGCCAGGACCTCCGGGCGCAGCAGGCCGGCGAGCGTCTCGGCGGGCAGCAGGCCCTTCTCCAGGACGAGTTCCGCCACGCCCCGACCGGTGGCGAGGGCTTCCTTGGCGATGTCGGTGGCGGCCGTGTAGCCGATGTGCGGGTTGAGGGCGGTGACGAGGCCGATGGAGTTCTCCACACTCGCGCGCAGCGCCTCGGTGTTGGCGGTGATGCCGTCCACGCAGCGTGCCGCGAGGGTGAGGCAGGCCGCGCGAAGGTGCGTGATGCTCTCCGACAGGGAGTGCAGGATGATCGGCTCGAAGGCGTTGAGCTGGAGCTGTCCGGCCTCGGCTGCCATGGTGATGGTGACGTCGTTGCCGATCACCTCGAAGGCGACCTGGTTGACGACCTCGGGGATCACCGGGTTGACCTTGCCGGGCATGATGGACGAACCGGCCTGCACCGGCGGCAGGTTGATCTCGCCGAGCCCGGCGCGCGGGCCGGAGGACAGCAGCCGCAGGTCGTTGCAGCTCTTGGAGAGCTTGACCGCGATGCGCTTGAGCACGCCGGACATCTGGACGAAGGCGCCGCAGTCCTGGGTCGCCTCGACCAGGTTGGCCGCCGTCACCAGGGGCAGGCCCGTGATGGCCGCGAGGTGGCGGCGGGCCGACTCGGCGTATCCGGCGGGGGCGTTGAGGCCGGTGCCGATCGCCGTGGCGCCGAGGTTGATCTCATGGATCAGCTCGACGGCCTCGGCAAGACGGGACCGGTCCTCGTCAATCATGACGGCGTACGCGGAGAATTCCTGACCGAGCGTCATCGGCACCGCGTCCTGCAACTGTGTACGGCCCATCTTGAGCACGTCGCGGAACTCGACGGCCTTGCGGGCGAAGGCGTCCTGCAGGACGGCCATCGCGTCGAGCAAGCCGCGTACCGCGAACACCGTCGCGATCTTGACGGCGGTCGGGTAGACGTCGTTGGTGGACTGGCCGAGGTTGACGTCCTCGTTCGGGTGCAGGTACCGGTACTCGCCCTTGGCGTGACCCAGCAGTTCCAGCGCCCTGTTCGCCACGACCTCGTTGGCGTTCATGTTGGTGGACGTGCCCGCGCCGCCCTGGACGACGTCGACGACGAACTGGTCGTGCAGCTTGCCGGCGCGGATCTCCCGGCAGGCGGCGACGATGGCGGCGGCCTTCTTCGCCTCCAGCAGGCCGAGTTCCTCGTTGGCGAGGGCGGCGGCCTCCTTGACGGCGGCCAGGGCGTCGATCAGGTGCGGGTAGGCGGAGATGGGCGTGCCCGTGATGGGGAAGTTCTCCGTGGCCCGCAGGGTGTGCACACCCCAGTAGGCCTCGGCGGGAACGTCACGGTCGCCGAGCAGGTCGTGTTCGAAGCGGGTGGCGGCGGTCATGAGGGTGCGGGTCCTCTTCTTCTGAGGGGGTGAGGGTTAATGCCTTAAGGGGCGCGGGGAACTGCGCGATCAACCACAGACGGCCGTCAGCCGGGCGACAACCCGCAGCCCCCATCGGGATCCGGCGTAGCGCTACATGTCAGCCGTCACCGGAAGAGCATCCAGCGCACGCACCGGCCGCACACACCCCACCGGCTCCCCACCCCCGAGCAGCGGCTCACCTGCGAACTCGGTGAGCAGTTCCGGGTCGACGCCCACACGGGCAAGCGCCGCCGCGGCAACCGGCACACGCGCCCGATTCGCACCGTCGGCGACCTTCACCGCAACGGCCCGGCCATCGGCCAGCGCAGCGACCTGCACGCCCTCGAAACCGTCTTTGGTGAGCAGCCCGGGCACGGCCCGCATCAGCGCGGCGACGTCCCGGCCGGAGCCGGAGGCCATCTCGGCGTGCTCGCGCATCGCGTCGGCGACGCGGGCCTCGGGCGTCCCCGGCGCGGCGGTGGCGATCCGGGCGGTGGCCCGGGCGAGGCCGTGCAGGGAGATGGAGAACAGGGGCGCGCCGCAGCCGTCGACGGTGACCCGGGCGATGCGCTGCCCGGTGAGGTCTTCGACGATCTCGGCGATGGCCTGCTGGAGCGGGTGGCCCGGGTCGAGGTAGTCCTCCAGCGACCAGCCGTTGAGCGTGCAGGTGTAGAGCATGGCCGCGTGCTTGCCGGAGCAGTTCTGCGCGAGCCGGGAGGGCAGCCGGCCCTCGCGCACCCAGCCGTCCCGGACGACCGGGTCGAACGGCAGGTCCGGGACGTTGCGCAGGTGGACCTCGGTGAGCCCGGCGAGTTCGAGGATGCGCCGGGCACCGGCGAGGTGGCGTTCCTCGCCGGAGTGGCTGGCCGCGGTCAGCGACAGCAGCTCGCCGTCGAGCGGGAGCCCGGCCCGTGCCATGGCCACGGCCTGGACGGGCTTGAGCGCGGAGCGGGGGTAGAAGGCGGCCTCGATGTCTCCGATCTGGAGCTGGACCTCTCCGTCGGCGCCGAGGACGACGACGGAGCCGTAGTGGATGCCTTCGACGATTCCGCCGCGTATGAGGTGGGCGACGGGGGCGTGGACGGGTTCACGGACCAGGGGTGCGTCCGCGAGGGAACTGCTGTACATCACTGCCTGCTTCTCGTGGAGCGGCGCGTGTTTCACGCGTCGGCTCCGGTCGTGGACTTGCGCGCGACACTGCCGCGGACGGCGAACCATCCGGCGACCAGTGCCCCGACGATCAGCGGCAGGCACAGCACGGTGGTGCGTCCCGCGCCGCCGTCGGCGTACATGAGGACCAGGACGGAGGCGAGGAACGCCAGAGTCACTATCTCGGTCCAGGGGGAACCCGGCAGCCGGTAGCCCGGGCGGGTCAGCTCGCCCTTCTGGGTCTTCTGCCAGAAGAGGAGGTGACAGACCATGATCATGCCCCAGGTGGCGAGGATGCCGATCGCGGCGAAGTTCAGCACGATCTCGAACGCCTCGGCGGGCACGACGAAGTTGAGGCCGACGCCCAGGACGCAGATGCCGCTGGTGAGCAGGATGCCGCCGTAGGGGACCTGGCTGCGGCTCATCACGGAGGTGAACCTGGGCGCGGATCCGGCCATGGCCATGGAGCGCAGGATGCGGCCGGTGGAGTACAAGCCGGAGTTGAGGGAGGACATCGCGGCGGTGAGGACGACGAGGTTCATCACGCCGCCTGCGGCGGGGACGCCGATGTTGGACAGCACCGTGACGAAGGGGCTCTCCCCCGCCGTGTACTTGTTCCACGGCAGCAGCATCGACAGCAGGACGACCGAGCCGACGTAGAACAGGCCCACGCGCCACATGATCGAGTTGATCGCCTTCGGCATGATCTTCTCGGGGTTCTCGGTCTCACCTGCCGCGACGCCGACGAGCTCGACGGAGGCGTAGGCGAAGACGACGCCCTGGATGATCAGCAGCATGGGCAGCAGGCCGTGCGGGAAGACGCCGCCGCTGTCGCTGATCAGGGACGGGCCGGGGTGGTGGCCGTCGACGGGGTGTTGGGTGACCAGCAGGAAGATGCCTATGCACATGAAGACGACGAGCGCGCCGACCTTGATGATCGCGAACCAGAACTCCAGCTCGCCGAAGATCTTCACCGAGATCAGGTTCACGGTGAGCACGACCGCCAGCGCGATGAGCGCGATCACCCACTGCGGGATGTCGGAGAACATGCCCCAGTAGTGGGTGTAGGTGGCCACGGCGGTGATGTCGGCGATGCCGGTGGTCGCCCAGTTGAGGAAGTACATCCAGCCCGCGGTGTAGGCGCCCTTCTCCCCCATGAACTCGCGGGCGTACGACACGAAGGCGCCCGAGGAGGGCCGGTACAGCACGAGCTCGCCGAGGGCGCGCACGACGAGGAAGGCGAAGAGGCCGCAGACCGCGTAGGCGATGAAGAGGGAAGGGCCGGCGTCGGCGAGGCGGCCACCGGCGCCGAGGAAGAGGCCGGTGCCGATGGCGCCGCCGATGGCGATCATGTTGACGTGCCGGGACTTCAGGGACTTGCTGTAGCCCGCGTCTCCGGCATCGACATGGCCGGAACGTTTCTGCACGCCTTCGTGCAGGGACTGCTCGCTCACGCCTCGGGTCCGCCTTCCGTGGGGGTGTCCGTGCGCGCGGGGCGCACGATGTCGGTGAGGGTCGTCTCGACGCGGTCGAGGTGGTGGGCCATGGCCTCCACGGCGTCGTTCTCGCAGCCGTCGGTCAGCGCCTCGACGATCGCCCGGTGCTCGCGGTTGGACTGCTCGCGGCGGCCGCCCAGCTCGTTGAGGAAGGCGGACTGGCGGGCCAGCGCGTCCCGGATCTCCTCGATGACCCGGCGGAAGACCGGGTTCTGGGCGGCCTCGGCCACGGCGAGGTGGAACAGCGTGTCCATCGCGACCCAGGCGGTGGTGTCCGTCTCCCGCTCCATCCGGTCCAGGAGGTGGGCCAGGTGGTCCAGGTTCTCCGGGGTGCGGCGGCGGGCCGCGTACCCGGCGACCGGGATCTCGACGTGGCGGCGCACCTCCAGCAGGTCGCTGGCCGAGTAGTCGCCGAAGGTCGGGTCCTCGACGGTGCTGGCGACGACGAAGGTGCCCTTGCCGGTCCGGGACACGGTCAGGCCCATGGTCTGCAGCGCCCGCAGCGCCTCGCGCAGCACGGGCCTGGAGACCTCCAGGGCGCGGCACAGCTCCGCCTCGGAGGGGAGCTTGTCGCCGATCGCGTAGTCGCCGCGCTCGATGGCGTCACGCAGATGCGCCAGCACCGCTTCCATGGCGCTGACGCGACGTACGGGCTGTCCGGCTGTCCGGCTGTCTGACAGGTTCACGGGGGTGATCCTCCGGGGCAAGTGAGGCACCTGTCAAGGGCCCGAAAGGAAACGTTCAGGGTGCCGCAAGCCCGCGTTCACGGTCTCGGCCCCCGGTCCCCCGCAACCGGTCAGCTGTGCAGCACACCCGCTCCGAGCAGGCCGAACAGCAGCCCACCCACGATGATCCGGTAGATCACGAAGGCGTTGAAGGAGTGCTTGGCGACGAACTTCAGCAGCCAGGCGATGGAGCCGTAGGCGACCACGAAGGACACGATCGTGCCGACGGCGAGCGGGGCCGCGCCCACGCCGGTGCCCAGGGCGTCCTTGAGTTCGTAGAGGCCTGCGCCGGTCAGGGCGGGGATGCCGAGGAAGAAGGAGAGCCGGGTGGCTGCGACGCGGTCCAGGTCGAGGATCAGCGCCGTGGACATGGTGGCGCCGGAGCGGGAGAAGCCGGGGAAGAGCAGGGCGAGGATCTGGGAGCTGCCGACGAGCATGGCGTCCTTGAACGAGGTGTCGTCCTCGCCGCGCTTGTGCCGGCCCATCTGGTCCGCCGCCCACATCACCCCGCTGCCGACGACCAGCGAGCCGGCCACCACCCACAGCGAGGCGAGCGGACCCTCGATGAGCGGCTTGGCGGCGAGTCCGACGGCGACGATCGGTACGGTCGCACAGATGACCCACCAGGCGAACTTGTAGTCGTGGTGGTAGCGCTCCTCACGGTCGAACAGGCCTCGCCCCCAGGCGGAGACGATCCGCACGATGTCCTTGAAGAAGTACACGAGCACCGCGGCGATCGCGCCGACCTGGATGACGGCCGAGAACCCGATCACGGCGTCGTCGCCGACGGGGATGCCCATGAGCCCTTCGACGATCTTCAGATGGCCGGTGGAGGAGACGGGCAGGAACTCGGTCACCCCCTCGACGGCTCCGAGGACGACGGCCTGACCGACACTGATGACGCTCATGGGATCCAGTTCTGTGAAGGGAGAGGCGGGACCGGAGAGGGCCAGTCCTACTACACCCGGGCGAGAGCCGGTCTCACCCTCCGGCGAGCGCGACCCCCGCGAACGCCGCCGCGAGTCCGGCCGCCAGGCTCGCCGCCACATTGAGGACGGCGTAGCCGCGGGCCCCCGTCTCCACCAGCCGCAACGTCTCGTAGGAGAACGTGGAATACGTCGTCAGGGCCCCGCACAGGCCGGTGCCGAGCAGAAGCTGGAGGTGGGAGCTCGCGGCGCCGGCGGCCGCGGCGCCGGTGAGCAGGCCGAGGATCAGGCAGCCGGCGAGGTTCACCGCGAAGGTGCCCCAGGGGAAGACGGAGTCGTGCCGGGACTGCACCGCGCGGTCGGTGAGGTAGCGCAGCGGCGCGCCGACCATCGCGCCCCCGACGACAAGCAGCCAGTTCACAACGACCTCTTACCCTTCGCGTCCGTTTCGCCCGGTGTGTCCTCCCGGCCGGTGGTGGGGGCGCCCCCGGTCGAGCGAAGCCGAGACTGGGGGAGGATGACCTCGCAGTCGTCGAGGGTCACCAGGCCCTCGGTGACGAGTTCGTCGAGCTGGGGCAGGAAGGCCCGGACACGTGGCTCGGTGTCGACGATCACGACGGCGACCGGCAGGTCCTCGCTCAGGGACAGCAGCCGCGAGGTGTGGATCAGCGAGGAGGCGCCGAAACCCTCCACGCCCCGGAAGACGCTGGCGCCCGCGAGGCCCGCCGCGTGGGCCCGGTGGACGATCTCCGAGTAGAGGGGCCTGTGGTGCCAGGTGTCGTTCTCGCCGACGAAGACGGTCAGGCGCAGGGCCCTGCCGGTCAACCGTGTCATGGCTGCCTCCGCTTCAGGATGCGGCGGGTCGACCAGGCCGCGAGCCACACCGCCGTGAGCGCCGCGAGCGGGGTCGCGGCGAGGTAGGCCAGGCCGGTGCGGACATGGCCGCCGTCGGCCAGCTTCTGGATGTCGACGGCGTAGGTCGAGAAGGTCGTGAAACCCCCGAGGACGCCGGTGCCGAAGAAGGGGCGGACCAGCCGGTGGGCTGGCCGGAACTCGGTGATGACCACCATGAACACGCCGATCACGGCACAGCCGGCGACGTTGACCCAGAAGGTCGTCCAGGGGAAGCCGCCCGCCTGCGCGGGCCACCACAGGGACGCCGCGTAGCGGGCGGCGGCCCCCGCTCCCCCGCCGAGCGCCACCGCCGCGACGGCCGGTCCCTGGGCGCGCCAGGCGGGCGGGTGTGAGGCGGAGGGCTGGATGCGGAGGCTTTCCGCCTCGGGGGCCGTCATGGTCGTACGTCTCCTACTCGCCGGGGCCCGGGGGGGGGTGCGGGCGCGTGCCGTCGCAAGTAGGGACCGTTGGCGGCGTCCGTGCCGCGGTTCGGGTACGGCGGGCCCCACCGCCGCGCCGCGAGAGGTGTCGCGGCCGGGGTTCAGGTTAACCCCGGTGGCGAACCGGCGTCACTTCGGGGCGGGCGGCTCGCAGACCGCCACGCCCGGCTCCCGGAGGCTGCCCAGGACCAGGTACCCGTCCGCTTCGCAGACGCTGGTGACCATGCGGTAGCCGGAGTGGCGGCGGACGAGGTGGTGGACGACGCGACCCTCGTCGTCGAAGGCCAGGACGGCGATGGTGCCGGTGGGGCGGAAGGGGGCGCGTACGGCCACGCGGGCGGCGGCGCGGCGGAGCGCGGGTGCGCTGCGGTGGAACAGGTCGAGAGCGGGGACGCGGGGCCCGGCCAGCGCGACCCAGACCGGTCCGTCCGGGGCACCGCGCCAGAGGTTGTCGGGCATGCCCGGGAGGTTCTCGGCGAAGGGCTCGCTCCGGCCGGCCTCGGGTCCGGTGAGCCGGTAGCGGGTGAGCCGGCGGGCGCCGGTCTCGGCGACGACGAGGAACGACTCGTCGGCTGCGGCGGCGAGCCCGTTGGCGAACTGGAGGCCGTCCAGCACCACCTCGGGGGTGTCCGCGCCGGGGGCGAGGCGCAGCAGCCGTCCCGTCCCGGTGTGTTCGACGATGTCGCCGATCCAGTGGTCCAGGGGGTGGCGGCGGCTGGAGACGGTGAAGTACACGCTGCCGTCGGAGAGGGACACGACGTTGCTGGCGAACCGCAACCGCTCCCCCGCCACCGCGTCGGCGAGGACACGGACCGTGCCGTCGCCGGTGTCGACGCGCAGCAGTCCGCGTTCGGCGTCGCACACCAGCAGGTCGCCGTCCGGGAGGAGTTCGAGTCCGAGCGGCCTGCCGCCGGTCTCGGCGATCACCTCGGTACGTGCGGTCACCGGGTCCCCCACGCCGTCCACGCGCAGGATGCGGCCGTCCGCCAGGCCGGTCAGCACGCGGCCGCGCGGGTCGGCGACCACGTCCTCGGGGCCGTGGCCCACCGCGAGGTAGTGGCGTGGGACGAGTGCCGTGGGACGGTCCATCGCGCGCGTGTCCTTCACCGTCGGGGGAGATTCCGCTGTACGGGGTCGTACCGGGTGGCCTACCAGCCCTTTTCAAACATCCGGGCGACCTCGGCGATCCGCGTCTCGTCGCGGTGGTAGCGCACGCGGCCCGCGGACCGGCTGGTGCGCAGCATGCCGGTGGCCTGGAGCAGCCGGAGGTGGGTGACGGCGACCGGGCGGGGCATCGAGAACCTCTCGGCGACGGCGTCCGCGGTGACACCGTCCGCGGCGGGGCCGGGTTCCTTCAGCCAGGCCAGGATGCGCAGGCGCGTCTCGTCCGTGGGAGTCCTCAGCATGTCGTGCCCCTGCCTCGCGGCTCTCGTCCTCTTACCGCGTCTTCCCACTGTTGCCCAGTCGAAGCTACCGCGTCCGGGAGTCTCCATCGTTGACCGATACCGAACTGCCATGTGTCACAAGCGGGTTCGGAAACAGGCAAGGGTCCGGCCGCGTGCGTGCGGCCGGGCCCCCTTTCCCCGTGCGGTCAGCGGTGGCGGAACCAGGACATCGACGACAGGGCCCGGTCGTCGTAGCCGAACAGCGCCTGGTTCTCCCAGGCGTTGCCGGAGGACGGGTCGGTCGGGTCCCAGCCGTTGCCGTTCACCGCGGTCCAGGGTGCCTCCCAGTAGAAGATGCCGAGGCCACGGCCGTTCGGGACGGCCTCCACGATGCTCATCATGTCGTTCATCCACCGGGTCTGGCCGGCCACGCTCGCCGGGTAGCCGGAGACCAGCTCGCCACTGGTGTCGATGATGTTCTCGTGGGAGTCCTCGCTGTCCAGGCGGAACGGGTAGGCGGTCTCGGCGACGAAGACCGGCTTGCCGTAGCGGGAGGCCGCGTCGTCGAGGGTCGTCTGGAAGTCGGCCAGCGTGCCGTGCCAGTAGCCGTAGAACGACAGGCCGATCGCGTCGAACTTCACGCCGTTCGAGCGCGCGCTGTCGAACCACCAGCGGGTGCCGGCCAGGTCACCGCCCTTGGCGAGGTGCAGGGCGACGGTCGTGTTCGAGTTGACCGCCTTGACCGCGTCGTAGCCGGAGTTGAGCAGACCGGCCAGCTGCGACCAGTTGGAGGTCGATCCCTCGTTCCACAGCATGCCGCCGTTGATCTCGTTGCCGACCTGGACCATGTCGGCGGTGGTGCCCTGCGCCTTCAAGGCGTTCAACACGTCGTACGTGTGGTTGTACACGTCGGTCCTGAGTTGACTGTACGAGTGTCCGGACCAAGCGGCGGGCTTGTCCTGGCGGCCCGGGTCGGCCCAGAAGTCCGAGTAGTGGAAGTCGACCAGCAGCTTCATGCCCTGCGCCTTGACGCGCTTGGCCAGGGCCAGGACGCGCGCCTTGTTGTTGTAGCCGTCGGCCGGGTTCACCCAGACCTTGAGTCGCGCGTAGTTCATGCCGGAGGACTTGAGGATCGTCAGGGCGTCGCCGGCCGTGCCGGAGCTGTTCCGGTAGACGCCGCCCTTGGCCTCGCTCTTGGGCAGGGACGATATGTCGACACCCTTGATCGACGTACCGGACGTGCCCGACGTGAAGGTCAGGTCGTCGACATTGATCCAGTTGCCGGCGTTCGCGTCACTTGACGCTGATCGTGCACTGGTTGTTGGTCACATTGACCGGCACGACGATCCGGATCCACCCACTGGCCGAGACCGGCAGGTCGGTGCGCTGTTCTGCGCCGCCGCAGTTCTTCAGCGCTATGTACGCGGACTTCTGCCCGCCGCCGGAGCGCACCCAGGCGGTGAGCCTGTAGGTGCCGTTGGTGAGTCCGGACAGGTACTGGTACGTCTCCACCTTGTACGCGGTGGAGGCCCAGTGGCTGAGGCGGTAGCTGCCGCCGTGGCCGCCGGACTCGGTGAACGAGGCGCCGGTGTCACCGTACTCGGACCAGCCGCCCGGCGTGGTCGCGCCCGCTCCGCCGGCCTCGAAGCCGCCGTTGGTCAGCGTGCTCGCGGCGTGGGCGGAGGTGGCGGGCAGGGCGGTGAGGGCGAGCCCCGCCGCGAGCGGGAGCAGCAGGGTTCTGAGCGTGCGTCTGGGATGGAACATCGTCGTCCGTCGTCCCTTCGACGTGGGGATGGGGGTGCCGCCCCTCGCCAGGGGGCAGGTGAGGGGGCCCTCCGCCCGCGGCTCGTGCGGCTCACGCGGGCGGAGGGAGTCGGTTCAGCCGTCGAGCCGGACGACCCGGACGGCTCCGGCCGGGACCGCCAGCGGGCCCGCGGCGCGTTCCCCGGTCAGCAGTTCGGTGCCGGGTACCTCCAGCGGCACCTTGGCGTCCGAGCCGGTGTGGTTGACGGCGAACAGGTAAGTGCCCGACTCGCCGGTGCGGCGCACCACTTCGACGTCCCGGGGCAGGTCGGCGCGCGGGGCGAGCCGCGCGTCCTCGACCGCCCAGCCGAGCAGCGCGTCGAGGCCGTCGGCGCCGAGCCGGGTGGAGACGTACCAGGCGGTGCCCTCGCCGAGGCGGTGCCGGGTGACGGCGGGCCGCCCGGCGGTCAGCCCGTCGGCGTAACTCAGGACGGGCTCGGCGCCGCGCGGCACCACGAACTCCGTCCACACGTCGGCGCCCAGCTCGGATCCGTCGGGGCCGGTGACGCTCACCCGTTCACCGGGCAGCAGCGGCGAGAACTCCTCGACGGTGAGGCCGAGGACGTCCCGCAGCGGGCCCGGGTAGGCGCCCTCGTGGACGGCGTCGTGCTCGTCGACGATGCCGGAGAAGTACGAGACGACCAGGGTGCCGCCGTTCTCGACGTAGGCCGTGAGGTTGTTCCCGGCCGCCTCCGTCATCAGGTACAGCGCCGGTACGACGACAAGGGGATACCTCGACAAGTCGGCTTCCGGGTGGGCGAAGTCGACGGTGAGGTGGCGGTCGTAGAGGGCCTCGTAGAAGGCGTCGGCGCGTTCGCGGGCATCGTGGTCGATGCTGGGGCGCCATTCGAGGTTCTGCGCCCACCAGGAGTGCCAGTCCCACAGCACGGCCACGTCGGCTTCGGTGCGGGTGCCGCGGATCTCGCTCAACGCGTCGACGGCGGCGCCGAGTTCGACGACCTCGCGCCACACGCGGGTGTCGGTGCCGCCGTGCGGGACCATCGCCGAGTGGAACTTCTCGGCGCCGCGCCGGGACTGGCGCCACTGGAAGAACATGGCGCCGTCGGAGCCGCGCGCCACGTGCGTGAGGGAGTTGCGGGCCATCTGGCCGGGGGCCTTGGCGGGGTTGCGGGGCTGCCAGTTGACGCCCGAGGTGGAGTGTTCCAGCAGCAGCCAGGGGGCGCCGCCCGCGACGGAGCGGGTGAGGTCCGCGGCCATCGCCAGGTTGACGTGGGTGCGGCGGCCGTCCGTGATCAGGTAGTGGTCGTTGGTGACGATGTCGACCTCGCGGCCCCAGACCCAGTAGTCGACGGAGTCGCACTGGCTCAGCGCGGTCATGAAGTTGGTGGTGACCGGGACGCCCGGTGAGAGGCGGTGCAGGATGTCCCGCTCCGTCACGAAGTTCTCGCGCATGGTGGCGTCGGCGAACCGCTTGTAGTCCAGTGCCTGGCTGGGGTTGACGGCCGCGGGTGTGAGCCGGGGCGGGTTGATCTGGTCCAGGTCCACGTAGCGCTGGCCCCAGAAGGCCGTGCCCCAGGCCTCGTTGACCGCGTCGACCGTGCCGTACGTCGTCGCCAGCCAGCGGCGGAAGTGCGCGGCGCACGAGTCGCAGTAGCACGCCGAGACGGGGACGCCGTACTCGTTGTGCACGTGCCACATCGCCAGGGCCGGGTGGTCGCCGTAACGCTCGGCGAGCTTCGTGGTGACGGCAGCGGCGGCCGAGCGGTAGTCCGCGTTGCTGTGGCAGATGGCCGCGCGGGAGCCGAACTCGTAGCGCACGCCCTCGCGGGTGACCGGCAGGGCGTCGGGGTGGGCCCGATAGAACCAGGCGGGCGGTACGACGGTCGGGGTGCCGAGGTCGACGCGGACGCCGTGTTCGTGCAGCAGGTCCATCAGCCGGTCGAGCCAGCCGAAGTCGTGACGGCCGGGTGAGGGCTCCAGCAGCGCCCAGGAGAAGATCCCGACGCTCACCATGGTGACGCCGGCCTCCCGCATCAGCCGGACGTCCTCCTGCCAGACGCTCTCCGGCCACTGCTCGGGGTTGTAGTCCCCACCGAAGGCGAGCCTGGTGAGGCCCCTGGGGGTGGTCTCCGGCATGGATGGTCTCCCGGTCGATCGATCATATGGGAACGTGCACACACAGTGGCGTGGTGCGGAGCCCAACATAACCGCACAGCAACAACCATTGACAAGGGTCCGGGATGTTTCTCTACTGTGAACGCTCACAGAAGCATGGCAGGTTCTCGCAGCAGGCGAGGACCCCAGGTCAGGGGAGAGATCCATGCCGTACACGAAGCGCCGCCGCCTCGTGACATCCGCCGTCGCCGTAGCCCTCGGCGCCACCGCCCTCGCCGCCTGCGGCTCGGGTTCCGGGGACAGCGAGACCGAGTCGGGGCCGGTCTCGCTGACGTACTGGACCTGGACGCCCGGCATGGACAAGGTCGTGGACCTGTGGAACAAGGGCCCGGGCAAGAAGGACCAGGTCACCGTCACGGTGAAGAAGCAGGCGTCCGGCGACACCCTCGTCACCAAGATCCTCACCGCGCACAAGGCGGGCAAGGCGCCCGACCTGGTGCAGGCGGAGTACCAGGCGCTGCCCACGCTGGTCAGCAATGACGCCCTGGCGGACATATCGAAGAACGTGGGCGACGCGAAGGGCAGCTTCGCCGACGGCGTCTGGCAGCAGACGACGCTCGGCACCGACGCCGTCTACGCGGTCCCGCAGGACATCGGGCCGATGATGTTCTACTACCGCGAGGACCTGTTCAAGGAGTACGGCCTGACGGTGCCGACGACCTGGGACGAGTTCGCGCAGACCGCGCGCAAGCTGAAGAAGGCCGCCCCCGACAAGGACCTCACCACCTTCTCCGCCAACGACTCCGGCCTCTTCGCGGGCCTCGCCCAGCAGGCGGGCGCCAAGTGGTGGACGACCTCCGGCGACCAGTGGAAGGTCTCCATCAACGACGCGGCGACGCAGAAGGTCGCCAGGTTCTGGGGCGGCCTGGTCGAGGAAGGCGCCATCGACAACCAGCCGATGTACACCCCGGCCTGGAACAAGGCGCTCAACACGGGCAAGCAGATCGCCTGGGTCAGCGCCGTGTGGGCACCGGGCACCCTGACCACCGCCGCGCCCGAAACCAAGGGCAAGTGGGCCATGGCCCCGCTTCCCCAGTGGTCCGCGAACGAGAACCGCACCGGCAGCTGGGGCGGGTCCTCCACCGCCGTCACCACGGACTCCAAGCACCAGGAGGCCGCCGCCAAGTTCGCCGCCTGGCTGAACACCGACAGCGCCGCCCTGAACGCGCTGGCCAAGGAGAGCGGCATCTACCCGGCCGCCAAGAACGCCCAGACCAGCGGCGCCTTCCTCAAGCCGCCGGCCTACTTCTCCGACCAGGCCGACTTCTACACCAAGGCCGCCGACATCTCGGAGACCACCGCACCATCCGCCTGGGGCCCCAACGTGAACGTCGCCTACACCACCTTCAAGGACGCCTTCGGCGCCGCCGCGAAGAACAAGTCGGACTTCGGCGCGGCACTCGACAAGATGCAGGACGACACCGTCGCCGACATGAAGAAGCAGGGCTTCGAGGTCGCGGAGTGAAAAGCACGGCACGCCGGCAGTCGTACGGGGTCAAGGGGGCCCCGTACGGCTTCCTCCTCCCCGCGACGATCCTGTTCGCGCTCTTCTTCGCCCTGCCAATCGGCTACGCGCTCTGGCTCAGCTTCCGCAAGGTGAAGGTCTCCGGCCTCGGCCTCGGCTCCGGCGCCCGCAAGGAGGTCTGGGCGGGCCTGGAGAACTACACCGGCGCCCTCACCGACAGCGAGCTGGTGAACGGGGCGCTGCGCGTGCTGGGCTACGGCTGCATCGTCGTCCCGGTCATGCTCGGCCTCGCCCTGCTGTTCGCGCTGATGCTGGACTCCGAGAGGGTGCGGCTGGCCCCCTTCACCCGGCTCGCGATCTTCCTGCCGTACGCCATCCCCGGTGTGGTGGCGGCGCTGCTGTGGGGCTTTCTGTACCTGCCGGACGTCAGCCCCTTCTACTTCGTGCTCGACAAGCTGGGACTGCCGCAGCCCGACCTGCTGGACGGCGGGCCGCTGTACCTGGCGCTGTCGAACATCGCGGTCTGGGGCGGCACCGGCTTCAACATGATCGTCATCTACACCTCGCTCCAGGCGATCCCGGCGGAGGTGTACGAGGCGGCGAAGCTGGACGGCGCCACCCCGTTGCAGATCGCCCTGCGGATCAAGATCCCGATGGTGGCGCCCTCGCTGGTGCTGACCTTCTTCTTCTCGATCATCGCGACGCTCCAGGTGTTCAACGAGCCGACCACCCTCAAGCCGCTCACCAACTCCGTGTCCACGACGTGGAGTCCGCTGATGAAGGTCTACCGGGACGCGTTCGGCGAGGGCGACATCTACGGCGCCGCCGCGCAGGCCGTGATCATCGCGCTCGCCACACTCCTGCTGTCCTTCGGCTTCCTGCGAGCCGCGAACCGTCGTCAGAAGCAGGAGGCAGCTCGATGAGTTCCCTTGCCGTTTCCCAGGCCGAGCCGGTGGCGGGCACCGCGCCCGGTACCGCCAAGGGCCGCCCGCCGCTGCGCCGCCGGATCGTCCTGATCCCGACGGTCACGCTGCTCCTGGGGGCGATCTACTGCCTGCTGCCGGTGGCCTGGGTGGTCATCGCCGCCACCAAGTCGGGCCGTGAGCTGTTCTCCACGTTCACGTTCCTGCCCGGCACCGGCTTCGCCGACAACTTCCAGGACCTGAGCGCCTACCGCGACGGCGTCTACTGGTCGTGGATGGGCAACTCCGCCCTGTACGCCGGGCTGGGCGCCCTGCTGTCGGCATGCGTGTCGGCATTCAGCGGCTACGCGCTGGCGATCTACCGCTTCCGGGGCCGCGAAACGATCTTCAACGTGCTGCTCGCGGGTGTGCTGATGCCGCCGGTGATCCTGGCCATCCCGCAGTACCTGCTGCTGGCGAAGGCCGACCTCACGGACTCCTACCTGTCCGTCCTGCTGCCGCAGATCCTGTCGCCGTACGGCGTCTACCTCGCGCGGATCTACGCCGCCGCCGCGGTGCCCGCCGACGTGGTCGAGGCCGGCCGGGTGGACGGGGCGAGCGAGTGGCGGATCTTCACGCGGATCGCGCTGCCGATGATGATCCCCGGCATGGTGACGGTGTTCCTGTTCCAGTTCGTGGCGATCTGGAACAACTTCCTGCTGCCGTACATCATGCTCAGCGACGACGAGAAGTTCCCGATCACCCTCGGCCTGTTCACGTTGCTGGAGCAGGGCGCCAACACCCCGGCGATGTACACCCTGGTGATCACCGGCGCGTTCCTGGCGGTGCTGCCGCTGGTCGCTCTCTTCCTGGTCATCCAGCGGTTCTGGAGCCTGGATCTGCTCTCCGGAGCCGTAAAGTCATGACCATGAACGCTGCGGGGGGCAGGCGCAAGCCGCCCACGATCCACGACGTGGCGCGCGAGGCAGGGGTCTCGCGCGGCACCGTCTCGCGTGTACTCAACGGCGGCCACTACGTCAGCCCCGCCGCCCAGGAGGCGGTCAACGCGGCCATCCGCAGGACGGGTTACGTCGTCAACCGGCACGCCCGCTCGCTGATCACGGGCCGCTCCGACTCGATCGGCTTCCTGTTGACCGAACCGCAGGAGAAGCTGTTCGAGGACCCCAACTTCAACGTCCTGCTGCGCTGCTGCACCCAGTCGCTGGCCGCGCACGACATCCCCCTGCTGCTGATGCTGGCCGGCACGCAGGACGAGCGGCGCCGGATCACGCGGTACATCACCGCGGGCCACGTCGACGGCGTGCTGCTCGTCTCCAGCCACTCCGCCGACCCGGTCGCCGAGCAACTGCACGAGGCGGGGGTGCCCCTCGTGCAGTGCGGCAAGCCCATGGGGCGCGGCTCCAAGGTGAGCTACGTGGCGGCGGACGACCGGGCCGGCGCCCGCGACATGATGCGCCACCTGCTGTCGCTGGGCCGCCGCCGTATCGGCGTGGTGAACGGCCCGATGGACACCCCGGGCGGTGTCGATCGCCTCGCCGGCTACAAGGAGGTGCTCACGGAAGCGGGCCTCGAGATCGACGAGCGGCTCATCGTCTCCGGCGACTGGGGCCGGGCCAGCGGCGAAGCGGGCGCCGAGCGGTTGCTGGCCCAGGCCCCGGACATGGACGCGGTGTTCGTCGCCTCGGACCTCATGGCGCAGGGCGTGCTGGCGGCCCTCCAGCGGGCGGGGCGGCGGGTGCCGCAGGACGTCGCGGTCGGCGGCTTCGACGACTCCCCGGCCGCCCTGGCCTCCAGCCCCGAGCTCACGACCATCCGGCAGCCGTGGGACCGCATCAGCGCCGAGATGGTACGGGTGCTGCTCGCGCAGATCGGGGGCGAGGATCCGGCGGCGGTGATCCTGCCGACGGAGCTGGTCGAACGGGAGTCGACTTAAGGCTCCCGCTCCCGGCGTAAGACGTGCACTGCATGCACAGTCATGGAACGCCGCACCGGTGTTACCGTTCCCATATGGCGTCGAAAACGGCTGGTGCGCGGCTTGAGGAACGGTGGCGGGACATCCTGTCGGCGCACGCGCGCACGATGTGCGAGATCGACCGCGTGCTGCATCCGCACGGCCTCGGCGCGTCCGACTTCGAGGTCCTGGACATGCTCACGACCGCGGCGCCCGAGGAGGGCGAGCAGTGCCGGGTGCAGAACCTGGCCGGGCGCGTCCATCTCAGCCAGAGCGCGCTGTCCCGGCTCATCGCCCGGCTGGAGAAGGACGGGCTGGTGACGCGTTCGGTGTGTGTGGAGGACCGCCGGGGGGTGTGGGTGGCCCTGACCTCCAAGGGCCGTGACCTGCACGCGCAGGTACTGCCGCTGCAGCGGGCCGCGCTGGCCCGGACGCTGGGCGCGTAGACCGCCCGGGCCCGGGCCCCGGCCCACTGGGGTCCTACGGGCGGGCCAGCAGGGTGCGTACTCCCTCCGAGGTGAGCGTCAGGCGGTGCTCCGAGCTGCCGTCTATGGTGAGCGACAGGTCGTCGGCCGGCCACTGGGCGGCCAGGGCGCCGAGCGGCACCAGGCGGTAGCGGGAGACGAACGGCAGCAGCCCGGCCATCTCCACCTCGGAGGTGAACACGGGCACCACCGGCTCGCCGCCCGGCTGCTCCAGCACCGGCAGCGCCACCGCCGAGGGGTTGGCGGCGTCGGCGTCGTTCGCGTCGTCGGGCACGGGGATGAGCACGTCGCTGTTGGCGAGCGCGTCCAGAGCCGCCGCGTCCTCGGTGTTGTCGGCGAGGACGTCCAGAGCCCGCTGGGCGGGCGTGGGCGTCGGGTCGTTTGCGGGTGTCTCCATGGCAGATTCCCTGGTAGCGGCGGTCGTGCGGCCTGCCCGGGACAAGATCCGCCCCGGGCGCGGTCCTGCTCGCGTACCCGATCGTGCCCGAAACAATCCTGTTGATCCGGCGAGGCTCAGGGGATCAGGGGATGTGGCCGGAGGGCAGACCGAGGCGGTCGCAGCCGACCCGCCGGGCCAGCGGCTCGGCCATGCTGGGCCCGATGTGCGTCCAGTAGGTGGCCGCGTCCCGGAAGTAGCGCTGCATCCGCTCACCGTCCCGGGCGTGCCGGGAGCCGGCCGTGCGGAACTGTTCGATGTAGGCCGGTGCGTCTCCGCTGGCCGTGGGTACGAAGCACACCCTGGGGTGGGAGACCCGTGCCCGGGCCAGTACCCAGTCGTCGAGAAGACCGTCGTCGTCGGTGGAGAAGCCGCCGCCGAGGAGGGCGAGGCGCTGCGGGGGTTCGACGGCCATGGCTGTGCCTTCCTGGACAGGTGCGTGATCGCGTGAGGCTAGGGCCTGTCCGCCGGATCATGCCGGGTGGCCCACGGGCGCTGAATCGCTGTAGCGACCCGCCGGACAAGGAACTGGGTGGAGCAGGTTGGGCCCGTCGATAAATGCCTCGACATCGGTCGCGGTGATCGGGGACGCTTCGCGCGATGACCAGAATCGATGACACGCCACCCGCGTGGGACGAGCGCACCCAGCTCACCACGTTTCTCGACTACACACGTGACACCGCCCGCGCCAAGTGCGATGGCGTCTCTGCGGAGAACGCCCGCAAGGCGCTCCTGCCGGGCTCACCGCTGATGACCATGAGCGGAGTGATCAACCATCTCCGCTGGGTCGAGTACTACTGGTTCCAGGTGGTCTTCCTCGGTGAGGAAGACCAGGGTCCCTGGACCGAGGAGGACCCTGACCGCGAGATGCGTATCGCCGTCGACTTCCCGCTCACGCAGTTGCTCGACGAATACGCCGAACAGAGCGCCCGCTACCGCGAACTGGTCGCCGGGAATGGCCTGGACAGTCAGGCCAAGCGAGCCGTCCGCGACGGCCTCCATGTCGACCTGCGCTGGATTCTCCTTCACCTCACCGAGGAGACGGCCCGTCACAACGGCCACCTGGACATCCTGCGCGAGATGCTCGACGGCACGACCGGCGACTAGATCCGGCGGAGATCAGGGGCGGAGCCAGAGTCGGATCGAGGCGACGGTGACGGTGCCTTGGATGCTTGATCTGGCGTCGCCGCAGGTAGCGGCGGTTGCGACGGGAGGAGTACGCCTTGTCACCGCCGAGATGCTCGGGCCGCGTGCGCGGGTGTCCGCCACCGAGGCGGCCGACACGGACGCGTTCCATGACCGGGATGAGCTGCGGAGCGTCGCCCCACTGGCCCGGAGTGATCAGCAGGGCCAGGGGACGGCGCCCACCCTCACCGGCGAGGTGAATCTTGCAGGTCAGACCGCCCAGGGAGCGTCCGAGTCCCTCGTCGCGGCGGTGCTGCCGGGGCGTGCGTCTTTTCCCGGCACTCGTGGCGGTTTCCTACGAGCCCCGGCGGCGTGCTGGTGGGCCCGGCAGGAGGTCGAATCGACGCTCACCATCGACCAGTCGATCCGGCCTTCCGCGTCGGCGTCGGCCAGGACGGCCGCGAAGATCCTGTCTCAGGTGCCGTCCGCCGACCAGCGTCTGTGCCGCTCGTACACCGTCTTCCATGGACCGAAACGCACCGGTAGATCCCGCCATGGCACCCCAGTGCGCAGTCGGTACAGGATCCCGTTGATGACCCTGCGGTGGTTGGCCCAACGGCCGCCCCGCTGCCCGGACTTCGGCAGATGCGGCTTCAGCCGGGCCCACTCCTCATGCGTTAAATCTCCCCGCCCCATGCTCATGCCAACGACCCGAAGTCACGACGGTCACATGATCCGCCGGACAGGCCCTAGGCCGCCCCGGGGCCGGTGTGCAGGACGGCGAACACTCCGCGGGCCCGGGTGCCGTCCGGGAGTTGCCAGGAGCCGGTGACCTGGCCGGTCGCTCCCTGGGAGGGCGGGAGCGGGCCGTCCGGGGCAGGTTGCAGGACCCGGTGGAGGCCAAGGGTCGTGCCGTGCGGTGTGGTCAGCCGGGTGCCGTCCTGGTCGTCGGTGGTGATGAAGTCCGTGGGGATGGAGCCTTCGCCGGTGTACGAGGCGATGACCTCCCGGTCGGGGACGTCGCTGGTGTTCTGGTCCTGGGCCTGCACCCGCCCCTCGATCAAGGCCACCAACTGGGCGATCAGCACGGGGTCGTGGCAGCCGTCGTAGGCCCAGCGCCGCCCGAGCACGCCGTGCTCCATGGTGCCCACGAGGGCATGCTCCGCCCCGTCGAGCGGGGCACCGCGATAGGTCAGCGGCACCAGGTAGGTGATCGGGTGAGGGCCAAAGGAGTCGGTGACGACGATGAACTCGATCCCGACCTCGCCCTGCGGGTCGTCCAGCCGGAACCCGCCGGCCTTGGCCGGCTGCGGTTCGGCCGCGCCACCGCGGTACCACGGACGGGACGGCAGCCAGGAGGTGAGCAGTTCCAGCTTGGTCGGTTGGAGCGAGGTGCGGTGGATGACGGCCATGCGAAGGTTCCCTTTCGTTACGCCGGCCCGAACACACGGTTGCGACGCAACTGCCCGGCACACCACCGGAAGTGTCCGTCGCTGCCGTCCGGGCCGAACAGGTCGTAGGTGCTGAGGGCGTAGGCGGCTTGATAGGTGGTGAGGGTGGCGGGCGAGTAGCCGAGCTCCTGTGCGAAGAGCCGGGTGAGTTCCGCGGTGTGCTCCTGGGCGTGCGGGCCGTACATGTCGCAGACGGCGACGGTGACGGCCGCCTCGAAGGCCGGGTCCCCCGCGGTCGTGTAGAAGCCGAAGTCGAGTACGGCGACGGGTCGGCCGGCCGTATCGACGTGGATGTTGGGCGGCACGAGGTCACCGTGGATCGCGGTGACCGGGGCATCGGGCAGCGACCGCAGCGCGTTCAGCGTGCGCTCGACCCCGGCGTCGAAGTCGGGCACCCGCGCGGCGAGGGCAGCGCCGTGCCGGGCCGCGGCCCGGGCGACCAGGGCCGCGAGCGCGTCCTGAAAGCGGTCGTGGCCCTGCCAGAGGGGTCGGTCGTCGCCCTGGACGGTCAGCCGGCGCATCGCCTCCGTGCCCGGCACCGAGGCCAGACCACGCAGGACGGCGAGCAGCGTGTTCTTGTGCCGGCCCGGCAGTTCGCGCTCGTACTCCTCATGTGCGGAGTCGGACCGCATCGGGACACCGGGCAGCTCACGCTCGTACGTCACCACGATGCCCTGGTGCTCGTGGACCTCGAGGATTTCCGGGGTGGCGAAGGGCGGGCGGTGTGCTGCGATGTCCGCGTAGACCTGGCGGGTGAGCTCGGTCGGGGGCCGGCCGGTCCACACCTTGGCGACCCGGCCGTCGCCCAGCCCGTAGACGACGCCCTCGACGCCGGCGCCGATACGGCGGGCATCTGGGTGCCCGCGGTCGGCGAAGTATCCGGGCCAGGGGTCGGCGGCGGGACACGGTGCGTCGCTCCTGCAGATCTCCACGCGCGCATTAGATCAACCGTTGAACCAGCTTGACCACGCGATTACCGGAGTCGTCACAGCAGCGGGGAACTTGCGCGGGGCTTCTCATTCGTGTCGCCAAAGGGTGTCGGCGGGGCAAATGTTACCGGTAACATCACCATCGCCCGCCGCCGGCCGTCCCCCGGAGTCCGCGTGACCGACCAGCCCACCGCACAGCGCGCAGCCACCCCCTCCCCCGCTCCGTCCGCCCCGGTGTTCAGCAGGGCCGCCGTGGTCGCCTCCTGTGTGGGCTTCGTGCTCATGGGCGCGTTGCAGGCTCTGTACGGGCCCGCGATCCCCGGTTTACGTGCCGAGTTCGGGCTCTCGCCGTCCGCCGCGGGGCTGGGGCTCAGTGCCCACTTCGTCGGCGGCGTGGCCGGTGTGCTGCTGTTCGACCGGCTCTACGGGCGGGTCGGCAACCGGCACATCCTCGGCAGTTCCTACTTGCTCATGGCGGTCGGCGCCGCGGGCTTCGCGCTGGCGCCCGGCTGGCCCATCGCCCTGGCTGCGGCCCTGCTCGCCGGGCTCGGTTTCGGCGGCATCGACTACGGGCTCAACCAGCTGTTCGCCGTGGGCTTCGGCCACCGTTCGACCGCGATGCTGAACATCCTCCACGCCCACTTCGGCATCGGCGCCATCCTCAGCCCCGCCCTGATCGGCCTGGTCGGGTCCGAGCACTACCCGGCCGTCTTCCTCGGTTTCGCCCTCGCCAACCTGCCGTTGCTGCTGTGCCTGAAGGGCGTGCGGAACGACGCGCCCGTCCCGGCCGGTGACGAGGCGAGTGGTGGTGGGGCCCTCAGGCGGAGCCTCGCCTCGGTGCTCGCCGTCTTCGTCGCGCTCTACGTCCTGCACGTCGGCATCGAGGCCGGTGTCGGCGGCTGGGAACCCACCCATCTGGAGACCGTCGGCTACGGCGCGGGCGTCGCCGCCACCGCCACCTCCGTGTACTGGCTGATGATGACCGCCGGCCGATTCCTGGTCGCACCGCTCGCGTTGCGCTTCTCCGCCCAGGCCATCATCGCCGTCTCCTGCGCGGGTATGACGGTGTGTCTGCTGGCCGCGTCCGTGCCGGCGCTGGCGCCGTACGCGTACGCCGGTGTCGGTCTGTTCATCGCGCCGATCTTCCCGACCGGACTGCCCTGGCTCAACCGGGTCGCCCCGCGGGCCCGCAGAGCCGGTGCGCTGGTCATCGCCGCGTCCATGGGCGGCGGTGTCGCTGCCGGGCCGGCGCTGGGCAAGGCCATCGAGTGGTCGGGGGTCCGCGCGGTGCCGCTGCTGCTGAGCGGGGTCTCGGCGCTGTGCCTGGCCGCCACGCTCTGGCTGATCCGCGTCACCCGCTCGCCCTGAAGCCCCATCGAATTTCCACCCTTATCCCGAAGGGAAGCCTCCGCATGCCCGCCCTGACGACGACGTCCGACGGATTCCTTCTGCACGGTGAGCCGTTCCGGATCATCTCCGGTGCGCTGCACTACTTCCGTGTCCACCCCGGCCTGTGGTCCGACCGGCTGCGCAAGGCGCGGCTGATGGGCCTCAACGCGGTGGAGACGTACATCCCGTGGAACCACCACCAGCCCGATCCCGACGGGCCTGTCGTGCTCGACGGCTTCCTCGACCTGCCCCGGTTCCTCGGGCTCGCCCGGGACGAAGGGCTGCACGTGCTGCTGCGTCCCGGTCCGTTCATCTGTGCCGAGTGGGACGGCGGCGGCCTGCCCGACTGGCTGACGTCGGACCCGGACATCCGGCTGCGGTCCAGCGATCCGCGTTTCACCGGGGCCGTCGACCGCTACCTGGACCTGCTGCTGCCCGCGCTCCGGCCGCACCTGGCCGCGGCGGGCGGTCCCGTCATCGCCGTGCAGGTGGAGAACGAGTACGGGGCCTACGGCGACGACAGCGCGTATCTGAAGCACCTGGCCGACGCGTTCCGCTCCCGGGGCGTCGAGGAGCTGCTGTTCACCTGCGACCAGGCCGACCCCGAGCACCTGGCCGCCGGGAGCCTGCCGGGCGTGCTGACCGCCAGCACCTTCGGCAGCCGGGTCGAGCAGAACCTCGGGCGGCTGCGCGCGCACCGGAGCGAAGGCCCGCTGTTCTGCGCGGAGTTCTGGATCGGCTGGTTCGACCACTGGGGCGGGCCGCACCACGTACGGGACGCGGCCGACGCCGCCGCCGATCTGGACCGGCTGCTGTCCGCCGGGGCGTCCGTCAACATCTACATGTTCCACGGCGGCACCAACTTCGGCCTCACCAACGGCGCCAACCACAAGCACGCCTACGAACCCACCATCACGTCGTACGACTACGACGCCGCGCTCACCGAGTGCGGCGACCCGGGCCCGAAGTACCACGCCTTCCGCGAGGTCATCGCCCGCCATGCCGCCGTCCCCGACGAGCCCGTCCCGGATCCCGGACCCAAACTGCCGCCGACCGACGTCGAGTTGGACGGCCTGGCAGCTCTGCTTCCCCTCGTCGGCGCGCTCGCCACGCCCGTCCGCACCGACGACCCGGTGACCATGGGCGAGCTCGGGCAGCACACCGGCTACGCGCTCTACCGCACCGTCCTTGCCGCCTCCGGTGACGGCCTGCTGCACTTCGCCGGCGGTGTCGGCGACCGTGCCCAGGTCTTCGTCGACGGCGCACCCGTCGGTGTGCTGGAGCGCGAACGCCACGACGAGACGCTGCCGGTGCGTGTCCCGCGCCCCGGCGCGACGCTCGAGGTGCTCGTCGAGAACATGGGCGGCGTCAACTACGGGCCCCGCATCGGCTCCGCGAAGGGCCTGCTCGGGCCCGTCTCCTTCAACGGCACCGTCCTGCGCGGCTGGGACTGCCATGCCCTGCCGCTGGACGACCTGGACGCGGTGCCGTTCATCCCTGGCGACGGGGCGGCGGTCACCGTTCCGGCCTTCCATCGCGGCACCTTCGAGGTGATCGCGCCCGCCGACGCCTTCCTCTCCCTGCCCGGCTGGACGAAGGGGCAGGCCTGGGTCAACGGCTTCCAACTGGGCCGCTACTGGAACCGTGGCCCGCAGCGCACGCTCTACGTCCCTGCGCCCGTGCTGCGGCCCGGCACCAACGAACTGGTCCTGCTGGAGCTGCACGGCAGCACCGCCACCCGCGCCCAGCTCACCGATACGCCCGACCTCGGCCCGGAGAACACCTGGTGACCGCGTACCGGCTGCGCGTGCCCGCGCCCTCCGCTCCCCCACTGGCCGGCCACCTGCCCTTCGCGGACGCGCCGGGCGTGTCCGACCCGATCGAGATCACCAGCCGCTGGCTCACCCGTGGCGGCCGCCCCTGGTTCCCGGTCTCCGGCGAGTTCCACTACTCCCGCTACCCGGCCCGGGAGTGGGAGGAGGAGCTGCTGAAGATGAAGGCGGGCGGCGTGAGTGCCGTCGCCTCCTACGTCATCTGGATCCACCACGAGGAGATCGAGGGGCGGATCCGCTTCGACGGCGACCGCGACCTGCGTCGCTTCGCCGAGCTGTGCGCCCGCCACGGCCTGGACTTCATCCCGCGCATCGGCCCGTGGTGCCACGCCGAGGTACGCAACGGCGGCCTGCCCGACTGGGTGCCGGCCCGCGCCCGCGCGCCACGCACCGACGATCCGGCCTATCTGGAACCCGTACGCGTCTGGTTCGCGGCCGTCGCGGAACAACTGCGTGGCCTCGACCGGGCGCACGGCGGCCCGATCGTCGCGATCCAGATCGAGAACGAGCTCTACGACCAGCCCGGCCATCTGCGCACCCTGAAGCGCCTGGCCCAGGAGGCCGGACTGAGCGCGCCGCTATGGACGTCGACCGCCTGGGGCGGGGTGCAACTCCCGGGCGAGGAACTGCTTCCGCTGTACGGCGGGTACCCGGAGGCGTTCTGGACGGAGGCGGACGGCGGCTGGCCCGACACCTGCCGCAAGCACTTCTTCTTCACCCACGAGCGCGACGACGAGAGCATCGGCGCCGACCTGCGGCCCACGACCGTGCGCGGCGCCGACCCGGTACCGGCGGACCGATTCCCCTGGGCCACCTGCGAGTTGGGCGGCGGCATGGCGGTGGCCTACCACCGGCGGCCCCGGGTCGAGGCCGCCGACGTGGGCGCGCTGGGTCTCACCAAGATCGGCTGCGGTTCGGTGTGGCAGGGCTACTACATGTTCCACGGCGGCACGAACCCACCCGGCGAGCTGACGACCCTTCAGGAGTCGCACGCCACCGGCTACCTCAACGACCTGCCGGTCCTGACCTACGACTTCCAGGCCCCGCTCGGCGAGTACGGCCAGCTGCGGTCCTCGTACCACGAACTGCGCCTCCAGCACCTGCTGTTGGACTGCTTCGGGCACCGGATCGCGCCCATGGAGTCCGTGCTGCCCGAGCAGCGGCCGACCGGGCAGCACGACCGGGACACGCTGCGCTGGGCCGTCCGTACCGACGGCACGTCGGGCTTCCTGTTCGTGACCAACCACCAGCCGCACGAGCCGCTGCCCGACCACCCGGACACGGCCTTCACGGTCGACTTCCCGCACGCACCGCCGCTGACGCTGCCGAGCGCTCCCGTCACGGTGCCCTCCGGCGCCTACTTCTGCTGGCCGCTGCGGCTGGAGGTGGCCGGGCTGCGGCTGGAGTGGGCGACCGCGCAGCCGGTGTGCACCGTGGAGGCGGGCGGTCGTACGGTCCTGGTGCTGGCCGCGACCGACGGCATCGCGCCCGAACTGGCCCTGGACGCGGACACGGTGGCGTCCGTCGCGACACCGTCCGGGGAGGTCACGCCGGTCGCCGGCCGGGTACTGGTCAGCGGCGTGCGGCCCGGCACCGACGCCCTGGTCGAGGTGGACGCGGCCGACGGTTCACGCGTCGGGCTGCTGGTCCTGGACGCGGCGACGGCCCGTACCGTCTACCGGGGGGAGGCGTGGGGAGCCGAGCGGCTGGTGCTGAGCGGGGACGGCGTCGTCTTCGACGGTGACGAGGTACGGCTGCACAGCCCGGCCGCCGAGCCCTCGTTCGCGGTGCTGCCCGCGCCGGATTCCGCTCCGGTGCCGGCGGGGACACGGGTGCGGGAGGCGGCGGACGGCGTGTTCACCCGCTACACGATCGAGGCCGCGCCCCTCGCGGACACCGCGGTGCCCGTCACCCTGGTCAGGCCCGCCGGTCCGGCGCCCGAGCCGGTGACCGGCGTGCAGGGCCGGGCGAGCGTGCCGGCGGACAAGTACGTCGAGCCGGTGGCCGCCGAGTACCGGGTCGACGTACCGGAGGACCTGCTTCGGGCGCCCGCCGGTGTCCTGCTGCGGCTGCGCTGGACGGGCGACCTGGCCCGGGCCTACGTCGGGGACGTCCTGGTCGCCGACCAGTTCTACTCGGGCCGGGTCTGGGACATCGGCCTGGACCGGCTGCCCGTCGAGCAGGTGCGGGCGCGGGGCCTGCGGCTGAGGGTGCTGCCGCTGGCCGCGGACGCTCCCGTGCATGTGCCGGGGCAGGCGGGTGACGACTGGCGGTCGGCCAGGGTGCGGCACGCCGAGTGGGTGGTCACCCGCTCGTGGGCGCTCCGGACGGGCTGAGGCCCCTGTCGCTCCGAGGATCCTGCGCGCCCCCGCCCGGCCTATGCTGTGCTCCTGCCGGGCGGGGTCAGGACCGCCGTAACCGACGTCGAGGAATCACCCGCCATGACACCGAGCGCCACCGACAGCCCTGTGCCCAAGGGCCGCAGCAGGCGCAACTTCGCGGGGGCTCGGCCGGTGATGGCCGACGTGGCCCGGCTGGCCGGCGTCTCCAAGCAGACCGTCTCCCGGGTGCTCAACGACCATCCGGCCGTCCGCCCCGAGACGCGCGAGGCGGTCCTGGACGCCATGCGCACCCTCGGCTACCGGCCCAGCCGCAGCGCGCGGTCGCTGGCCAGCGGCCGGACCCGGATGCTCGGCGTCATCTCCTTCGACGCCGCCCGGTACGGGCCCGCCTCCATCCTGACCGCCATCAACACCGCGGCCCAGGACGCCGGTTATCTGGTGAGCTCCATCGCGCTCGACACGGCCGACCACGACACCGTCGTCGAGGCCGTGCACCGGCTGTCGGCCGAGGGCGCGGACGGCGTCATCGCGATCGCCCCGCAGCAGTGGGTGGGCCGGGCCCTGGCGCAGACCGACCTCGGGACTCCCCTGGTGGTACTGGAGAGCGCCCTCGACGACAGCACGCCCCTGGTCACCGGCGACTCCCGGACCGGCGCCCGCAAGGCCACCGAGCACCTCCTCGGCCTCGGGCACGCCACGGTCTGGCACATCGCGGGCCCGGCCGGCTGGACCTCCGCCGACCACCGGCTGGCGAGCTGGCAGGCGACGCTCCAGGCGGCCGGTGCGGACATCCCGGCCCCGCTCGCCGGGGACTGGGGCGCCGACTCCGGTTACGACCTGGGCCGCCGGCTGGCCCGGCGCCCGGAGGTGACGGCGGTGTTCGCCTCGAACGACCAGATGGCCCTGGGCCTGCTGCACGCCCTGCACGAGTCCGGGCGCTCCGTCCCCGGGGACGTCAGCGTCGTCGGCTACGACGACATCCCCGAGGCCGCGCATCTCCTGCCGCCGCTGACCACCGTCCGCACCGACTTCGCCGAGATCGGCACCCGTTCCCTGCGGCTCCTCCTGGACCGCATCGACGGTCCCGGGGAGTCGCCCCGCGTCGGCACGCTCGTCCCTGTGGATCTGGTCGTGCGTGCCAGCAGCGGCCCGCCACCGGTGAACTGACGGCGTTCGTCAGGCGCTTCCCTCGGCAAAGGCCCGCTGCCAGGCCGTCTCCCGCAGCAGCCGCAGACCGTTCAGACCGACCAGGACCGTGGAGCCCTCGTGGCCCGCGACGCCCAGCGGCAGCGGCAGGTTTCCGGCCAGGTCCCAGACGACGAGGCCGGCGATGAACACTCCGGCGATGACGAGGTTCTGGACGACCAGCCTGCGGGCGCGGCGCGAGAGGGCGACGGTGGTGGGGACGGCCGCGAGTTCGTCGCGCACGATCACGGCGTCGGCGGTCTCCAGGGCCAGGTCGGACCCCGCCCGGCCCATGGCGACGCCGGTGTGGGCGGCGGCCAGGGCGGGTGCGTCGTTGACGCCGTCCCCGACGACCAGCACCTTGCGGCCCGCGCGCTCCATCTCCTGCACGGCCGTCAGCTTGTCCTGCGGCAGCAGCCCGGCGCGCACGTCGTCGATGCCGGCCTCGGCGGCGAGGTGTGCGGCGGCCCGGGGGTTGTCGCCGGTGAGGAGCGTCGGGGCGGTGCCGGTGAGGGTGGTGAGCGCGGCGACGGTGGCGGCGGCGTCCGGGCGCAGCCGGTCGGCGATGCCGAGCAGCCCGGCGGGGGCGCCGTCGACGAGGACCAGGACGGCGGTACGGCCGGACTCCTCCAGTTCCTCGGCCACGGCGGTGACCGTGCTGCCGGTGCCGTCCAGCAGGCGGGCCGGGGCGCCGACGGCGACCCCTCGGCCGCTCACGACGGCGGTCACTCCCACGCCGGGCGCGGAGGTGAAGTCCTCAGCGCCGGGCAGGTCGAGACCGCGCTCGCGGGCCGCGTCCACGACCGCCCGGGCCAGCGGATGCTCACTGGGCCGCTCGGCCGCCGCCGCCAGTGTCAGCAACTCGGCTTCGTCCAGGCCGGATCCGGGCAGCGGCCGGACATCGGTGACGCGCGGGCTGCCCTCGGTGAGCGTGCCGGTCTTGTCCAGCGCGACCGCGTCCACCTGGCCGAGCCGCTCCATCACCACGGCCGACTTCACCAGCACGCCGTGCCGTCCGGCGTTGGCGATGGCCGACAGCAGGGGCGGCATGGTGGCCAGCACGACCGCGCACGGAGAGGCCACGATCATGAATGTCATGGCGCGCAGCAGCGCGTCGGTGAGCTGTTCGCCGAAGGCTAGCGGCACCAGGAAGACGGCCAGGGTCGCGGCCACCATGCCCAGCGAGTAGCGCTGTTCGACCTTCTCGATGAACAGCTGTGTGGGCGCCTTGGTCTCGGACGCTTCCTCCACCATCCGGACGATCCGGGCGATCACCGAGTCGGAGGCGTCGCGCTCGACGCGGACCCGCAGGGCGCCGGTGCCGTTGAGGGTGCCCGCGAAGACCTCGTCGCCCGGCTCCTTCGCCGCGGGGAGCGGCTCGCCGGTGATGGTCGCCTGGTCCACGTCGCTCGCCCCGTCCAGCACGCGGCCGTCGGCGCCGACGCGCTCACCGGGGCGGACGAGGACGGTGTCGCCGACCGCCAACTCCTCGACGGGCACCGCCTGTTCGTCACCGTCAGGGGTCAGCCGGGTGGCCGTGGCGGGGGCGAGATCGAGCAGGCCGCGGACGGAGTCGGCGGTGCGGGCGGTGGCCAGCGCCTCCAGCGCGCCGGAGGTGGCGAAGATGACGATGAGCAGGGCACCGTCCATCACCTGCCCGATCGCCGCCGCGCCCAGGGCTGCGACGACCATCAGCAGGTCGACGTCGAGGGTGCGTTCCTTCAGCGCCTTGAGGCCTTCCCAGCCCGGCTCCCAGCCGCCCGTGACGTACGACAGGGCGTAGAGCGGGCCCCAGGTCCAGGCGGGGGCGCCGGTCAGCTGGAGGGGCAGCGCGAGCAGGAAGAAGACGGTGGCGGCAGCGGCCCAGCGCGCCTCGGGGAGCGCGAGAACACGGGTACGCCGCCGGGGGGCGGCCCCGGTGCGGGCGGGCTTGGCCCGTTCGACCGGCTGCGGCGTGAGCGTGGAGGTCATCGGGGGGTCCTTCAGGCGGGGACGCATGACTCCCTCACCATACAGGAATACATGAAGACTCATTCATACCTTCATGGGCCGGGAACGGCCGAGGGCCCCACCTCGCGGAAGGGCCCTCGGTGTGCCGAGCGTCAGCGCAGCTTGTCCTTGGCCTTGTAGTAGGCGCCGCCGAACGGCAGGAACCAGGCCGTGCCGTTGTAGAAGGGGACCGGGACCTTCGGGAAGCCGAGGCCGCGCAGCGGGTTGGCCTCCGGGCGGCCGTCCATCATCTCGGCGACCGCGCGGCCCATGTAGGTGGCCATCTGGACCCCGTGGCCGCAGTAACCCATCGAGTAGTACAGGCCGTTCGCCTCACCGGCGTGCGGCAGGCGGTCCCAGGAGAAGCCGACCATGCCGCCCCACACGTAGTCGATCCGCACCCCGGCGAGCTGCGGGAAGATCTCGGTCATCTCCCGCTTCAGGATGTCGCCGCTCTTGACGTCGGAGGCCGGGTCGGAGGGGGCGAAGCGGGCCCGGCCGCCGAAGGCGAGGCGGTTGTCGGGGGTGAGGCGGATGTAGTGGCCGATGTTCTTGGAGTCGACCACCAGGCGGCCGTTCGGGATCAGCGCCTTGGCGCGTGCCTCGCCGAGCGGCTCGGTGACGATGATGAAGCTGCCCACGTTGATGAGCCGCTTGCGGAACCACGGCAGCGCCTTGTCGGTGTAGGCGTCGGTCGCGGCCATGACCTGCTTGGCACGGATCGTGCCCTCGAGGGTCTCGACCACGAAGCCGCCGCCCGGCAGACGGGTGAGGCCGGTGGCCGCGTTCCGCTCGTGGATCTCGGCGCCGGCCCGTTCGGCGGCCTCGGCGAGGCCGTGCACGTACTTGCCCACGTGCAGGGCGGCGCTCAGCGGGTCGAGCAGGGCGCCGTGGTAGTAGTCCGAGCCCAGCTCCGACTTCAGCTCGCCGCGGGTCAGCAGCCGGGTCTCGTGACCGAAGTTGTCGGCCAGGTCGCGCTGGGTGGCCCGCATCGACTCGAAGTGCTGCGGCTTGAAGGCCACTCCGAGCCGGCCCGCCCGGTGGAAGTCGCAGTCGATCCGCTCCGTCCGCGTGATCTCCTCGACCACGTCGACCGCCTCGCGGAAGGAGTCGTACAGCTCGCGGGCGCGCTCCTGGCCGTAGCGCTTGCGGGCCTCGCCGGGGCTGATGGTCAGGCCCTGGGTGCACATGCTGCCGTTGCGGCCGGAGGCGCCCGAGCCGACCTTGTCCTTCTCGACGAGGACGACCCGGGCTCCCTTGCGGGCGGCGTGGTAGGCGGTGGACAGGCCGGTGAGGCCACCGCCGATGACCAGCACGTCCGCCTCGTCGGGCAGGTCCTTGCCGGAACGGTCGGGCAGGGCGGGGGCTGTATCCAGCCAGTAGGGGATCTGCTTCATGGCGTGCGTCCTCACAAACGTCCGGAAGGGTTCAGCAGCCGAGCAGCTTCGGCAGGCCCGTCATGTCGGGCAGTTCGTCGTACGGCTGGTAGTCGGCGCTGCCGGGGCGGCCGAAGCGGTTGATCCACACCCGGCGCTTCAGGCCGAGGTCGCGGGTCGGGATGTGGTCGTACTCCCAGCCCTGGGCGGTGTGGATGACCTGGGACGGCTCGACGCCCATGGTCGTGAAGGCGTGCTCGAAGGTCTGCCGGTCCGGCTTGTAGGCGCCGGCCTGCTGGGCGGTGATGACGTGATCGAACTCCACGCCGATGTTCTCGACGTTGCGCGCGATCAGGTCGTCGTCGGTGTTGGAGATGATGGCGATCTCGTACCGGGTCTTCAGCGCGCGCAGGGCATCCGGGACCTCCGGGAACGGGCCGAAGGTGGGGACGGCGTCGACCAGGGCGTCGCCGTCGGACTCGCGGTACTCCAGGCCGTGCAGGCGCATGGCGTTGCGCAGGCTGGAGTGCAGGATCTCGTGGTACGGGCGGTAGGCCTCCAGGACGGCCTGGAAGCGCATGACGCGGAAGTCGTCGAGGAACTCGTCGACGTCCAGGTTGTCCAGATCCAGCCGGCCGGCCAGGACCTTCAGGGTGGTGGGGCCGAGCTGGAAGTCGACCAGGGTGCCATAGGCGTCGAAGGTGACGATCTCTCGCATGCTGTCCAGCCTCAATTCGCGTTTCTCAAAAAGGGATTCGGGGGATTCAGACGACGCGTTCGCCGGGGGCGACGATCGCGTCCAGGGCGGCCAGGTCGGCCGCGTCGGGGATCCAGTCGGCCGCCGCCGCGTTGGCGGTGACCTGCGCCGGGGTCATGGCGCCGCAGATGACCGAGCCGACCGCGGGCAGTGCGGCCAGTGCGCCCACGGCGACCTGGAGGAGGGTCAGGCCGCGCTCGGCGGCGTACGCGGTGAGCGCCTCGACACGGTCGAGGGCCGGGTCGGTGAGCCAGCCCTCCCGCCAGGACAGCCGGCTGCCGGGCGGGGGCTGCCGGCCACGCCGGTACTTGCCGCTGAGCAGGCCGTTGGCCAGCGGGTAGTACGGCAGGAGACCCATGCCGTGGCGCAGGCAGGCCGGGATCAGGTCGCTCTCCACGCTGCGGTCGAGCAGGTGGTAGCGGGCCTGGGTGCTGACGAAGGCGTCGGTGAGCTGCTCGGCCGGGAGGTTGGAGCAGCCGATGTACCCGATCTTGCCCTCGTCGACTAGCTCGGTCAGGGCGGCGACCGTCTCCTGAATCGGGGTGACGCCGTCCGGCTCGTGGTACTGGTACAGGTCGATCCGGTCGGTGCCGAGGCGGCGCAGCGACGCCTCGACGGCGTACCGGATGTAGGGGCGGGCTCCGCGCCGGCCGTACAGGTCGGCCTCGGGGCCCATCTCCATGCCGAACTTGGTGGCGAGGACGACGTCGTCACGGCGGCCCTTGAGGGCGGCGCCGAGGAGGCGTTCACCGTCGCCGCGGGCACCGCCGCTCTCGCCGAACCCGCCGTACATGTCGGCGGTGTCGAACAGGGTGACCCCGGCGTCGAGGGCCGCGTGGACGACGGCCTTCGTGCCGTCCTCGTCGAGGCGGGAGCCGAAGTTGTTGCCGCCGACGCCGACGACGGAGACGGCCGGGCCGCGTTCGCCCAGGGTGCGGTATCTCATGACCGGGCTCCTCTCATGGCGCTCATGACCGGCTCCCGAATCCGATGCAGACGTTCTTCGTCTGCGTGTAGCTCGCCAGCGCTTCGAGGCCCTTCTCGCGGCCCCAGCCGCTGTGCTTGTAGCCGCCGAAGGGCAGCTCGACGCCGGTGCCGACACCGGTGGCGTTGACGTAGACCTGTCCGGCCCGGATGCCCTCGGCCAGGCGCATCGCCTTGTCGATGTCGCGGGTCCAGACGTAGGAGGACAGGCCGTACGGGCTGTCGTTGGCGATCTGGAGGGCGTCGTCGGCGTCGTCGAACTCGATGACGGTGACGACGGGGCCGAAAATCTCCTCGCGGGCGCACCGGGCCTGGTTGGTCAGGCCGGTGAGGACGGTCGGCTCGACGTAGTAGCCGTCGGCGAGTTCGGGGGCGGCCGGTACGCCTCCCCCGACTCGCGCCACGGCGCCTTCCTGCCGGGCCAGTTCCAGGTATCCGAGGACGCGGTCGCGCTGCCGGGCGGCGACCAGCGGGCCGATGTCCGGGTCCGTGAGACCCGGCCCGACGCGCAGGCCCGCGATCTTCTCGACCAGCCGGTCCAGGAACTCCTCGGCGCCGCGCTGGAGCAGCAGCCGGGTGCCCGCCGAGCACATCTGCCCGGCGTTGCTGAACGACGCGCCCAGCACGGCCTTCAACGCCAGGTCGAAGTCGGCGTCCGCGAAGACGACGAACGGCGACTTGCCGCCCAGCTCGGTCACGGAGGGCACCACGTTGGCGGCGGCCGCCTGGGCGACCTTGATGCCGGTCGGCACCGAGCCGGTGAAGGTGACCTGGTCGATGCCGGGGTGCCCGGCGAGGGCGGCGCCGGTCTCGCCGTCGCCGGGTACGACGTTCAGCACGCCCGGCGGCATCCCGCACTCCAGTGCGATACAGCCGATCTCCAGCGGGGTGAGCGGCGCCTCCGGGGACGGCTTGAGCACCACCGTGCAGCCCGCCGCCAGGGCGGGCGCCGAGCCCCGCGCGGTGTTCTGCAGCGGGTAGTTGAACGGGATGATCTGGCCGGACACCCCGATCGGCTCACGGACGGTGTAGTCGATCAGACCGGGTCCGAGGGGGATCGTGGAGCCGCCGAGTTTGTCGGCGATGCCCGCGTAGAACTCGAAGTAGCGGGCGGCGGACTCGACATCGGCCTTCGCCTGGCTGAGCGGCTTGCCGACGTCCTGGCACTCCAGGCGGGCCAGCCGCCCGCCCTCGCGCCGGATCGCCTCCGCGATGCGCAGGAGGAGCCTGCCCCGGTCCGCGGCGCGCATCCGGGACCACTCCGGCGAGGTGAACGCCGCGCGCGCCGCCGCCACCGCTCGGTCGACGTCCGCCGGGCCGGCGTGACAGACCTCGGCGAGGGCCGTGCCGTCCGACGGGTCGAGGACCGTGAAGCTCCGGCCGTCGGCGGCGGGAGCCTGCTTGCCGTCGATCAGCAGCAGCTCGGTCAGCTGGAGTTCGCCGCTCATGGCTGGATCTCTCCCTGCACCTCACCGAAGATGACGACTTCGTCGCCCGGGCGGACGGTGCGGATCCGGCGCACCCAGAGCACGATGCCGTCCTGCGGGGCGCGGACCTCCTCCAGCGTGTTGCCGTAGTGGTCGACGATCTGGGCGATCAGGTCGCCTTCCTTGCAGGTCTCGCCGGGCTCGGCGTGGCCGAGGAAGAAGCCGCCGGCGGCGGACCGGGCGAACGTGCCGGAGACGGTCGTGTAGCTGTCAAGCAGCTCCGCCTCGCCGTCGATCATGCCGAGTTGGCGCATGATGTTGCGGATCGAGTGGACGTGCAGGGCGACGTTCTGCTCGTGGTAGGTGCCGCCGCCCGCCTCGATGGTGACGGCGGGCTTGCCGGCCGCGAGGGTGGGGTGGCGGACCGTGCCGCCCCACTTGCCGCCCTTCCAGACCAGCTCGTGCCCGGCCGCGAGGGCGAGGTCGGTCGCCAGGTCCTCGTAGCCGCCCTGGAGGATGACGAGCGGGGCGATCTCGCCGAAGGTGCCGCCGGTGTGCAGGTCGACGAGGGCGTCGACGGCGGGGACGACCTGCTCGACGAAGGTGGCGGCCAGGCGCAGCGAGTACGAGCCGTCCGCATCCCCCGGGAAGATCCGGTTGAGGTTCAGGTGGTCCAGGCCGCTGGTGCGGGCCGCCGCCTCGAAGGCGGGGGTGTTCATGCAGGGGATGCCGACGAGAGTGCCGCGCAGGCCGCCCGGGTCGATGGCGGCGAGCACGCGGCGGATGGCCTCCTGGCCGTCGTACTCGTCGCCGTGGACACCGGCGTCCACGCACAGGACCGGGCCGTCCTCGGTGCCGTTGACGACGACGAGCGGGATGCCGAGCTCCACGCCGTAGGTGCTGGTGCCGACCGGGATCAGGCCCTGGGCGCGCTCGCCGGGGGCGACGGTCAGGGGGCCGATGGAGTACATGTCGTTCCTTTCAATACGCGAATGCGTGGATCACAGGCGGGCGGAGGCCTCGTCGAGGGTGTCCGCGATGATGTCGGCGATACGGTCCAGCAGTGCGCGGTCGCTGATCAGCGGGGGCGCGATCTGCACCAGCGGGGCGGCACGGTTGTAGACGCGGGCGAGCAGCCCGGACTCGCGCAGCCGGCGCGGGATCAGGTCGGCGACGAGCGCGGCGCGCGCGGTGTCGCTGAAGCCGCCGCCGTCGAGGTCGCCGACGAGTTCGAGGGCGTAGAAGTATCCGGCGCCGCGGACGTCGCCGACGATCGGCAGCTCGCCCAGGGACGCCATGCGCTGGGCCAGGTGGTCCTGGTGGCGGCGGACGTTCTCCAGGATCCGGTCGCGCTCGATGATGTCCAGGCTGCGCAGGGCGATGGCGGCGCTGAGCGGGTGGCCGCTGAAGGTGTAGCCGTGGTTGAGGACCTCTCCGGGCTGGTTGATCACCTCGGTGACGCGGTCCGAGACCAGGGTCGCGCCCATGGGGGCGTAGCCGGCGGTGATGCCCTTGGCGACGGTGACGATGTCCGGCCGGGCGCCGTAGCAGTCGCCGCCGAACCACTCGCCGAGCCGTCCGAAGGCGGTGATGACCTCGTCGGCGACCAGCAGGAAGCCGTAGCGGTCGGCCAGTCGGCGCAGCCCCTGCCAGTAGCCCTCCGGCGGGGTGATGCAGCCGCCCCGGTTCTGCACCGGTTCGGCGATGAGCATGGCGACGCTCTCCGGTCCCGCGGCGAGGACCGTGGCCTCCACGTCGGCGAGCAGGTACGCGGTGAAGGCCGCCTTGTCCAGGGGCTGTTGCAGGGCGGTCCGGTTGGTGTTGGCGACGAAGTGGGTCTCCACGGCGGGCGGCCCGTACGGCTCGGTGAGGCCGGGGTCGTCCGTGAAGGACAGCGCCCCGAGGGTCAGGCCGTGGTAGGCGCCGCGCCGGGCGATGGCCTTGGTCCGGCCCGCTTCGCCGCGCAGGGTGTGGTACCTGCGGGCGATCTTCCAGGCGGTCTCCACCGCCTCGGCGCCGCCGCCGCTGAAGAAGACGTGCTCGATGCCGTCGGGGGCCAGGGCGGCGAGGCGCTCCGCGAGAGCCAGGCCGGTGGGGTGCGCGGAGTCCGACCACAGGGGGCTGTAGCAGAGTTCGCGCAGTTGCTTCTGGGCCGCTTCGGCGATCTCGTCGGCGTAGGAGTAGCCGATCTGGCAGCAGTACAGCCCGGACAGGCCGTCGATGTAGCGGTTGCCGGCCGCGTCGTCGACGTAGGGGCCCTCGCCGTGGCGCACGACGAAGAGGTCCTTGCCGGGCTTCGCGAGCGATCCGTTGGCGGTCATGTTCAGCAGCAGGTGCCGCTGAGCGGTGGTGGTCATACGGTCTCACCTCCGGGGGTGGCGATCCCCGTCGCGGTCTCGACGGACAGCAGGGAGTTCTGCCGCCCGGAACCGAGCCAGCGCACCAGGGCCACCAGGGCGAGGGCGAGGATCGCGCCTGCGATGAGCAGCGCGCTGATCGCGGTCACGCTGGGATCGATGTCGAAGGTCAGGGAGTTGTAGATCTGCACCGGCAGGGTGACGGTGTCGACCGAGGACAGGAACTGGGAGACGTAGAACTCGTCGAAGCTGGTGATGAAGGAGAAGATCGCCGCCGCGATCATTCCGGGGGTGGCGAGGGGGAAGGTGATCCTGCGCGCGATGGTCAGCCGGTTCGCGCCCATGCTCGCCGCGGCGTCCTCCAGCCGTTCGTCGATCCCGCGCAGGGTCGCGATCAGGATGAGCACCGCGATCGGCGAGGCCAGCACGGTGTGGCCGAGAGCGATGGCGATCGGGCTGCCCAGCATCGCGGCGGGCTCGAACAGCAGGAACAGGCCCAGCGCGGTGACAATCTGCGGAATGACCAGCGGCCCGAGGACCAGGGCGTAGACCGCGGAGCGCAGCGGGAGTTCGCTTCTGGTCAGGGCGGTCGCCGCGGTCACACCGATGATCAGCGAGAACACGGTGCTCAGACAGGCCACCAGCGCGCTCGTCGACAGGGCGGCCGGCCACTTGCTTGTAGCGCTCCAGCCTGTGCGCGACCAGTTCGTCCACGTCGGCGGGCGGCAGGTGGGCCAGGATCGCGCGCCCGGTGGCGGTGGCGTGCAGGGGCGAGGTGTCGCCGATCGCGTAGTACGTCCGCACGGTGTGAGCGCAGCGGTGCCGGACGCGTTGCAGTGCATGGTCGTCGTCGACCGGGTCGTCACCTCGTTCAGCAGGCGCCTTCGGCTCGTTCCCGCCCGAGGCGTGGACGCTGGGCTGGTACAAGGCGCTGTTCGCCGACGGCACGCGACGCGACGACGGTCGACCCGGCCGAGCTGCGCGCCGAGCTGAAGCGGGTGCGCACGGACGGCTATGCCCTCAACCGCAACCAGTACCGCCCCGACGTCTGCGCGATCGCCGCACCCGTCCTGGACGAGGACGGCACACCGCTGGCCTCCGTGGCCGTCTCCATGCCGGACTCCCGCTACGACGCGGACCGGCTGCCCGAGTGGGGCCGCCTGGTCGCCGACACGGCGTCCGGCATCAGCGACCGCCGACTGGGCGCGTGACAGCCCGGCACAGCGGATCACCGTGCACACGCCCTCGCGCCGGGCGTCTCAGCGGTATGGCCCGTGCCCGGCCGGGGGGGGGAGAGGCCGGGCACGGGGCGACCCGCATGCGGCCCGGGGGGCGGGCCGAGTAAGCGAGGGCTGTGCGCGCGGTGCGCGATGGGGCGTGTGTCAGGACAGGAACACCGTCATCGCACGGGCACCGCGACGTACTGGTACTCCAGGAACTCCTCGATCCCGACCCGGCCGCCCTCGCGGCCGAGGCCGGACTGCTTGACCCCGCCGAACGGCGCGGCCGGGTTGGAGACGAGGCCGGTGTTCAGGCCCACCATGCCCACCTCCAGACCCTCGCTGACGCGCAGCCCACGGTCCAGGCCCTGGGTGAAGACGTAACCGACCAGACCCCACTGCGTGTCGTTGGCGCGGCGCAGGACCTCGTCCTCGTCGTCGAAGGTGAGGATCGCCGCGACGGGGCCGAAGATCTCCGTGTCCATCAGGCGGCTGCCGGGGTCGACGTCGGCGAGCACGGTCGGCGGGTAGAAGCAGCCCGCGCCTTCCGGCGTACGGCCGCCGACGAGCACCCGGGCACCGCGCTCGACGGCGTCGGCGACGAGCTCCGCGACCTTGGCCCGTCCGGCGGCGTCGATCAGCGGGCCGACGTCGACACCCTCCCGGGTGCCGGGGCCCACCACGAGCGCGCCCATGCGCTCGGCGAGCCGCCGGCCGAACTCGTCGGCCACCGACCGGTGCACGAAGAAGCGGTTCGCGGCGGTGCACGCCTCGCCCATGTTGCGCATCTTGGCGACCATCGCGCCGTCCACGGCCACGTCCAGATCGGCGTCGTCGAAGACGATGAACGGCGCGTTGCCGCCCAGCTCCATCGACGTCCGTACGACGGTGTCGGCGCACTGGGCGAGCAGCAGCCGGCCGACGCCCGTGGAGCCGGTGAAGGACAGCTTGCGGATGCGGCCGCCGCGCAGGAGGGGTTCGCAGACCTCGCCGGCGCGGGAGGTGGTCACGACGTTCAGCACACCGTCCGGGAGCCCGGCCTCCTTGAGGATCCCGGCCAGGGCCAGGCTGGAGAGCGGGGTCTGCGGGGCCGGCTTGAGGACCATCGTGCAGCCCGCCGCGATCGCCGGGCCGATCTTGCGGGTGCCCATGGCCAGCGGGAAGTTCCACGGCGTGATCAGCAGGCAGGGGCCGACCGGGCGGCGGGAGAGCAGCATGCGGTTGCGGCCGTCGGGCAGGGTGCCGCAGCCGCCGTCGATGCGCACGGCCTCCTCGGAGAACCAGCGGAAGAACTCGGCGGCGTACGCCACCTCTCCCCTGGCCTCGGCCAGCGGCTTGCCCATTTCGGACGTCATCAGGTGGGCGAGCTCGTCGGTGCGCTCGAGGATGAGCTCGTGGGCGCGGCGCAGGATCTCGCTGCGGGCCCGGGGTGCGGTACGTGCCCAGTCGGCCTGGGCCTGGACGGCGGCCTCCTCGGCGAGCCGTGCGTCCTTGGGGCCGGCGTCGGCGACATGGCAGAGGATCTCGCCGGTCGCGGGGTCGTCGACGGGCATGGTGGCGCCGTCCGCGGCGTCCACCCAGGCACCACCGATGAACAACTGGGTCAGTATCTCGGTCATGATGTCTCTCCTGTTCGATCGGCGGCGGGGTCGAGGAGTTCCGCGAGGTGCAGGGCGCGGATGTCCCGGTCGCCCGCGAGGTGGCCGATCTGGGTGGCGCAGCTGAAGCCGTCGGCCACGACGGTGCGTCCGTCGAGGTTGTCGATGCGGGGTTTGAGGGCGAGATCGGCGACGGCCATCGAGGTGTCGTAGTGCTCTGCCTCGAAACCGAAGTTCCCGGCGAGGCCGCAGCAGCCCTCGGCCTCGTCGACGCCACGTACGCCGAGCCGGCGCAGCAGGTCGGCGGGGCGGCGGCCCTTGAAGGTGGCGTACTCGTGGCAGTGGGTCTGGAGCACGACGTTCTCGGGCAGCGGCGGCGGGCTCCAGCCCTGGTCGGCGAGGTCCGTGAGGGCCCCGCCGAAGGTGTGCACCCGGTCGGCGACGCGCCGGGCGGCCTCGGTGCCAAGCAGTTCGGGGACGTCACGTTTCAACGCGGCCGCACAGCTCGGCTCGGCCACGATGATCGGCCGGTCGTCGCCGTTGTCGAGGGTGGCGACCGTGCGGGCCATGATTCTGCGGGCGACGTTCAGCTGTCCGGTGCTGACCCAGGTCAGTCCGCAGCACAGGCCGCCCTGGGGCGTGCAGGGGACGCCGGCGTCGGCCAGGACGCGGCCGGCGGCTCCGGCGACCTCGGGGCGGAAGGCACGGGTGAAGCTGTCGACGAAGAGCACGGCCTTCGCCGACTCGTTCGTCTTCGCCGCAAGCAGGGCCCTGCGCAGGGCACGCCGGGAGGCGAAGGCCGGGATCCTGCGCCGGGTGGTCACACCGCCCAGACGGGCGAGGAGCCTGCCGAACGGTCCCCGTAGCAGCAGATTGACCGGGCGGGCCACGTATCCGGCCAACGCCGACGTCAGCGGCAGCCAGCCCAGCGAGTAATGGGAACGCGGACGGAACCGTCCCTTGTAGTGCTGGTGGAGGAACTCCGCCTTGTACGTGGCCATGTCGACGCCGACCGGGCAGTCACTGGAGCAGGCCTTGCACGACAGGCACAGATCGAGGGCGTCTTTGACCTCGGTCGAGCGCCAGCCGTCCTGGACGGCCTCGCCGCGCACCATCTCCTGGAGCATGCGGGCCCGGCCGCGGGTGGAGTCGTTCTCCTCGCCCGTGGCCCGGTAGCTCGGGCACATCACCCCGCCCGCGTCACTGCGGCAGCGGCCGACACCGACGCAGCGGCGCACGGCGCCGGCGAAACCGTCCTCGTCATGAGGGAAGCCGAACGTCGTGTCCAGCAGCGGGAGTTCACGCAGCGCGAGGTCGGTGTCCAGCGGGGCCGGGTCGACGATCACGCCGGGGTTGAGCAGCCCGTCGGGGTCGAAGGTCCGCTTGAACGCGGCGAACGCGGCGATCATGCGGTGGCTGTACATGACCTCGAGCAGTTCGCTGCGCGCCCGTCCGTCGCCGTGCTCGCCCGACAGCGTGCCGCCGTGCTCGACCACCAGCGCGGCCGCCTCGGTCAGGAACCGGCGCATGACCGCCCGGCCGGCCTCGGTGGCCGGGTCGAAGTCGATCCGCACGTGCACGCATCCCGCGCCGAAGTGCCCGTAGAGCACGCCGATCAGGTCGTGGCTGGTCAGCAGCTTGCGGAAGTCGCGCAGGTAGGCGGCCAGGTGCTCGGGCGCGACGGCCGCGTCCTCCCAGCCCGGCCAGGACTCGCCACCATCGACGAGGCGCGCGGCCAGCCCCGCCCCGTCCTCACGCACCCGCCACAGCGACCGCCGCTCGGCCGGGCTCTCCACCACCCGGCCGCCGGTCATCCGCCCCCGCGCCCTGAGCACATCCAACAGCTCAGCGGCGCGGGCGTTCACCGCAGCCTGATCGTCACCCTCCAGCTCGACGTACAGCCAGGCCCGCCCCTCGGGCAGCCCGGTCACCGAATCCGCACCACGGCGGGCGCGCATGGTGGCGACGATCGCCTCGTCCATGCCCTCCACGGCGCTGGGCGAGAAGCGCAGGATCTGCGGCACGTCCTCGGCCGCCTCGACCACGTCCTCGTAGCCGAGCGTCAGCAGCGTGGATGCCTGTGCGGTCGCCACCAGGCGGACCGTCGCGGCGGTGACGACCGCACAGGTGCCCTCGGTGCCCACCAGAGCACGGACCAGATCGAATCCGTTCTCCGGCAGCAGGTGATGCAGCTGGAAGCCGGAGACCTGACGCGGGATCCGGCCCAGCTCGGTACGGATCAGCGCCAGGTTGTCCTCGACCAGCCGCCTGAGGTCGGATTCGAGCCGGGCGACGCGCCGCACAGCCTCCGCGTCGCCCGGCTCGGTGGCACGCAGCCCGGAGTGGTCGGCGACGGCCCGCACGCCGTCGGCCGTCACGATCTCCAGGGCCTCCACATGGCCGCTGGTCCGCCCGTCCCGCACCGACCGGTTGCCGCACGCGTCGTTGCCGATCATGCCGCCGAGGGTGCAGCGGCTGTGCGAGGACGGGTCCGGGCCGAAGTCGAGCCCGTGCAGGGCGGTCGCGTCGCGCAGCGCGTCGAGGACGACACCGGCCTCGACGCGCGCGGTGCGTGCCGCCGGGTCGATGTCCAGGATCCGGTTCATGTACCGGGAGAAGTCCAGGACGACTCCGAGGCCGACGGCGTTGCCGGCCATGCTGGTGCCGCCGCCCCGGGCGGTGACCGGGACGCCGGCCTCCCGGCAGGCCCGCAGCACCGCGACCACCTCGTCGGCGGTGCGCGGGAAGGCCACGGCCCGCGGCAGCACACGGTAGTTGGAGGCATCGTAGGCATAGGGGCCCGTCGCCCCCGGGCCGGTCTCCACCCGCAGGCCGGGCGCGATCTCGGCGATGCGGTCCGTCAGACCCTCCAGGTCGCGGGTGGCGGTGGTCATCGGTCCGCCGCTCCCGACGTACCGGCCTCCACGGCGTTCGCCCAGGCCTGCAGGCCCTCGTCCACGCCCGTCTCGTCGATCACGAGCGCCGGGATCATACGGACCACCTGGTTCCAGGCGCCGCACAGCAGCAGGAGCAGACCCTCGTCGATGGCGGCGCGCTGCACACGGGCGGCGGTCTCGGAGTCGGGGCTGCCGTCCTCGGTGACGAACTCGGTGGCGAGCATGAGTCCGAGGCCACGGACGTCGCCGATGCCCGGGGTCCGGTCGGCCACCGCCTCCAGACCGTGGCGCAGCCGCTTGCCCATCGCCTCGGCGTTCTCGACGAGCTTCTCGTCGCGTACGACGTCGAGGGTCGCGCAGGCGGCGGCGCAGGCGACGGCGTTTGCGCCGTACGTGCCGCCCTGCGAGCCGGGCCACGCCTTGGCCATCAGTTCCTCGGAGGCGGCGATGCCGGAGATGGGGAAGCCGCTGGCCAGGCCCTTGGCGGTGACGAGGATGTCCGGGGTGACGCCGAAGTGGTCGTGTCCCCAGAAACGTCCGGTGCGGCCGACGCCGGTCTGCACCTCGTCGAAGATCAGCAGGATGCCGTGCCGGTCCGCCCGCTCGCGCAGCCCTTCGATGAAGGCGCGGTTCGCGGGCACGTAGCCGCCCTCGCCGAGCACCGGCTCGACGATGATCGCGGCCGTGTCGGCGGGCGACGAGATCGTCTGGAGGGTGTAGTCGAGCTCCTTCAGGGCGAAGCGGGTGGCGGTCTCCTCGTCCCAGCCGTACCGGAAGGCCGTCGGGAACGGGGTGACGACCACGCCGCTCATCAGCGGGGAGAAACCGGACCGGAAGCGGATGCCGGAGGTGGTCATGGAGGCGGCGGCGACGGTACGGCCGTGGAAACCTCCGTGGCAGACCAGGACGTTGGGGCGGCCGGTGGCCTGGCGGGCCAGCCGCAGTGCCGCCTCGACGGCCTCGCTGCCGGAGTTGGTGAAGAACAGGCTGTCGAGACCGGCCGGCAGCACCTCGCCCAGCTTGTCGACGAGGCGGCGCAGCGGCTGGTGCATGACGGTGGTGTACTGGCCGTGGATCAGCGAGCCCACCTGCTCCTGCGCCGCCGCCACGACCTTGGGGTGGCAGTGCCCGGTGCTGGTGACGCCGATGCCGGCGGTGAAATCGAGGTAGCGGCGGCCGTCCTCACCGTAGAGGTGGACGCCCTCGCCCCGGGCCGCCACCACGGGTGTGGCCTGGCGAAGGTGCGGCGACAGTGCGGTCATGTTGTCTCCCGGCCGTACGTCGAGGTGTGGTTGCTTGGCTCAGCTCCGGTAACCGAGCATCCAAGCCCCCGCGACGGGCGACAACGCGTGATCTGTCCAGCCGGAACGCGTTGTTCGGACGTTGTGTCAACCTCCGAACCCCTCGGGTCCCGCCCGCCCCTGCCGTGGACAGCTCTTGCGCAGGTCAGTGGCGCTTGTCAGAGTGACCGGGCGAGCAGGGAGTCACCGTGGACGAGAACCACCCGAAGGCCCCGGCCGGTCGCGCGCCGACCGTCGCCGACGTGCTGGCCCTGCCCGTCCTGGCCGCCGGACAGCCCCAGGTCGTCACCGGGCTGGCCCAGCTGGACCGGCCGGTGCGCTGGGTGCACATCACCGAGCTGACGGACCCGGCGTCCTTCCTCAAGGGCGGGGAGCTGGTCCTGACGACGGGCATGCCGCTGCCCGAGGACACCGCGGGGGTCCGCCGGTACGTCGACGAACTCACCGAGGTGGGAGCGGCCGCCCTGGTCATCGAGCTGGTACGGCGCTACCACCGCCCGCCCGACGCCCTCGTCCAGGCCTGCCGCGCCCGGGGGCTTCCCCTGGTGACCCTCGCCCGGGACGTCAACTTCCTGGAGGTCACCCAGGTCGTCCACGCCCTCATCCTCGGCAACCAGGCCGACGCGATGCGCCGGACCCAGCGGATCCACGAGGCGTTCACCGCGCTGACGCTGCGCGGCGCGGGGCCTCAGGACGTGGTGCGCGCGGCGGCGGAGATGAGCGGCCGCACGGTCGTCCTGGAGAACCTGGTGCACCAGGCACTGATCTGCGAGCCGTCGGGCAGCACGGTGCGGGAGGCGCTCACCGGCTGGGAGCAGCGCTCCCGGGCCACCGAGCCGGGCGACCACACGGAGGTGGGCGGTCCGGAGGGCTGGCTGACCGCGCCGGTCTCCTACCAGGGTGAACGCTGGGGCCGTCTGGCCATGCTCCGGGCTCCCGACGACGGGCCGGACTTCGGGCCGGAGCACGTCACCGTCCTGGAGAGGACGGCGATGGCGCTGACCGTCGCCCGCCTCATCCACGCGACGCCGTGGGAACACACGGCCCACCGCAGTGCCCTGCGGGAACTGGCCGAACAGCGCCACCACTCCCCCGCGGACGCCCGTGCCCGCTGCGCCGCGCTGGGCCTGCCCACCGAGGACAGCCGATTCCTGGCACTGCTCGTCGACCTGGGCCCTGGAGCCGCGGGGGCGGAGCCGGAGTCCCGACTGCACCGGGAGCTCAGGTCGGCGGGTGTCCCGGCGCTCGCCGGCGAGCTCTCCCCCGGCCGCCTCGGTGTCCTGCTGGCCCTGCGCGCCGCCCAGCCCTGGCGTCCGGTGGCCGAGCGCCTGAGCCGCACCGCGCTGGGGCTGTACCCGGAGGCGCTCGTGAGCGCCGGCTCGGAGGTGGCGGACCTCGCCGACGCCGCCCGCTCCTTCCGGGAGGCGGCCCGCGTCATCGAGGCCACCCCGCCCGGCCAGCCCCTTCCCGCCGACCGCTCCTTCCACGAGCTGCCGGACATCGACCTGCGCCGCCTGCTGTACGCCCTGCGCGAGGACACCCGGATCCAGGACTACACCGAACGGCGCCTCGGCCGGCTCATCGACCACGACACCCGGCACGGCTCCGACCTGCTGACGACGCTCGGGCACTACCTCGACGCCGCCGGCAACAAGACCACCGCGGCCCGCCGGGGCGGCCTGTCCCGGGAGACCATGTACCAGCGTCTGCGCACCATCGAACGCCTCCTCGACACCGACCTCGAATCCGGTGAACGCCGCACCGAACTCCACGTGGCACTCACGGCGTTGCGCGTGCTGCGCGACGGGTGAGCGTCAGTTGGGCCGAGGCCCCGCCTGCCGGACCAGCCGCCACTCCTGCGAGCCGTCCGCGGCCTCCTTCTGGAGGGTGAGCGGCGCCCCTCGGGACGCACCGGCCCGCGTCCTCCAGGCGGACGTCGGGGACGTCCCCCGTTGCCGATGTTCGCGTCGTTGGTGTTGCCGCCGGTGCCGCTGACCTGGCCGGTCCTGCGGTTGACGAGCCGGTGGTAGGCCACGTCCGAGCGGCCGAGGCCGACCTCGGCGTGGGCGATCGTCGACGTGTCCTGGTCGTTGAGGATCACGATGCGGCCGCGGCCCAGTACTCGAAGGTGAGCAGCCACTCGCCGTCCGCGGTCCTCACGACCGACACGCCCCTAGGGTCTGTCGTTTGGATCAGGTCGCAGGGAATCGACGGCATCTCTTCAGCACCGGTGAGCGGGGCCTGGTGCGTGCAGCTGTAAGGCGGAGGAGGGCGGCACGACAACGCCGCGGATGCGCGTGCCAGGCCCCGCGTCTGCGACGTGATCCGAACGACAGGCCCTAGGTGTCGAAGTCCACCGTCAGGGCGTCGGAGACCGGGAACGACTGGCAGGTGAGGACGTAACCCGCGTCGACCTCGGCCGGTTCGAGGGCGAAGTTGCGGCGCATGTCGGCCTTGCCGTCGGTGACCAGGGCGCGGCAGGTGCCGCAGACGCCGCCCTTGCAGGCGAACGGCAGGTCGGGGCGGGTCTGCTGGGCGCCTTCGAGGATGGTCCGCTCGCGGGGTAGGGCGGAGGTGGTGGAGCGGCCGTCGAGGGTGACGGTGACCTGGCTGACCGGGCCGGAGGGGCCGGCCTCGGCGTGGTGGACCTCGCGTACGGGCTCGTCGTCGGCGTAGAACAGCTCCTGGTGGACGCGGTCGCCGGGCACGCCGAGGCCGGCCAGGACCTGCTGGGCGGCGCGGACCATTCCGTGCGGGCCGCACAGCCACCAGTGGTCGGCGGACTCCACGTCGACCAGCGCGTCGATGAGCACCGACAGCCGGTCGGCGTCGAGGCGGCCGGAGAGCACCTCGGCCTCGCGGGGCTCACGGGAGAGGACGTGGGCGAGCTGGAACCGCGTCGGGTAGAGGTCCTTCAGGTCGGCCAGCTCGTCGGCGAACATCACGGTGCCGGTGCGGCGGTTGCCGTAGAAGAGGGTGACCGTCGAGCGGGAGTCGGCGGCCAGGACGGACTCGGCGATGGAGACCATGGGCGTGATGCCGGAGCCTGCCGCGATCAGGACGTGGTGGCCGGGGGTGGTGAGGTCGGGAGTGAAGGCGCCGGTGGGGGCCATCACCTCGACGGTGCCGCCGGGGCGCACCTCGTGCACCAGCCAGGAGGAGAACAGGCCGCCGGGTACGACCCGGACGCCGATGCGCGGTGCCGTGCCGGCGGGTGAGCAGATCGAGTACGAGCGGCGCTCGTCCCGGCCGTCCACCTCGCGCCGCAGGGTGAGCGACTGGCCGGGCGCGAAGGCGAACTCCTCGGCCAGCTCGGCCGGGATGTCGAAGCTGACGGCCGCCGCGTCCTCGCACAGCGGCTGCACGGCGGCGACCCGCAGCGGGTGGAAGACCGGACGTCGGCGGGTACGCGCGCGCGGCGCCGGGGCGGGGGCCGGCTCCATCAGGTCCTCCATCAGATCTCCTTGACGTACTCGAACGGCTCGCGGCAGACGAGGCAGCGCCACAACGCCTTGCAGGACGTGGCGGCGAAGCGGGAGGTCTCCTCGGTGTCCGCGCCGCCGCACCGCGGGCAGGGCACCGAGCGGCGGGTCGGCGACAGCACGAGCGGCACCGGTCCGGCGGCGCGCGCGGGCGCTGCCCCGGGCGGGGCGATGCCGTGTTCGGCGAGCTTTCGGCGGCCGGCCGGCGTGATCCAGTCGCTGGTCCACGGCGGGTCGAGGACGGTGCGGATCTTGACGCGCGCGTAGCCGGCGTCCTTGAGCCGGGCGGCCACGCCTGCACGCATCTCGGCCATGGCCGGGCAGCCCGAGTAGGTCGGGGTCAGGCTCGCGACCACCGTCCCGTCCGGGTCCATGGACACCTCGCGCAGCACCCCGAGGTCGGCCAGGGTGAGCATGGGCAGCTCGGGGTCGGGCACCTGCTCGGCGATGCGCCGGGCCCGTCGCGCGTCCAGCAGCCCGGTCACCATGTCGCCTCCGGGTGGGCGCGGGCCACGCCCTGCAACTCGGCCAGCAGCGGGGCGAGATGCTCGGTGTGCTCCCCGCTGCGGCCCGAGCCGGGCAGCGGCCGGTAGACGGGCATGGGCAGCCCGGCCGCCTCGGTGACCTGACGCAGGACGGCGACGACCTCGTCCCGTACGTCGTACGCCGTGAACAACTCGCCCAGGTAGGGCGCCACCTGCTCCAGCGCCCTGCGCGTCCGGCGGTGCGACTCCTCGGTGCCGTCGCCCAGCCGTACCGCCCACTCGGCCGCGTACTGCCGGTGGTAGGTCAGCTCCTTCACACCCTTGGCGGCGATCGCCGCGAGCACCGGGTCGCGGTGGGCGGTGAGCCGCTCGAAGTGCGCGAGGCGCCAGCTGGAGAACACCAGCAGCCGCACGATCGAGAACGCGAAGTCGCCGCCCGGCAGTTCGGCCAGGCGTACGTTGCGGAACTCGCCGGCGTCGCGGAAGTAGGCGTAGGCGTCCTCGCCGCGCCCGGTGCCGTCGACCTGGCCCGCTCGGGAGTACAGCAGGCGGGCCTGGCCGAGCAGGTCGAGTCCGATGTTGGCCAGCGCCACCTCCTCCTCCAGCTCCGGGGCGCGGGTGGTCCACTCGGCCAGCCGCTGGGCCGAGACCAGGGCGTCGTCGGCCAGGGTGACGCAGAGGGCGGCCAGTTCCCCGGCGTCGACGCCGTCGGGCACGGCGGTCTCGACGCCGTGCAGGGGGTCCTCGAAGCCGGTGCCGTAGGCCCAGCGGGTGTCGTCCTCGTGTCCCTCGGCGAGGGTCATGTAGACGTGGTCGTCGCTCATACCCTCTCCTTCAGATGTGCGGGACGTCGTCGGGAATGTCGTAGAAGGTCGGGTGCCGGTAGACCTTGTCGGCGCTCGGCTCGAAGAAGGGGTCCTTCTCGTCGCGGGTCGAGGCGGCGATGTGCTCGGAGCGCACCACCCAGATGCTCACGCCCTCGTTGCGCCGCGTGTACAGGTCCCGGGCGTGCGTGAGCGCCATACGGTCGTCGGCGGCGTGCAGCGAGCCCACGTGGACGTGGTTCAGCCCGCGCTTGCCGCGCACGAACACCTCGTACAGCGGCCAGTTCTGCTTCTCGGCGGTCATGCCACCGCTCCCTTCTCCGAGCGTGCGGCCTGCTTGGCCGCGTGGGCGCTGGCCGCCTCACGCACCCAGGCGCCCTCCTCATGAGCGGTGCGTCGCCGCTCCATCCGCTGGGCGTTGCACGGGCCGTCGCCCTTGATGACCCGCATCAGCTCGTCCCAGTCGGGGGTGCCGAAGTCGTGGTGCCCGCGCTCCTCGTTCCAGCGCAGCTGGGGGTCGGGCAGCGTCACGCCGAGCTTCTCGGCCTGCGGGACGGTCATGTCGACGAAGCGCTGACGCAGTTCGTCGTTGCTGTGCCGTTTGATCTTCCAGGCCATGGACTGCGCCGAGTTGGGCGAGGCGTCGTCGGGCGGGCCGAACATCATCAGCGACGGCCACCACCAGCGGTTCACCGCGTCCTGCACCATCTCCCGCTGCGCCGCGGTGCCCCGCATCATCGTCATCAGCAGCTCGTAGCCCTGCCGCTGATGGAACGACTCCTCCTTGCAGATCCGCACCATCGCACGCGCGTAAGGGCCGTAGGAGCTGCGGCACAGCGGCACCTGGTTGCAGATCGCCGCCCCGTCCACGAACCAGCCGATCACTCCGACGTCCGCGAAGCTCAGCGTGGGGTAATTGAAGATCGAGGAGTACTTCTGGCGGCCCTCGATCAGCCGCTCGGTCAGATCCGCGCGGTCGGCGCCCAGCGTCTCCGCCGCCGAGTACAGATACAGCCCGTGCCCGGCCTCGTCCTGGACCTTCGCGAACAGAATGGCCTTGCGGCGCAGCGACGGCGCACGCGTGATCCACTCGCCCTCCGGCTGCATGCCGATGATCTCCGAGTGCGCGTGCTGCGCGATCTGCCGGACGAGCGTCTTCCGGTAGCCCTCCGGCATCCAGTCACGCGGCTCGATCCGCTGGTCCCGCGCGATCGTCGCGTCGAAGTGCTGCTGGAGAACCGGCTCGGCGCCGTCCGCCCCCGGGGGGCTGGAGTGTGTCGTGTCCATCCGTCCCACTTCCCAACCGACCATTCGTTCGGTCCATCATAGAACGCCCCCGCGCGCCTTGGTAAGCCCCTGATCCTTGACAGGCCTCGAGGCGGCTGGATTACTTGGCAGCGCTGAAGCTAACCGAATGGTCGGTCGGGTTACAAGGTGGTGCGTGAAGTGAGACGTACGGCTGACACGGCGGCTGGACAGCGACGGGGCGAACCCCTCCCCCACGACCTGCTGGACGACGCTGAGCGCCTGACGCGCGAGGAACTGTGCGAGCTCCAGCTCGACCGTCTGCGCCGGAGCCTGCGCCACGCCTACGACAACGTGGAGACGTACCGGAAGAAGTTCGACGAGGCCGGCGTCACGCCCGACGACTGCCGGACCTTGGCGGACCTGTCCCGCTTCCCCTTCACGACCAAGGCGGATCTGCGCGGCACCTACCCGTTCGGCATGTTCGCCGTCCCCATGGACCAGGTCCGCCGCGTCCACGCCTCCAGCGGCACCACCGGGCGCCCGACGGTGGTCGGCTACACGGAGAACGACCTGGCGATGTGGGCGGACCTGGTCGCCCGCTCGATCCGTGCCGCGGGCGGCCGCCCCGGGCACAAGGTGCACATCTCCTACGGCTACGGCCTGTTCACCGGCGGCCTCGGCGCCCACTACGGCGCCGAGCGGGCCGGGTGCACCGTGATCCCCGCCTCGGGAGGCATGACCGCACGCCAGGTGCAGATCATCCAGGACTTCCAGCCCGAGATCATCATGGTCACCCCCTCCTACATGCTCACGCTCCTCGACGAGTTCGAGCGGCAGGGCGTCGACCCGCGCGGCAGCAGCCTGCGGGCGGGCGTCTTCGGTGCCGAGCCGTGGACGGAGGAGATGCGCCGCGAGATCGAGGAGCGGATGGACATCCACGCCGTCGACCTATACGGCTTGTCGGAAGTCATCGGCCCGGGTGTCGCCCAGGAGTGTGTGGAGACCAAGGACGGGCTGCACGTGTGGGAGGACCACTTCTATCCCGAGGTCGTCGACCCGATCACGGGCGAGGTACTGCCCGAGGGCGAGGAGGGGGAACTGGTCTTCACGTCCCTGACCAAGGAGGCCCTGCCGGTCGTCCGCTACCGCACCCGCGACCTGACCCGGCTGCTGCCCGGCACGGCCCGGCCCGCCTTCCGTCGCATCCAGAAGATCACCAGCCGCTGCGACGACATGATCATCCTGCGTGGGGTGAACGTCTTCCCCAGCCAGATCGAGGAGATCGTGCTGCGCACGCCCGGCGTCGCCCCGCACTTCCAGATCCAGCTGACCCGGCGCGGCCGCATGGACCACATGACCGTCCGCGTCGAAACCCGCCCCGGCACACCCGCCGGACTGCGCGAGGCCGCCGCCCACGCGATCGCGAAGGACGTCAAGGACGCAGTCGGCGTCACCGTCGACGTGGCGATCGTCGAACCGGAGACCCTGGAGCGCTCCGTCGGCAAACTCCGCCGGGTCAAGGATCTGCGCGAGGAGCGGTAACACCTCCCTCACAGATAGCACCGCACCTCGGGAGCCACGCCGGGAGCGGTCCTCTCGGCGGGCACCCCCGCTTCGGATGCGGCCGGTTTGCGGATCAGGAGCAGTGCCGCGTCGTCGTGCAGCCGGCCGCCCACATGGGCCAGCAGCTCGTCGTGGAGCGCGTCGAGAGTGCGGGCCGGCTCGTGGGACACGTGGCGCTCCAGTCCTTCGGCGAGCGGATAGAAGGCCCGCCCGTGGTCCCGGGCTTCGGTCACGCCGTCGGTGTAGAGCAGCAGCTGGTCGCCTTCGTCGAAGGGGAGCTTGTGGAGGCTGGGCGCGTGACCGGCGAGGGCGCGCAGTCCGAGAGGCGGCGACGGATGGGCGGGCTCCACGGGCGTGACGCTCCCGCAGGCGCGCACCAGCAGCGGCGGCGTGTGCCCGCAGTTCACCACCTCCAGATGCCCGGCCTGCGGGTATCCGGCGACCACGGCCGTGACGAAGTCGTCGTGACCGAGGTTGCGCGCCAGGCTCCGCTCGATCCTGTCGACCACGGCGAGGAGATCGGGCTCGTCGTGGGCGGCCTCGCGGAAGACACCGAGCACCAGCGCGGCGGTCCCCACGGCGGGCAGCCCCTTGCCGCGCACATCGCCGACGATCAGCCGCACCCCGTGCGGGGTGGGTATCAGGGCGTAGAGGTCCCCGCCGATACGGGCCTCGGCCGCCGCGGCGCTGTAGCGGACGGCCACCTGGAACGGTCCGACGGTCGACGGCACGGGCTTGAGCAGCGCGTGCTGGGCGGTCTCCGCGACCGAGCGGACGGCCGCGAGCACCCGCTCCCGGCGCCCCCGCAGGACGCCGGCCAGGCCGCTCGCGAGGGTGACGGCCACCAGGGCGGACAGTACGGCGACCAGTTCCCGGCCCGGGATACCGTCCCGGATGCCGAGCGTCGCGCCGAGTGCGACGGCGAGGAAGCCGACCGAGAGGACTCCGCGCGGCCCGTTGGTCGTGGCCGCGAGGGCAGGTCCGGCCGCGAGCAGGGGCAGCCAGATCATCCCGGCTCCGCCGACGAGGTCGACGAGCACGATGACGGTGACGATCACCACGGGCAGGACGGGTGTACCGGCGGCCAGCTGCGCGAACGCGCGTCTGCAGGCCGAGGCCCGGGCACCGGCCACTCGGTTCTTGAACGGCCGTACGGCCCAGTGGTCGTCACCAAGGTCTCGGGTGTGGGTCATATCTGTATCCGTGGTCCTCACCTGTGAGCGGGGCGCCAGGCTGGGGGCACACCCTGGAAATGTCTGTTTCATCCAGAAAACGGGGTGAGCGGGGGCACCGGCAAGGAGCGGATTTTCAGATAGTGAGCGAGAGGCTCCTCGTCACGCGGCTCGCGGTCGGGAGCAGCCGTTCGCTGATCTCCGGCAGCCGGGAGAGCCGGTTCGCCGGCAGTGAGACGCCGAGGGAGCCGAGTGTGTCCCCGCTGTAGACCGGGACGGCGACGCAGACCGTGCCGAGGGCGTACTCCTCCAGGTCCGTGACGGCCGGGGCCAGGGGTGAGGTGTCCAGCCGCCGGAGCAGTTCCGGCGGGCTGGTGATGGTCCGCGGGGTGAGGTCGGCGAGATGGTGGCGGGATAGGTAGTCCTTGCGGGACTCCTCGTCCAGTTCCCTGAGCACGGACTTGCCCAGTGCGGTCGCGTGTCCCGCGTCCTCGAAGCCCACCCAGAGATCGACGCGGGGCGTCCCGGGGCCGTCGACGATCTCGGCGACCCGGATCTCGCCCTCCTCGTAGAAGGTGAGATAGGCGGGGGTCGTGAGCTCGTCCCGCAGCGCGGCGAGCGTGGGCCGGACGCGGCTGAGCAGCGCCTGCGCGCGCCCCGTGGTCCGGAGGCTCTGCAGCTTGTCACCGAGGATGAACCCGCCGTCGTCCAGTTTCCGCACGTAGCCGTCGTGCACCAGCGTGCGCAGCAGGTGATAGGCGGTGGCCAGAGGCAGCCCGGTCTCGCGTGCCAGCTGCTTCGCCGGCGCGCCGTTCTGGTGTGCGCTCACAGCCTCCAGTAGCCGCATGGCCCGCTGGACGGAGGTGATGAGCGTAGGGCCCTCTTGCGCCCCCATAGGACCAGCGTGCGCCAGCGGTACGGCGTGGGCAAGGCCGGGGCGGCTACCGGGACGGCGGGGGTGCGGTCGAGACGCGGATCACGAGCTCGACCGGGGGGTCGGTCGCCGGGGACGGCTCCGCGTCCGGTTTCTCGATGGCCTCCACCAGGAGCCGGAGTCCCTCTCGCGCCACGGCGTCGAAGGGCTGGCGCACCGTGGTCAGCGGTGGGGTCACGTACGCGGCGACGGGGATGTTCACCTGGAACGCCGACGGCACGCCGAACCTCGGCACCCCGGTGGGCCTGGGCGTACCGCTGACCGCGCCGTCGGGCGAGTAGCTCAAGGGCGCTGCGGCGAGGGGCAGCGGCACGCACACGACGACGGCCCGTCGGCGGTGAGCGCGACGGGCCGGTGTCGGGATGCGGGGAGTCGAGGGCGTCACCTCTGTACGTGGGACAGCCGCCGTGCCACCAGGGGGATGATCACCGCGGCGGCCACCACATGGGAGGCGGCGAGGACGATCTGGGTGGACGTGGCCGTGTGCGGGGCGACGGCAGGGCCGGCGAGGGACAGTGCGGTGAGGACGACGGTGGTCACGGTGAAGGTGCGGGCGGGCCGCTTTGCCCAGTGGGCGAGCACCACGGCCAGGACGATCCCGGCGACCGCCCAGAACAGCACGCCGCCGACGAAGCCGCCGACGGGGATCTCCGCGGCCTCCTCGGCCCCGGGGCTGGCCGCCTCCATCGGGACGCCCGCGGTCCGGGCGACGAGCGCGAACGCCTCCGTCACGACGGCACCGGCGAGCGTCGCCAGGACGCCGACCAGCCATACGGGGCGGGTGGAAAGGAAGCCAGGGGTGTGGGACTCGGTCCGGACCTGCGTCTGAGGGGTCGTCACGCTCATGTCGCCTTCTCCTGCTCGGTGTTGGGGCTCGGTGCGCCTTACGGAGAGGTAGACCGGGCGACGCGCCGGAACTCATCGGTGAACCGAGGACCGAAACGACGGTTGGACCGAACGGCGCAAGTCGCCTGCACGAACCGGCGAGTCCAGGGAACGCGTCACACCATGGACCAGCCGATGAACCAGCACCCCCGCACGACCACCAGCCCCGCCATCACGACCCTGGCCGATCCGCTGGTCAACAAGGGCACCGCCTTCAGCCGGCAGGAGCGCGCCGAGCTCGGTCTCGACGGGCTGCTGCCGCCCGCCGTGGAGACCCTGGACGAGCAGGTCGCCCGCGCCTACGAGGCGTTCCACGGCTACGACAAGCCCCTCAACCGGCACATCTATCTGCGTCAGCTCCAGGACACCAACGAGGTGCTCTTCTACCGTCTGATCACCGAGTACCTGGAGGAGCTGCTGCCCGTCGTCTACACGCCGACGGTGGGTGAGGCCTGCCGGCGTTTCAGCGAGATCTACCGGCGGCCGCGCGGGCTGTTCCTGACGTGGGAGGACCGGCACCGCTTCCGGGACATCCTGCGCAACCGCCCGCACCGCGACAAGGACGTGGACGTCATCGTCGTCACCGACGGGCAGCGCATCCTCGGCCTGGGCGACCAGGGCGTCGGCGGGATGGGCATCCCCATCGGCAAGCTCAGCCTCTACACGGCGATCGGCGGCATCCACCCCGCCCGCACCCTGCCGGTCCTGCTGGACGTCGGCACCGACAACGAGGACCTGCTCCGCAACCCGCGCTACCTCGGCCGGCGCGCCCCCAGGCTGACCGGCGCCGAGTACGACGAGATGATCGAGGCCTTCGTGTCGGCGGTCGAGGCGGAGCTTCCCGGGACGCTGCTCCAGTGGGAGGACTTCGCCACCGCCCACGCCTATCCCATCCTCGAGCGCTACCGGGACCGGCTGCTCACCTTCAACGACGACATCCAGGGCACGGCGGCCGTCACGCTCGGTGCCCTGTCCACCGCCGCGAACGTGTCGGGCACTGCGCTGTCCGAGCAGCGCCTGGTGATCCTGGGGGCGGGGTCGGCGGCCATCGGTGTCGCCGACATGATCCGGACGGCCATGATCGAGGAAGGTCTGTCCGAGGACGAGGCCACGGCACGGTTCTGGATCCTCGACGTCGACGGCCTGCTGGTGCGGTCGCGCACGGAACTGACGCCGCAGCAGCGGACGTTCGCGCGCGACGACAACGAGGTGACCGACTGGGACGGCACCGGCCTCGCCGAAGTGGTGCGCCGTGTCGAGCCGACGGCGCTCATCGGCCTGTCGACGGCTCATGGCGCGTTCACCGAGGAGATCGTGCGGCAGATGGGCTCGACCTGCGAACGGCCCGTCATCTTCCCGCTCTCCAACCCCACCTCCCACTCCGAGGCCGAGCCCGCGGACCTCACCCGCTGGACAGACGGCCGGGCGCTGATCGCCACCGGCTCGCCCTTCCCGCCGCTCACGGTGGACGGGCACGAGGTGCCGGTGGCGCAGTCGAACAACGTGTACGTCTTCCCGGCCATGGGGCTCGCGGTGACCGCGAGCCGTGCCACGCGCGTCACCGACCGCATGATGGTGGCCGCCGCCCGGGCGGTCGCCGAGTGCGCGGTACGGGCGGCGCACGGCGAGGACGGCCCCGTGCCGCTGCTGCCGCCCCTGACCGGGATGCGCGAGTCCGCTCGCGAGATCGCCCTGGCCGCGGCTCTCGCCGCCGTCGAGGACGGGGTGGCCCCGCGGGCGACGGAGGCGGAACTGCGCGAGGCGATCGCGAAGACGCAGTGGACACCGCGGTACGAGGCCTAGACACGCGTCAGTCACGCAGCCACGGCGCGAGCATCCCGCCCCGCCTCAGTGAGCCGAGGACCATCGACACGTCCACCGACACCGCCTCGCGCAAACACGAGGAACGCGTGACGAAGTCGTGGAGCGCCGCCTCGTCGGGAAAGGCGGTCAGAACCAGCAGCTGGCGTTCGCCGGTGACGAAGCTGACGTACCGGACGTGCGGGGACCCGGCGAGCGCCGCCGTCACCGCGTCGACCTCCGACGGCACGGCCCGTACCCACAGCACCGCCTCCACCGGCAGTCCGAGCAGCACCGGTTCGATCACGGCTCGGACGCGGACCCGCCCTGCCCTGCGCAGGGCACCCAGCCGGCGCCGGGCGGTGGCCTCGGACACTCCGGCCACCCTGGCCAGTTCGTCGAACGTGCACCGTCCGTCCTCGGCCAGGGCGTTCACCAGCAGCCGGTCGGACCGGGAGAGTTCACCGGCACCGTCGAACGGGGGCGACACGTCCGCCGACGCGGGGGCATCGCCGGTCCCGTCGGTGAGTGCGGCGATCTCGGCCTCGGTGAGCAGGCCCGCGTGCCACTCGCGAATCGTCCGCACGTGCCGCAGCACCGGGAGCGTCAGCGTCCGTACGACCCCCGGCAGACCCGGGAGGTCGTCCATGACGAGTCCCGCGAGACGGTCGCGCGGGCACTGCACTTCGGCCACGCAGTCCCAGGTCCCGGTCAGGACATGGGCGAAGACACAGTCGGGGCGGCGCGCCAGCGCGGTGGCGACCACCCGGGCCTGGCCGGGTGCGCAGCGCACTCCGATCACGGTGCTGCGTCCGCGCACCGCCATGGCGCCGATCCGTACCAGCCCCGAGTCCAGCAGCCGGGTGCCCCGGCGGACGACGGTGCGTTCCGGTTCGCCGAGCACCGTCGCGATGCGGTGCCACGAGACGCGGCCGTCGATCTGCAGCGCGCTGATGATGCGCCGGTCCAGCGAATCGGCCACGAAGCCGGTGTGCGGTGCGTCCATCGGCCTGAGCGTATGGCCGATTCCGTCGATTTCCCAGGGAATCTTGTTCCCATCCGTCGACCTGCCCGACTGTGCCGGGAAGCCGGACCGCGCTCTCCCTACCTCCGGAGGTGGCCGACATGACCGCGACACCCGGAAGTCCTCCTCATCCTCAAGCGGCTGCCCCGTCCCCCGAGCCCTTCGCCGCCCCCGCCACCCGGCGGGGGCGGCTGGCCGTCCTCGGGCCGGGGCTGGTCCTGGCGGCCACCAGCGTGGGCGCCGGCGACATGGTGACGTCGCTGGCGGGCGCCGCCGGCTACGGCATGGCCCTGCTGTGGGCGATCCTCGTCGGCGTCGTACTCAAGTACGCGCTGACCGAGGCGGTGGGACGCCTGTATCTGGCGACCGGGCTGACGGCGATCGCGAGCCTGCGCTCGGCCGCCCGCTGGCTCCCGTACGCCTTCTTCGGGTTCGTCCTGGTCATCGGGCTGCTGTACGGGGCGGCCCTGAGCTCGGTGGCGTCACTCGCGCTGTCGACGCTGTTCCCCGCGCTGCCGCTGAGGCCGCTGGCCGTCGTGATCGCGCTGGCGTCGGCCGGAATCGTGTACGTGGGCCGGTACACGCTGTTCGAGCGGGTGATGAGCGGGTTCATGCTCGCCAAGTTCGTCGGCATGGTCGTGCTGGCCGTGGTCACGCTGGCCACCATGGACGACCCGTCCGGTCTGGTGTCCTCGTTGCGGCCACGGCTGCCGGAGGGCGACGTGGTCACCGTGCTGGCACTGATCGGCGGGGTGGGCGGCACGGCCGGAGTGGCCTCGACCCGGGGGCGTTCGTCTTGGCGCTGGCCGACGCGGTCCGCGACCGGGGCGGGAAGATCATCACCGGCCTGGAGGTCACCCGTGTACGGGACCTGGGCACCGGGGTCGTCGCCCTCGCCCGGGACGGCACGTCCGTGCATGCCGACGCGGCCGTCCTCGCCCCCGGAGCCTGGCTCGGCCGACTGGCCGCGCCCTTCGGTGTGCGCACCCCGGTGCAGTCCGGACGCGGCTACAGCTTCTCCCTGCCTCCGGGCGGGCTGCCCACCCGGCCCACGTACTTCGCCGAGCGGCGAGTGGTCTGCACACCGCTCGGGGACCGGGTGCGGGTGGCGGGAATGATGGAGTTCACGGCACCCGACCGCCCTGCGGACCCCCGCCGTATCGAGGCGATCGTCAACTCGGTCCGTGATCTGCTCCCTTCGGCCGACCTCACCCACCGCACCGACGAATGGGCCGGCCCCCGCCCGTGCACGGCCGACGGCCTGCCCCTGGTCGGCCCGACCCGCTCGCCCCGCGTCCATGTCTGCGGGGGCCACGGCATGTGGGGCATCGCCCTGGGCCCCCTCAGCGGCAAGTTGCTGGCGGAGTCGATCGTCACGGGCCGCCGGGCGGCCGAGTTGACGGCACTGCATCCGCTGCGGTGAGGGAGGCCCGGGCTCGACCCGCCGGTCAGTGGCCGCCCCGGTGTGCGTGGGCTTCGGCGAGGAGGAGGTAGCCGGCGGCGGTCCAGGTATAGGCGCGGTCGCGCAGACCCGTGCCCGTGAGGGCGTCGAAGTTCTCTGCGAAGCCGTGGGTCTCGCACAGGGCGCGGAAGCGGGCACTTATGTCGTCGGCGAGCCGCTGGTGGCCGGCCCGGCGCAGGCCGTCCTCGATGAGGACGGTGGCGGGGGCCCAGACGGGGCCGCGCCAGTAGCCGTCGGAGAGGTAGTGCGGTGAGGTGGGCAGTTCGGTGGCGAGGCCGTACGGGGTCAGGTGGGCCTTGATGTGGTCGGCCAGTGCGCTGCCGACCTCGCCGGGCAGGTGCTCGCCCAGCACGATGGGCATCAGGTCGAGGAGACTGGAGCTGCTCCAGGTGTGCCCGGTGGCGGCTCCCCGGGCGAGGAACCGTTCGCCGGTCCAGAGTTCGTCCAGCAGCGCCGACTGGATGTCGTGTGCCGTTCGAGTCCACCGGCTCGCTTCGTCCGGCTTCCGCAACTCCGCGGCGAGATCAGCGAGTTCGTGCAGCTGGAGGACGAGGAAGGCGGCCAGGTCGGCGGTGACGACGACCCGCTCGGGGTCGAAGGTGGTGGCGTTGTCCCAGCCGCTGTCGTTGCCGTGCTGGTAGTGGGGCAGGACGGCGCCGGGTGCGCGCCGCGCGGTGAGCCAGAAGTCCGTCCAGCGGACCAGCCGGTCGTACATCTCGGCCAGTTCCGCCCGGCTGGGAGGCACCGGCAGACGGCGGCGAAGATGGCCCGACGCCCAGCCGTGGACGGGCGGTTTGACGAAGTTGTGGAGGACCTCGGAGTGGGTGACGGAGTCGGGCAGGGCTCCGCTGCCGTCCTGGTGGTCGAAGGGCAGGGCGAACTGGTCCGTGGCCAGTTCGGGACAGCCCGGGGCCAGCGCCAGGGCGTTGAAGCAGTGGTCCCAGCTCCAGACCTTGTCCATCCAGTGCTTGGACATGAGTACGGCGGGCCGGGAGACGAGTCCGGCCGGGCGTACGGTCGCCGACCAGAGGACGTAGGCGGCGAGTTCGGCGGCCGGGGTGGCGGACGAGCGCCAGGGGGCCACCGCGTCGACGAAGTCCGCGAAGGACCCGCGCGCCGCCGCCACGGTCTCGCCGAAGGCGGCCGAGGACGCGTACGGCGGGCGAGCGGTGTCCACTTCCTCGATGGCGATCTCCCACTCGCCGTCCGCCGCCGCGGCCAGGGCGAGACCGCGGTCACCGCTGCCCAGGGCCTGGGCTCCGGCGGTGTGGGCGATACGGCCGGACAGGACGGTGATGCGGTAGCGGCGCCCCGTCTCGTACGACGTGAACACGTGCGCGCCCGCTGCCGGGTCGTGGAAGAAGTACGTCCCGCTGAACGGCGTCAGGACCTGCGCGGCCGCGAAGACGCCGATGTCCAGGCCGCTCCCCCGCAGGCGTACGGTGTCCGGCGACTCGTAGGCGAGGTCGATGCGCCCGGCCGGGCCGACCCAGCTGAGCAGTCCCGGTGTCGCCTCGACGCGGGTGTCGGCGCGCTCGCCCGTCGCCGGGTCCAGGGGGACGAGGCGGAGTACGGCGTGCATGCCGTTCTGGTGCGAGACGAGGTGGAGGTCCTCGGCGTACGTCTTCTCCGCCACCACGGGTGAGATGCCGAACCAGGATCCGAACGTGCTGAACGGGATGTCGTGGACGGAGAAGGCAGGTCCGGACGACGGGGCGGCGGTCATGAAGGCGTGACTCGTTTCTCGAGCAGGGATCGTCGGCAGAAGGGGAGGTCCGCGGGAGTTCGCGGGAGGTCAGTCCTTGACGGCTCCGGCGGTCACGCCGGCGGCGACGTAGCGCTGGGCGAGGACGAGGATCACCGTGGCGGGCAGTGAGGCCACGACGGCGGTGGCCATGATGGCGTTCCACTCCTGGTTGTTGTTGCCGATGTAGTGGTAGATGCCGAGGGTGATCGGTTCGTGGGCGCCGCCGTTGACCAGGGTGCTGGCGAAGACGAAGTCGGACCAGGACCACAGGAACGCGAACAGGGACACCGTGACGACGGCGTTGCGGCTCATCGGCAGGACGATGGACCGGAAGGTGGTCAGGGGCCCGGCGCCGTCCATCGTCGCGGCCTGGAGCAGTTCGCCGGGGATGCCGGACATGAACGCGGTGAAGATGAGGACGGCGAAGGGGACGGCCAGGGTGGAGTCGGCGACGATCAGGCCGGGCACGGACTGGAGCAGGCCGAGCTGGAGGTAGATGGCGTAGAAGCCCATCGCCATGATGATGCCGGGGATCATCTGGGCGACCAGGAAGAGGAAGCCGAGCACGCCGCCGCCGCGCGGGCGGAGTTTGGCCAGGGCGTAGCCGGCGGGTGCGGCGAGGGCGACGGTCAGGACGACGGTGCCCAGGCCGATGACGAGGCTGGTGGCGAGGTAGGGCAACTGCTCGTCCAGGACGGTGCGGTAGCCGGCCAGGGTGCCGTTCAGCGGCAGCAGGTCCGGGGGGCTCTTGCGCATGTCCTGGTCGCGGGTGAAGGACACGTTGAGCATCCAGTACACCGGGAAGAGCATGATCGCGGTCAGCAGCAGACCTGTGGCCGTCTTCCACCACGTGCGGCTGGGGCTTCGGTTCATGACAGCGCCTGCTTTCGCTGGACCCGGATGTAGACGAGGCCGAAGACCAGGGCGGCGACGACGAGCAGGTTGCCGACGGCCGCTCCGGGTCCGAAGGCGGGCAGGAGGTTGCCGAAGCCGAGCTGGTAGGACCAGGTGGCGAAGGTGGTGGAGGAGTCCGCCGGGCCGCCCTTGGTCATGATCCAGATGATGTCGAAGACCTTGAGCGTGTAGACCAGGCCCAGCAGCAGGGTGATCGCGGACACCGGGCGCAGCAGCGGGAAGGTGATGCGCCAGAAGCGCTGCCAGGCGTTCGCCCCGTCCAGCGCCGCGGCCTCGTACAGGCCGGCGGGGATGGACTGCAGGCCGCTGTGGAGCACCACCAGGTTGAAGGGGACGCCGATCCAGATGTTCGCGATGATCACCGAGGTGAGCGACCAGGACGGCGAGGTCAGCCAGTTCACCGGGTCGACGCCGACGGTCCTCAGCAGGGCGTTGACGATGCCGGAGTCACTGTTGAGCATCCACGACCAGGTCGAGGCCGACACGATCAGCGGCAGCAGCCAGGGCACCAGGAACAGGGCCCGCAGGGTCGCCGACAGCCGGAAGTGCTGGTGGAAGAAGACCGCCAGGGCCAGGCCGATGGCGTACTGGAAGACCAGGCACACGGCCGTGAACACCACGGTGTGGAGCAGGGCCGGGGTGAACGTCGGGTCGTCGAGGATCTTCGCGTAGTTCTCCAGGCCCGTGAAGGGCGCGTTGCCCTGGACGAAGGAGCGGACGGTGTAGTTGCGCAGGCTCAGGTCGAGGTTGCGGTAGAGGGGATAGGCGTAGAAGAGGACGAGGTAGAGGGTGACCGGGGCGAGGAAGGCCCAGGCGGCCCACTGCTGGGAGGTCGGGCGGCGTCGTGGCGCGGGGCCCGCCGGGGGCGGGGCGGCGGTGGCCGCCCCGCCGTTCCGGTCGAGCGCGGGCCGGCGGGCCGGCGGATATGTCGTCTGCTTCATCGGGCCCACGTCACTTGACTGCGGACTGCGCCGAAGAGAGAGCGTCCTTCGGGGCCTTCGCCCCGCTGAGTGCGGACTGGACCGCCTTCCACAACTGCTCCGAGATCTTGGGGTACTTGGTGCCGAGGTCGCCGCTGGTGCGTCCCTTGGCCGCCTTGACCGCGTCGACCCAGGCCTTCAGCGCGGGGTTCGCCGCCACCTGCTTGTTCTGGACCTCGGCGGTGGGGGCCACGTAGGACAGGGTCGTGTCGGTGTCGTACAGGTTCTGGGTGCTGGTCAGGCAGGCCGCCAGCTTCTGCGAGGTGGTGTAGCGGCCGGTGTCGTCCTGGACCGGGAGGGTGACGAACTCGCCGCCGGTCGGGGCCGCCGCGTTGCCCCCGTCGGCGCCCGGGATCGGCAGGACGCCGTACTCGAAGCCGGCCTTCTCGGCGTTCGCGAGCTGCCAGGTGCCGTTCTCGGCGAAGGCGTAGTCGCCGCCGGCGAACTCCTGCCAGCTGGTCGTCTGGGTGTTGTTGATGACCGAGTTGGGGGCGTAGCCCTGCTTCAGCCAGTCCTGCCACAGCGACAGTGCGGAGACGGCCCGGGCGGAGTCGAGTTCGGTCAGTTCGGCGCCCGCTCCCCAGAACCAGGGCAGGAACTGGAAGCTGCCCTCCTCGGTGCCGATCGCCGAGAACGTGATGCCCTTCTTGCCGGCCTTCTTGACCTTGGCCAGCGCCGCCGTCAGCGACTTCCAGTCCTTGACCGAGGCGATGTCCACCCCGGCGTCCTTCAGCACCTTCTTGTTGTAGTAGAGGGCGAGGGTGTTGGCGCCGATCGGCGTGCCGTACGTCTTGCCGCCCGACTGGCCGGCCGCGAGCAGGTTCGGGTCGACCTTGGAGGTGTCGAGCTTGTTGTCGTCGGTGGTGGTGAGCACGCCCGCCTCGGCCAGGGTCGAGACGACGGGGTTGTCGACGATGAGCACGTCCGGGGAGTTGCCCTGCTGGGCCGCCAGCAGCGTCTTGTTGGCCAGGTCGCTGGTGTCGAAGCCGGTCCGCTTGACCTTCACACCAGCCTGGGTGCCGCACTTGTCCAGCAGCTTCGTCCAGGCCGAGCCCTTGGCGAACTGCGGGTACGGGTCCCAGATCGTGTAGGTGCCGCTGTCGGCGTCCTTGGAGTCGGTGCTGCCCGCCCCGGAGGAACAGGCGGTGCCGACGACGGCGACGACGGTCGACAGGGCCACGGTGGCGAGGAGCCGTCTGGCGGAGCTGTGCATGGCGGGTCCTTCGTTCTTGGCATACGGGTGCCGTGGGAGAGGTGACGAGGGTGTGCGGGCACGCCGAACGGCGGCGGCTTGCCTGGTGAAGTGAGGAGAGTCGGAGGAGGGTTCGAGGGTCAGGCGGGGGACGTAGGGCCGGCGGGCCCGGTGCTCGCCCGCAGCGAGATGGGCGGTGCGAGAAGGTGGTGCCGAGGCGGCGCGTCGGGATGGTCGAGCCGTTCGATGAGCAGGTCGACGGCGCGGCGGCCCATCTCCTCGGCGGGTACGTCCGCCGCGGTGAGCTGCGGGGTCACCGTCTCCGCCCACCGGCCGGCCACGACTCCGGTGACGGAGAAGTCACGCGGCACATGGCGGCCCGCCTGGGCGAGCCCTCGGTAGAGGCCGCCCAGGGCGGCCTCGTTCAGCGTGACCAGGGCCGTGGTCGCCGGATCGTCGTGCAGGATCCGCTCCAGACACGCCTGGCCGGACGCGGCGTCGTCCCCGCAGCAGTACGTGCGCACGGTCAGCCCGCGCTCGGCCGCGGCCTTGGTGAAGCCGTCCAGTCCCCGGTGCGCGGACTCGTACCCCGCCCGCAGGAGCTGCTCCGGCCGGTTGACGAAGGCGACCCGACGGTGGCCGAGGTCGGCGAGGTGGTGGACGCAAGCTGCCGCCAGCGCGGTGTGGTCCAGGCCGACCCACCAGCCGCGCTCCGGATGCGCGGTGCGGCCGATGGCCACGGAGGGGAAGTCCAGGGCGGCCAGGTGATCGACCCGGTCGTCCTCCAGTCTGATCTCCATCAGGATCGCGCCGTCGACCCGCCGCTCGCCCAGCAGCCGCTGGAAGGAGCGGTCGCTGTCCACGCCGCTCGGCGACAGCAGCACGTCGTAGTCGTGGGCCGCGGCGGCTTCGACGACACTGCCGATGAAGTCCAGCTGCATGCCGGTGTAGTGGTTCCCGGCCGGCGGGAAGACCAGGCCGATCGTGCTGGTCCGGCCGTTGGCCAGGGCGCGTGCGCTGGCGTTGGGCCGGTAGCCCAGCTCGTCGATGACCTCCTGGATCTTCCGGCGTGTCTCGTCCGACACCGGACGCTTGCCGCTCAGCGCGTACGACACGGTGCTCCGCGAGACACCGGCCCGCCGGGCGATCTCACCGATGTTCACGAAGAACTCCTTGCGTGGGCTGTCGAACCGGCGATTGTCGAACCGGTTCGCGTGAAGTGAAGCTAAGAACTGCCCGGGCGGCTGTCAACACCTCGCGCAGCACTTCTTGTGCCGCGGCAGGGGTATTGCTGGGGGATTTCGCCGGTGCTAACTTCCTGCGAACCGGTTCGACGAGCGGCGGTCTCTGCGCGCCACAAGGGACGGCGGACGGGTCGCACCCCATTTCCATGCGATGAGTCGAACCGGTTCGCCTCCTTCAGTGCCCGATTCAGCGTCCGAGCAGTACGGAAACCACGGAGACCTCAGTGCGACGAAGTAGAACGACTGTGGCCACAGCCGCGGCGACGGCCGCCCTCGCCACCCTCCTGGCCGGCCCTTCCGCGGGAACCGCCGGGGCCGCGGAGCGAGAACGGCTCGTCATCGACCTCGCCACCGACACCGGCGCCTTCCACGGCGGCGCCTCCGGCTCGCTGTACGGCGTGTACGGCGACGGCGTGCCGAGCCGCAACCTCATCGAGGGCATGCATCTGCGCACGGTGTCGACGAAGGCGCAGGACGGTCCGCAGCACCCGGGAGCGGACGCCCTGGAGATGCTGCCGCCGTTCGTGGACTCCGGCGGCAAGGACGTCTACATCTACATGACGGACATCTACCGCGGCTTTCCGTACCAGTGGCCGGGCGCGGACGGTCCGGCGCGGCTCGCCGACTTCAAGAAGAAGATCAAGAAGCAGGTCCAGCAGGTCCTGACCATGGGCGAGTACAAGGACAACGTCGTCTACGTGCCCTTCAACGAGCCCGAAGGGAACATGTTCGGGACCGGCGAGTGGAGCTACAACAAGGTCTCCTGGCTGAAGGACCCCCAGCACTACTTCGCGGCCTGGAAGGAGGTCTACCACCTCATCAAGGACCTCGACCCGGACGCCCGCATCGCCGGCCCCAACACCAGCGTCCTCTACAGCCAGGTCAAGGGCTTCCTGCAGTATGCCAAGGCCAACGACGTGGTGCCGGACGTGATGACCTGGCACGAGCTGTCGTCGCCCGCCGCGGTCCGCACGAACGTGGCGAAGTACCGGCAGATGGAGAAGGAAGTCGGGATCGGCCCGCTGCCGATCAACGTCAACGAGTACGGGCACAACTACCACCTGTCCGTGCCCGGCCAGGTCGTCCAGTGGGTCTCCGCCATCGAGGAGTCGAAGATCGACGCCGACCTGGCGTACTGGAACATCGACGGCAACCTCAACGACTCGGCCGTGGAGGCCAACAAGGGCAACGGCCAGTGGTGGCTGTTCAACGCCTACGGGCAGATGTCCGGCCACACCGTGAAGGTGACCGCCCCGCACCCCAACCAGCAGTACACACTCCAGGGCGTGGCGACCCTCGACCAGGACAAGAAGCAGTCCCGGGCCCTCTTCGGCGGCAAGAGCGGCGACGCCGACATCGTCTTCGACCACGTCGACCCGAAGCTGTTCGGGAAGACCGTGCGCGCCACCGTCCAGGAGATCCCCTGGAGCGGTCAGGTCGGCGACTCGGCACAGCCGTTGCGGCTCGCGGACCAGGAACTGACCGTCGGCGCGGACGGCTCGGTCACTCTGCCGATGACCGGCATGAACGAGATGTCCGCCTACCAGGTCATCCTCTCCCCCGGCGGCAACGGCGGGAAACCGGCCGCACCTTCCGTGAGCTGGCGCAAGACGTACGAGGCGGAGAACGCCACCTACACCGGTAAGGGCTACTCCAGGAACGGCCCCGAGGGCACGCCCTCCGACGTCGGCAAGTTCGCCACGTCGGGCGCCTACAACGTGGGCGGTCTGCGCACCGGCTCCGACGGGGTCCTCGCCTTCGACGTCGAGGTCCCGCGGGACGGCACGTACGACCTGAGCGTCTTCGCCAACTCCTACAACCTGTACGGCCTGGTGAAGGAACAGGGCCCGACCAACGTCTTCCTGCGGGTCGACGGCAAGGACCCGCAGGAGCTGCGCCTGCCGCTCGGCTACAAGTGGGTCGTGTGGGGCCACACCGACACGACGGTGAAACTGACGGCCGGCAAGCACCGGATCACCCTGGCCGCGCAGGACGCCGACCTCGGGGTCACCAAGGGTGACGCGATCATCGACAAGATCGATCTGTCCCTGCGCGACGAGAAGGTGACCGCCCCGGCGATCTACGAGGCCGAGTACGCCACCCTCACCGGTACCGAGCCGCGCTACACGTACGGCAGTGCCTCGGGACCGGGCGCGGTTCCGCTGCCGAAGGGTGCCTCCGCGACCTTCTGGGTCCACTCCCCCGCCGACGGTGAATCGACCGTGTCGGTCGACCACTTGGGCGGCGGCCACGCGAGCCTGGCACTCAACGGCGAGAAGCTCGACCTGCCGAAGGCCGGCGGCGCCAAGAAGGGCACGGACACGGTCCGGCTGTTCCTGTCCGGTGGCATCAACAAGATCACCGTCACCGGTACGGGACGCGAGCTGGTCCTCGACCGGCTGCGGGTCGCCCCGTCGAAGGGCGCTTTGGTGCCCACCGTGTACCAGGCCGAGAACGGCACGCTCACCGGGGCGGCGAAGGTCACCGACGCCTACACCTTCGCCACGAACGGCAAGGCCGTCACGGACATCGGCGACGGAAAGGCCAACGCCCTCACCGTCGAGGTCGTGGCCGCCAGGGCCGGGCGGCACGCGCTGACCATCCGCTACTCCAACGCCGAGCAGGCCCCGGCCACCCACTACAACCCCGACCCGATCGCCCGCCACGCCGACCTCTCCGTCAACGGCGGACCGGCGCGCCGGGTGCTGTTCCCGACCACCTTCCACTTCAACAACTTCTGGGACCTGACCGTCCCGGTCACCCTCGAAAAGGGCACGAACCGGCTCACCTTCACGGCGGAGGAACTGCCGGACTTCGACGGCGACACGTACAACCAGTACGACCAGCGGTCCCCGTACGCGCCGGTGATCGACCGGGTCGCCGTCACGCCGCTGGCGGCGAAGTAGCCCCCTGCCGAACGCGAGGCGCCGATCCGGAAACCCGGGGTCGGCGCCTCGCCCCGCGTGTCAGCGCCCGCGCTGTGTCACCTGTGATGAGGGAGGCCGTAGGCCCGAAGGCGGAAACCGAGGACGACTCGTCACGGCCCGGTCTGACCGCTTTCGCGCCGCACTGGCGGACGTGTGCGAAGTGAAGCCCGACGTCGTCTACTTCGGGGGCCGCGGCACCACGCTGCCGCAACTCCTGACCGTCCTCGCCGCGCGCCGCTGCCGAGACCACCGGATCACCGTGATGTCGGGCGACGACACCATGATGATCAGAGACACGACGGGCTTCGACGCGCAGGAACTGACCGACGTGCTCGGCAAGGGCCGCATCGGCCTGCTCCACACCGGCCTCGCCCACCCCGGAGCGTGGGACGCGGCACCGGACGCCTTCGACGCGAAACTCGTCGCGCCCTTCCGCGACGGCACGTTCCCGCACAGCGACCTGGAGGACGGCAGGGCCGTCATGATGCACGACGCCCTGCTCACCGCGGTCCGGGCGGTCCGGGTGACCCCCGCGGTGCCGGATCCGACGGTCACCGACGTCCACCGGACGCTGTCCCGGCTGCGGCAGGAGGGTCCGCTGCCGGGCGCGAGCGGCTGGATCGCCCTCGGAAACGACGGCGCCACCAAGGACAAGGCGATCCCCGTCCTGCGGATCACCCCGGACGGCCGCACCACCGCCGCGACGGTCACATCGGCGGACGGCACACCACAGGGCGGGGCGGCGAGGAAGGGGTAGCAGGGTCAGTCGAGCGCGACGCCCGTGTGCCTCTCCAGGGCTTGGACGAGCTGAGCCTGGAACCGTTCGTCCCGCGAGGCGGGGTGGGGTGTCCGGGTCTGCCGGTGGTACCAGTAGCCGCCGGTGGCCGGGGTCACGTCGGGGTGGGTGGCGAGCCATGCCTGCGTCTCGTGGCCGGCGGTCAGGTCGTCCGGTGCGCCGCGCCCGCCCATACGGGTGGGGACCCACCCGGGGTCGACCGCGTGGCTGGAGGTTCCTTCCCAGCGGGAGGCGAACGCGAGCGCGAGGGTGGTGACCCACAGTTTGGTGTCGTCGTAGGAGGCGGATCCGACGGCCGGCCGTCGCAGGTCGGTGGAGCCCGTTCGGTGCATGGAGCTGCTGAGGTAGATGAGCCTGGCCGGCTTGTCCATCAGGGCCGTCAGCACGTAGGGCGCGACGGTGTTGACGGTGACATCCTCCGGGCGGTGCATGACACCGGCGTTGTGGATGACGGCGTCGAAGCGGCCGAACCCGGCGGCCTGCCGGGCGACATCGCGGATCTCGGCCGGCTCGGCGAGGTCCCCGGTGATGACGCCTTTCCACCGGGCGGTGTCGTCCGCGCCGGCGAGCCGGGCCGGGTTGCGGACGTGGACGACCACGTCGTGTCCCTCGCCGGCCAGCGCGTCCGCCGTGTTGCGTCCGAGCCCGCCGGCCGCTCCGGTCACCAGAACCAATGCCATGTCAGTCATCTCCCATCAGAGCGTCAGGAGCACCTTGGTGGCGCGCCGCTCGTCCATGGCCCTGTAACCCTCCGCGGCCTCCTCCAGCGGCAGGGTGAGGTCGAAGACCTTGCCGGGGTCGATCTTGCGGTCCCAGATGAGCCGGATCAGGTCGGGCAGGAAGCGGCGTACCGGGGCGGGGCCGCCCTCGGTGTGGATGCCGGCGAAGAACAGGTCGATGCCCTGGATCGCGACGTCGTAGTTGACGCCGACGAAGCCCATGTGCCCACCGGGGCGGGTGGAGTTGATGGCCTGCATCGTCGACTCCTGGGTGCCGACGGCCTCGACCACCGAGTGCGCGCCGAGCCCGCCCGTGAGCTCCTTGATCCTGGCCACGCCCGCGTCGCCGCGCTCGGCGACGATGTCGGTCGCGCCGTAGAAGCGCGCCAGCTCCTGCCGCTCGGGGTGGCGGGACATCGCGATGATGCGCTCGGCGCCCAGTTACTTGGCGGCGAGGACGGCCATCAGGCCGACCGCGCCGTCGCCGACGACCGCGACCGTCTTGCCGGGGCCTGCCTCCGCCGCGACGGCCCCGTACCAGCCGGTGCCGAGCACGTCGGAGGCGGCGAGCAGCGACGGGATCAGGTCCTCGTCCGGCTGCCCCGGCGTGGCGACGAGAGTGCCGTCGGCGTGGGGGATGCGGGCCTTCTCGGCCTGGGTGCCGACCGTCCGCGCCACGAACTCCCGGTGCACACAGCCGGACTGGTAGCCCGCACGGCAGATCTCACAGGTGTCGTCGGAGATCACGAACGACCCGACGACGAAGTCGCCCACCTCCACGCTGCGCACGTCGTCGCCGACTTCCTCGACCACGCCCACGTACTCGTGGCCCATGGCCGTGTGGTCGGCGGGCTCGACCCCGCGGTAGGGCCACAGGTCCGACCCGCAGATACAGGTCGCGGTCAGCCGGACGATCGCGTCGGTGGGCTCGACGATCTTCGGGTCCGCACGCTCCTCCACCCGGACATCACCGGCCGTGTACATGACTACTCCACGCATGACTGCGTCTCCTTGCCTTCGCTGCTGTGTGCCGACGCCCGCAGCGCCTAGGGTCTGTCGTTTGGATCAGGTCGCAGGGAAGCGACTGTTCTGCTCGGTGCCGGCGAGCGGGGTCTGGTGCGTGCCTCTGCAAGGCGGAGGAGGGCGTCGACGCGATCTTGCTCGATCGAAGTCGAGAGCTTGGGGGAGTCGGCAACCGACGACAACGCCGCAGAGGTGCGTGCCAGACCCCGCGTCTGCGGCGTGATCCAAACGACAGGCCCTAGTCCTGCCGGGCGGGTCACCTCACCGCCCGAGGCGCTTGTGATCAGGCCGCGCCACCGGTGACGGCGGAGCGGAAAGCGCCACGACATCCAGAGAACCAGCCCATGGCACGGACAGCGAGTTACTGATGATGGGTGTACTGGCAGTACACCCCGAGCCGCCGGACTCGGCCGTACGGTCGTGCTGTGGACAACCGTGACGAAGTCCGCGAGTTCCTCACCTCGCGGCGAGCCAAGATCACCCCCGCGCAGGCCGCACTGCCGGCCGGCACCCGGCGCCGCGTCCCCGGACTGCGCCGCAGCGAGGTCGCGGCCCTGGCCGACGTCAGCGTCGAGTACTACGCCAAACTCGAACGCGGCAACCTCGCGGGCGTCTCACCCGCCGTGCTCGAAGCCGTCGCCCGCGCCCTCCAGCTCGACGACGCGGAGCGCGCCCACCTGCTCCATCTGGCCCAGGCCGCCGAGGGCTCCGACACCCTCGCCCGCCCCCGGCCCCGCTCCGGCAGGCGGCGCACCCTGCACAAGAGCCTGCAATGGACCCTGGACGCCATCACCACCGGGGCCGCGTTCGTCGCCAACGGCCGTCTGGATCTGCTCGCCACCAACCAGCTCGCCCGCGCCTTCTTCAGCGACATCTACAGCAGCCACCACTCCCAGCCGCCGAACCTCGCCCGCTACCAGTTCCTCGACCCCGCCGCCCAGCGCTTCTACGCCAACTGGGAGCTCGCCGCCGACATGACCGTCGACGTCCTGCGCACCGAGGCCGGCCGCAATCCCCACGACAAGGACCTGCACGACCTCGTCGGCGAACTGTCCACCCGCAGCGACGCGTTCCGCTCCCGCTGGGGCGCTCACAACGTCACCCGCCACGGCACCGGCACGAAACAGTTCCACCACCCCGTCGTCGGCGACCTCACCCTCGTCTGGGAAGCCCTGGGCATCACCGCCGAACCCGGACTCACCCTCATCATCTACACCGCCGAGCCCGGCTCGCCCTCCGCGGAGAGCGTGCACCTGCTCACCACCTGGGCCGCCACGCATGGAGCGGGCTCCGCCACGCAGTAAGCGGACCGGCGTGTGTGTCAGCTCCTCTTGTCGGGTGCCGGCGCCGTGGGGCCTCCCGGGCCGGCGCGGAGCATCGCCTTGTAGAGGGCGTCGTGCTCGGGCAGGTCGGGCAGGGGGCCGCGGGCCGGGGCCTCCAGCGACTGGATCATCAGGGCGACGACGCGTCGCCAGGCGTCGGGGGCGGCGTCGCCGGTGGCGTTGACGACACCGGCGTTGGCCATGTGGATCAGCACCAGGTCCGAGGGGTCGAAGTCCTCACGCAGCCGGCCTGAGGCCTTGGCCCGGTCGATGAGCCGAACCATGGCCTCGTACGCCTCGTTGCGGCGCCGCTCCAGGGCCTTGGCGGTGGGGAAGGTCATGGTCAGGACGTCGGCGAAGCCGTAGTCGGCGGCCTGCATCGCGCAGGCGGTCTCGATGTAGCCGACGAAACCGCGCCAGGGGTCCGGGTCCTCCAGGGCGGTCGCGACCGCGTCGGCGTAGGCGTCCATGCGGTCCGAGAAGACCGCGTCAACCAGCTCTTCCTTCGTCGGGAAGCGGCGGAACATGGTGGCGATCCCCACGCCTGCCTCGCGTGCCACGGACGCCATGGAGGCGTTGAGACCGTCCCGGGCGAAGACCGTCCGCGCGGCGGCGATGATCCGCTCCCGGTTGCGCTCGGCGTCCTTGCGCAGCGGCTGTGCTGCTGGACCGTCGGGGTTCTGGGCGCCAGGGGTCATACCGGCCACTGTAGCAATCGGATTACCCTATCCAGTTGCCCTCGTTACGTCCGGCGCGACGCCGGGGCCGCGGTCGAACTCTCTGTGGTGTGGAGCAGACGGCCGTCGAGGTGTGCCGGCGGACCGTGCCGACGCCCCACATCGCGACCCACAGGCAGACCTGCCCAGAAACGGCCGCCGAGGTCCGCGACGCCGTCGTTCATCCGGCTGGGGAGCGGGGTGCGGCCCTCGGGGCGCCCCAGCCACTCCGGTGCGAGTGCGCCGTCGGCCAAGAACAGCGCGATCCCCGTGCCCGCGGCGGCGATCCAGGTATCCGGCCGGTCGCTCACCGGCGCGACAGCCCCCAATGGCACACCCGGTCCGCCGAGTTGGACCGGCCCGGTGGCGTCGCGCAATTCGAAGAGTCGGCCACTGATGCGGCTGGTGGTGCCGTCCGGCTGGTCGGACAGGCCGAGTTCGTCCGGCGTCGGAAGGCCCTCCCGGTCGCCCCCGGGTGGCGACGGCGAAGGCGGCGGCGGTGACGGCTCGGTGCAGACGGGCGGGGATGTCCGCGCCGACCAGATCGACCACGTCGACCCGCCGAGCGGCGCAGTCGCTCGCCCCGTCGGCGGTGAAGCTCGTCGCGCCGCGTGCGCCCCGCTTCGTCGGCCAGGACTACGTCCGTCCTGGTGCGGGGCCGTCCCCGTGGCCGGGGGACACTCAGACGGGTCATGACCGACCCCGGGGACCAATCGAACCGCGGTTTCGGCGCCGTCGAGCCCCCAACGCGCGCCGGTGATGTCGAGGCGGTCGGCGATCAGGTGGCGGTAGGCGCCTTCGACACACCGACGGCCCACCCAACAGCGCAACAGGCAGCAACGACCCCAGTACTGCCCACTGTTCATCTGAGAGATCACCTCGCCCCACATCGAGATCATCACGGCACGAGGCGAGTCACCGCCCGCGTGGAATGCGTGGCAGGATCGCGGCCATGTCCCTCATCGTTCCCCGCCTCTGGATCGGCTCGACCGAGATCATCGCCCTCGCCGACGGCGAGGGCCCGTTCTTCTCCGCGCGTGCCGAGGCCTTCCCCGAGGCCACGCCGCTCAGTGGGCCGAGGCCGACCGCTACGACCCGGGCGCGGTCGACGCCGAGGGCCGCTGGCGGCTCCAGTTCCGCGCGTACGCGATCCGCGGCGACAAGGGCCTCACCGTCGTGGACGCCGGGATCGGTCCGGCGGACAGCCCGGCCGCCTCGTGGGCGCCCGTGCCCGGTGCGCTCCCCGAGTCGCTCGCCGCCGCGGGCATCGACCCGGCCGAAGTCGACACCGTGGTGCTCACACATCTGCACACCGACCACGTCGGGTGGGCGGTCGTGACCGAGGCGGCCGTCCCGTCAGCGGGCGGCGCGGTGGACGGCAACGCTTCGACCGGCGGCGCGACCAGCGGCCGCCGCCCTTATTTCCCGAACGCCGAATACCTGCTCCAGCGGGCCGAGTTCGACGCCCTCGACACGCTCAACCCGCAGCTTCGCGAGACCCTCACCGACCCGCTCGCGGCCGCCGGCCGGCTCCGGCTCCTCGACGGGGACACGCCGCTGCGCGCCGGGCGCGCGGTAGCCACGCCCGGTCATACGCCCGGACACCAGAGCGTGCTGGTCGCCGACGGGCGCGAGCTGGCGCTCGTCACCGGCGACCTCCTGGTGCACGCGCTCCAGCTCCTCCACCCCGAGCTCGCCTACGCGCACGAGGTCGACCCTGAGGCGGCCAGGCACTCGAGGGAGCGCATGCTCGGCCGCGAAACCGCCACCACGCTGCACCTGGCGACGCCGCATTTGACGGAGCCGTTCCTCTCGGCGTGATCATGGCCCATGAGTGCCGTCGAGGGGTCGGCAGCGGGCGAGGAGTTGGCGGTGGACCGGGGGCGCGGCGGTGACGCGCAGCGTGTAGCCCTGGCCGCGTCGTACGGTCACGCCCTGGTCGGGCGCAGCCCGTTCGACGTCGTCCAGCTCGGTCGTGCGGAGGAAGTCGGCGACCTTGCCCGGTATGTCGAGAGTGACCGGCAGCTCCGGGGCTGGGTGCCTTCGCGGTCAGCCGTGGTGTGCTCGGGCATGAGGTCGACGACGGCCCTGCGGATGGCTCCCCGGCCAGATCGGTCTCGACACACCGATCGGCCGGTACCTTCCAAAGCTGGTTCCCGGAGCACGCGGTGACGCGATCACGGTCCGGATGCTGATCAACCACACCAGCGGCCTCGCCGAGTATCTCCCGTACGCCTACCCCTCCCTCAAGCCAACTACCTGCTCCTCGGCAAACTCCTGGAACAGGTGACCGGCACTACGGCCGAGCGGTACATCACCCGGAACGTCATCGAGCTCGCCGGGCTCCGGGACACCGAACTCCCCGCCGGACCGCACGTCAACGGGCCGCACTCGCAGCTCTACGAGGCGTGGTTCGGCATGATCGACCCGCCGCGTGACTACAGCGTCTACGACATGTCATGGGTGGGGCCGTCAGCCTCGCTGATATCGACCGTCACGGACCTCAACCGCTTCTTCGGCATGCTGCTGGCCGGAGAGGTCGTCAGTCCGTCGTCGCTGGCGCAGATGCGACGCACCGTCCCGGTCGTCTCCCAAGAGGGAAAGACGATCGACTACGGCCTCGGTCTGCACCCGATGGAGGGTCCCGGTCAGGGCACCTTCTGGGGCCACGGCGGCACGGTCTGGGGTGGTGGAGCCCTGGCCATGACCCGTGCCGACGGCAAGCGGCAGATGTCCGTCGCGGTGAACCTGCAGAGGTGGAACAGACTCGACTCCTCCGGCAAGCCGCAGCCCCATCCCATCGACGACGCGCTTGCGACTCTTTACCGCGTGGCGATGTACGGCTGACCGGGCCGCCTGCTGAACCCGTTGGCTGCTGTCATTCCTCCAGGACGTCGCACTCGCCCTCATCGGCCGCCCGCAACTCCTCGACGGCGGCGTCCAGATAGCGGGTCGTCCACAGCACGGCGGCATTCAGCACCAGAGCTGCCGGTTCACCTTCCGCCGGCAGGTGTCGTCGACCGGGTCGACCACGCGCAGCAGGTGCAGGGTCTTGGCGATCCGCCCGCACTGCCCGGTGGCCAGGGAGCCGACCACCCGGAGCATGTCCGGCCAGCGCGTCACCACTTTGTTCGGGTTCACCTTGTTGCAGGCCAGCGGCTCCAGCGGCCCGTACCCGCCGGTGCCCTCGCCGGGCATCTCCATCCGCTGCCCCGTTTGAAGTGGTAGTACTTCGGCGATGGACCAGCGTTGATGGTCCGCTTCGGCCCACGAACCGCAGCCCCTCGACGGAGGCGAGTAGGCCCTCGCCTCCGTGCTCCACGATCGGCACCCGCTCCCAGCTGCCGTCGACGGCACACCGGGACCAACGACCTACTGATCCAAACGAACTGCTTAGGTCTTTGGTGCCCCGCCCACTCGGCCCGCGGTCCGATTCGCCGGCCCCCGGACAGCAGCTAGCGTCCCACCCATGCGCTTAGGACTACTTGGCACCGGCAACGTCGCCCGAGCACTGGCCCACGGCTGGAGCGCCGCAGGGCACGACGTACTCCTCGGCTCACGCCGACCTGAGGAACGGGGTGGCCTCGGCCTCCCCGTGGCGAGCCTCGACGACACAGCCGCCCATGCGGAAGTACTCGTCAACGCCACCCCGGGGACCGTCTCCGTGGAACTCCTGCACTCCATCGGGGCACCGGCACTGGCCGGCACCCTGCTGATCGATGTCGGGGTCGGTCTCTCCGACGACTTCACCGAGCTCTCGCACCCCAACAGCAGCCTTGGGGAACAGATCCAGGAAGCCTTTCCCCTGACCCCCGTCGTGAAGACGCTGTGCACCATGGACTCCACGGTGATGGTAGCCCCGGGCGATCTGGACGGCCCGAGCACCGTCTTCCTCTCCGGCGACGACGCCGAAGCCAAGCGGACCACCGGCCGACTGCTCACCGATCTCGGCTGGCCCCCGTCGTCCCAGCTCGACATCGGCGGCATCGGCACAGCACGCGGGCAGGAGCATTTCGCCCTGCTTTTCATGGGCATCGCGGGCGGTCTGGGTTCTCATACGTTCAACATCAAAGTCGTCGCCCGCCCTTCTGCCTGACAGGTTGCAGCACCGTCAGTCGTCGTCGACGGCACGCTCCTCGTCCTCGCCCCCGGTCGCCCCTTCGCCGTCTTCCGGCGCCGGCGCCGGCCCCAGCAGGACCTCGATGCCCGCGCGCAGGTACCGCTCCAGCGTGGCGTCCGGCGCCGAGACCAGGGCGGGTGGGCGGATCTCCGTGCGCATCAGGCTGGTGCCGAGCATCCAGGCCGCAAGGAGCTCCGCCCGCAGGTCGGCGTCGGGGCCGTCGAGGCGGGCGGCCAGGCGCTTGGAGAACACCTCCGTGAAGTCCGCGCGCAGCCGCGCCACAGCCTCGTCCCGGCCGGAGGACCGCAGCACGGAGAGCACCGGATGCGGGAAGTCACCCTCCTTCGGCTGCCCCATGAGCAGCGCGCAGAACCAGTCGGGTATCGCCTCGACCGGCTCGTTCAGCAGTGGCTCGAACATCTTGCCGGAGCTCGAAACGTCGTTGAACAGCGCTTCTTTCGAGCCGAAGTAGCGGTAGACGAGGGCGGCGTCCACGCCCACGTCGCCCGCGATGTCGCGCACGCTGGTGCCCTCGTAGCCGTACTTGCCGAATCGGAAGGACGCGGCGGCCCGCAGCGCGGTACGCGTCGCCGAGGCCGAGCGTTTGCGGGCGGGCCGACGGGCCACCTCCTCGGCCGCCTCGCCGTTGTGTACTCCGGTCACGTACCGCACCTCCGTGGTCCTCGGCGTTTCCGCCATCCGCCCATGTTCCAGTCTGTGGCGACTGTCTCAAAGTCACCGATCGATGTCATCAGTCGTTGACTTACATTCTCGCCGCATGCGATACCTGACTCACGTCAACGACTGGTGACTTGAGTCCTGGCTCTGCCCGGGCCGTACGACGGAGTCGGCCCTTCCAGGTCCGCCCGCACGACGCGATCGAGCGCGCCCTCGCGCACCCCTCGACCGTCGCAAGCGGGCGCCCCCCACCGACCGGAAAAGGTGATCTTCTGTGCCTGCTCGACGCGTCGCCGTGATCGGAACCGGCTACGTCGGACTGACAACCGGCGCCTGCCTGGCCTCTCTCGGGCACCGTGTGGTGTGCGCGGACGCCGACCCGCACAAGGTCGAGCGGCTGCGCGAGGCCCGGGTGGACATCCTGGAGCCCGATCTGCCCGAGACCGTCCGGGACGCCCTGGACGCGGCCCGGCTCGACTTCACCGGCGACACCGCGGCCGCCGTCGCCGAGGCCGAGGTGGTGTTCCTGTGCCTGCCCACGCCCATGGGGGCGGGCGGCGCGGCCGATCTCGCCGCCGTGGAGGCCGTCGCCGCGCAGATCCGCGACGTGCTGCCGCCCGGCTGTGTCGTCGTCAACAAGTCGACGGTGCCCGTCGGGACGTGCGAGCGCGTCGCCGCGCTGCTCGACCGGGACGACGTGGCCGTGGTGAGCAACCCGGAGTTCCTGCGCGAGGGCCGCGCCGTCCACGACTTCCTGCACCCCGACCGGATCGTCATCGGCGCCGCCGACCGGGACGCCTCCCGGCGCGTGGCCGACCTGTACGCCGGACTGGACGCGCCGCTGGTGCTCACCGACGCCGCCAGCGCCGAACTGACCAAGTACGCGGCGAACTTCTTCCTCGCGATGAAGCTGTCCTTCGCCAACAACCTCGCCACCGTCTGCGAACGCTTCGGCGCCGACATCAACGATGTCACCGAGGGCATCGGCCGGGACCCGCGCATCGGCTCCGCGTTCCTGCGGCCCGGGCCCGGCTGGGGCGGCTCCTGTCTTCCCAAGGACACGCACGCCCTGCTGACCGTGTGCGAACTGGCCGGCGTCGACTTCCCCCTGCTGCGCGCCACCATCGAGACCAACGTCACCCACCAGCAGCAGCTCGTCGAACGTGTCGCCGCCGCGTGCGGACGCGGCACGGACGGCTCGCTGCACGGCGTACGGCTGGCCCTGTACGGCCTGACCTTCAAGGCCGGCACCTCCGACCTGCGCGACTCCCCCGCGCTCTCCGTCGCCCGGCTGCTGCGCGAGCGCGGCGCCGAACTCACGGCGTACGACCCGGCGTTGCGCGAGGAGCGGCCCGACCTGAGTGATCTGGTCGACCTCGCCGACGACCCGGTGCGGGCGGCGGAGGGGGCGGCGGCTTGTCTCGTCCTCACCGAGTGGCCACAGCTGCGCGACCTCGACTGGGCGGCGATCGCCGCTCGCATGGCCGGCCGGGAGGTCCACGACTTCCGCAACCTGCTGGACGCGGACCGGCTCGCGCGGGCCGGGCTGAGCTGGCACGGCATCGGACGCGCGGAGGCACCGACGCGGGTGGCGTGACACCTGTGCTCCCCCGACTCCCCCTCCCCACCTTCCTTTCTTCCCTCCGAAGAAGAATCCCAAGAGAAAGGCTCACCCATGCGGGTTCTGTGCACCACGCTCGGGAGTCCCTCCCACGGGCGTGCTCAGCTGCCCCTGCTGCGCGCCCTCGCCGAGGCCGGGCATCAGGTGCTGGTGGTCACCACCGAGGCCCTCGTCCCCGTCTTCCGTGACGACGACGTACAAGTGAACGCCGCCTTACCGGAGTTCGATCCGCTCGCCGCGATGGGCCCGTACCTCGCCGAGCTCGGCGACACCCCCGACCTGACGGACCCGACGGCGGCGCTGACCCGGCTGCTGATGCGCCACTTGGCCGGGTCGGGAGTCAAGCCGCACCTGGACGTCCTGCTCCCCATCGCCCGGGACTTCCGGCCCGATGTGATCCTTCGGGACGGCATGGACATGGGCGCGGTCCTCACCGCCGAACTGCTCGGCGTGCCGCAGCTGCCGACGCCTTCCGGGTTCAGCAACGTCCTGGACCCCGCCGAGGTGCTGCCGCAGCTGAACGAGCGGCGCGAGGAGCTGGGACTTCCCGTGCGGGACGACCCGCTGTCCGTCGTACCGCACGGCCGGGTCGACTACGTGCCGCCCGCCTTCTCCTTCGCCCGGCACCTGCCCAGGACGTGGGCATACCGGCAGACGGTGGACGTCGAGCGCGGCGGGGTGCTGCCTCAGTGGGCCGCCGGACTGCCCACGGACCGGCCGCTGGTGTACGCCGCGATCGGTACCGCCCTGCCGGGGATCCGTGCGCGCATGGCGGACCGGGAAACACCTCCGCCCGTGCAACTGCCGGACAGCGCCGAGAGCCTGCGCGCGATCGTGGGGGCGGCGGCCGAGCTGGACGACTGCACGGTGGTCGTGTCGACGTCCGGGGTGCCGGTGGACACCGAGGGGCTGCCCGGGCACGTCCACGTCACCGAGCGGGTGCCGCAGCCGCTGCTGCTGGAGTCGGTCGACCTGTTCGTCACCCACGGCGGCTTCAACAGCATCCGCGAGGCCATGCGCACCGGCACGCCGCTCGCGGTCCTGCCGCACTTCGGGGACCAGCCCGCCAACGCGGAGCGCGTGGAGGAGCTGGGCCTGGGCCGTCACATCGCGGACCGCAGCGCGGCCGGCATCGCCGACGTGTGCCGCAAACTCCTCGCCGATCCCGAGCCCCGGGCGCGGGCCCGGTCGGCCCAGCTGGCGATGCTGACGCTGCCGGAGGTCGGGCAGGCGGTCGGTGACCTGGCCGGCATCGCCGGTATCGCCGGCTAGGGCCTGTTGCGAAAGTGGCGTCGTCGCCCGCAGGGCGGCCGCGCGGCGTCCGGTGCGTGCTCTCGGCGTGCCGGCCGGAAGCCCTCGTACTGGGCGTACTCGGGCTTTCGGCCGGTGCGGCGAGAGGGCGTGCCGGACGCCGCGCGGCAGGCGGCACTTTCGCAACAGGCCCTAGTCCCCCGGCCCCCCGGCGCGGGCCGCTCCGGAGCTCCGGGGTGGCCCGCGCCCGCGAGCCGTACCCGCCCCCACCCCCGAGGACGACACGTGACCTTCTCCGACACCCAAGAACAGGGCGCGGCCGGGGACATGCCCCCGAGGCTCAGTCACCGGCAGATCACCACCGTCATGTCCGGGCTGGTGCTCGGCATGTTCCTGGGGGCGCTGGACCAGACGGTGGTCTCGTCCGCGCTGCGGACCATCGCCGACGACCTGCACGGGCTGACCGCCCAGGCGTGGGTGACCACCGCGTATCTCATCACCGCCACCATCGCGACGCCGCTGTACGGCAAGCTCTCCGACATCCACGGCCGCAGGCCCGTCTACCTGGCCGCGATCGCCCTGTTCACCGTCGGCTCGCTGCTGTGCGGATGCGCCACGTCGATCTATCAACTCGCGGCGTTCCGCGCCGTGCAGGGTCTCGGCGGCGGCGGTCTGATGTCGCTGGCGATGACGATCGTCGCCGACATCACCACCCCACGCGAAAGGGGCCGCTACCAGGGTTACTTCATGGCCGTGTTCGGCGGCGCCAGCATCGTCGGCCCGCTGGTGGGCGGCGCGTTCGCGGACCGGGCCGACCTGCTCGGCACAGCCGGCTGGCGGTGGATCTTCCTGATCAACGTGCCGCTCGCCGCCGCGGCCGCGGTGGCGATCATGCGCGTGCTGCGCTTCCCGCACCGGCGGGTGCGGCACCGGCTCGACCACGCCGGGGCGCTCGCTCTGGCCGTGGGACTGGTGCCGCTGCTGACGGTCGCCGAACAGGGCCGCGTCTGGGGGTGGGACTCGCCCCGGGCCCTGTTGATGTACGCGATCGGCGTGGCAGGACTTGCGGTGTTCGTCGTGGTCGAGCGGCGGTCGGGCGACGCCGCGCTGCTGCCGCCTCGCCTGTTCCGCATCCGGACCTTCCGGCTGGGCGTCGGGCTGCACTTCGTCGTCGGCATCGGCATGTTCGGCGCGATGACGACGCTGCCGCTCTATCTCCAGCTCGTGCGCGGCATGAGCCCCATCGCGGCGGGCCTGGCCACGCTGCCCACGGTCGCCGCGAACCTCGCGGTGACGCTGCTGACGGGCCGGATGATCGCCCGGACCGGCCGGTTCAAGGTCCATCTCGTCGCCGGTGTCGGCTCCTTCACCGCCGCGATGCTCGTGTTCGCCACGCTGCGCGTGGACAGCCCGCTGTGGCATCCGGCGCTCGGCATGGCCCTGATGGGCGCGGGACTCGGTGCGTCGATGCAGACGCTCACCACGCTCGCGCAGTGCGAGGTGCCCCGTACGGACATGGGCGCGGCGACGGCGTCCGTCAACTTCTTCCGCTCCAACGGCGGCACGGTCGGCACCGCGGCGTTCCTGTCGATCCTGTTCACCACGGCGGCCGGCAGCATCGCTGACCGACTGGCCGAGGCCCGCCACGACCCGGCCTACCGCCACCTTCTTGCCCAGCCCGACAACGCGCACGCCCTGACGGGCGTCCTCCGCCCCGGCGGCGGCGTCAACCTGGAGGACTCCGCCTTCCTGCGCACCCTCGACCCGAGCGCGGCACTGCCGTTCCTGGAGGGCTACGTCACCTCGATGCGCATCGTCTTCCTCACCGGCGCCGCGGTGTCCCTGGCCGCCTTCGCGCTCGCGGCCTGGCGGGTTCCTGACCTCACGCTCGCCGACGAGTAGCGTCCAGACAACGTCGTATCTCAGGTCCTGGCCCCTTCTTGAGGAGGGGCCTCGTCATACTTCCGGGGGACGGGCCGGCCCCCGCTCGCACTTTCGGCCGTCCCCGGAAACGGGCATGTGGAGGGACGCCCCGCGGGTCACGGGCGCGGACGATGGACGGGTCCTCGAAGACCAGTTCCCGACAGGAGTCCCCTCGTGATCACCACACCCGCCGCTCGCCGCGCCACCGCGGTGGCCGCACGCGCCGCGGATCTGTCCAAGGTGTACGGACAGGGCGAGACCCGGGTGATCGCCCTGGATCACGTCACCGTGAACTTCCACCAGGGCGAGTACACCGCGATCATGGGGCCGTCGGGCTCGGGCAAGTCGACGCTGATGCACTGCGTGGCCGGCCTCGACACCTTCAGCGGCGGCTCGGTCCGCATCGGTGACACCGAGTTGGGCTCGCTCAAGGACAAGCAGCTCACGCTTCTGCGGCGGGACAAGATCGGTTTCATCTTCCAGGCGTTCAACCTGCTGCCGACCCTGACGGCCCTGGAGAACATCACGCTGCCCATGGACATCGCGGGCCGCAAGCCCGACCAGGAGTGGCTGCGCAAGGTCATCGACATGGTGGGCCTGTCCGATCGGCTGGATCACCGGCCCGCGCAGTTGTCCGGCGGCCAGCAGCAGCGTGTCGCCGTGGCCCGCGCGCTGGCCTCCCGCCCCGAGATCGTCTTCGGTGACGAGCCGACCGGAAACCTGGACTCGCGCTCGGGCGCCGAGGTGCTGGGCTTCCTGCGCCACTCCGTACGGGAGTTGGGGCAGACCGTGGTGATGGTGACCCACGACCCGGTGGCCGCCTCCTACGCGGACCGCGTGATCTTCCTCGCGGACGGCCGGATCGTCGACGAGATGCTCCGGCCCACGGCGGACGGCGTGCTCGACCGCATGAAGGAGTTCGACGGCAGGGGCCGCACCAGCTGAGCCTCCCAGGGCGCAGCGCCCCCCTCCCCGTACGCCACCGGACACCCACCCCAGGACCCACAACTCATGTTCCGTACCGCCTTGCGCAATGTGCTCGCGCACAAGGCCAGGCTGCTGATGACCGTGCTCGCCGTGATGCTCGGCGTGGCCTTCGTCTCCGGCACGCTGGTCTTCACCGACACCCTCTCCCACGCCTTCCGCAAACAGTCGGCCAAGAGCTACGACGATGTCGCCGTCGGCATCACCTCCTACGTCGACAGCGACAGCGGACAGGAGGCGGGCCTGTCCCAGCGGACGCTCGACAGGATCGGCAAGCTGGACGGGGTCGCCTCCGTCACCGGACGGGTGAACGGCTTCGCCGGGGTCGCCGATCCCGACGGCAAGCTCATCGGCGCCGACTGGTCCAACACGGGCTCCAACTTCGCCCCCGGCAAGGACGGCGAGGACCCCGCCTACGACTTCACCGACGGCGCGGGCCCGGTGCGGGACGACCAGATCGCGCTCGACAAGGACACCGCCGCCAAGGGCGAGTACGAGGTCGGCGACAAGGTACGCGTCGCCACGAACGGCCCGGTCAAGGAGTTCACGCTCACCGGTGTCTTCACCACCGACGACGGCGCCGTCAGCGTCGGCGGCAGCCTGGTCCTCTTCGACACCTCCCTCGCCCAACGCCTCTACCTGAAGCCGGGCCACTACCAGGACGTGACCGTCACCGCCGCGCCCGGCGCCGACGACGAGAAGATCCTCGACGCGATCAAGCCGCTGATGCCCGAGAACTCCGAGGCGAAGACGGGCGCCACGCTCGCCGAGGATCAGGCCTGGACGATCGAGCAGGACATGAGCAGCCTCAACCAGATGCTGCTGGGCTTCGCGGGCATCGCGCTCTTCGTGGGCGTGTTCCTGATCGCCAACACCTTCACCATGCTGGTCGCCCAGCGCACCAGGGAACTCGCTCTGATGCGCGCGGTGGGTGCCTCGCGCAAGCAGATCACCCGCTCCGTGCTGGCCGAGGCCGGTCTGGTCGGCCTGGTCGCTTCCGTGGTCGGCTTCGGACTCGGTGTCGCCCTGGCCGCCGGGCTGCGCTCGGGGATGGCCGCGTTCGACATGAAGGTGCCGGCCGGCCCTCTCGTCATCGGTACGACGCCGCTGATCACCGCGCTCGCCGTCGGCATCCTCGTCACCATGTTCGCGGCCTGGCTGCCCGGTCGCCGCGCCGGGAAGATCCCGCCGGTGGCGGCGATGAACAGTGTCCACGCGGTGCCGACCACCAAGTCGCTGGTCGTCCGCAACTCCATCGGGGCCGCTGTCACCGCGCTCGGCGCCGCGCTGATCACGGCGGGTGCCGCGATCGGCGAGCAGGGCCGGGAGATCATCGGCGGCGGTGTGTTCTTCGCGCTGATCGGCGTGATCGTACTGATCCCGCTGCTGTCCCGCCCGGTCATCGCGCTCGTACGGCCGTTCCTGGTCCGTGCCTTCGGGGTGGCCGGCAAGCTGGCCGGGCAGAACGCGGTCCGCAACCCGCGCCGAACCGGCGCCACCGCCTCCGCGCTGGCCATCGGTCTGACGCTGGTCACCGGCCTGTCGGTGCTGGGCGTCTCGATGGGCGCGGCGCTGGACAGGGCGACCACCGAGCAGATCAAGGCCGACTACATGGTCGAGACAGCCGCCGGCGGTGGCCTTGACCGGTCCGCGCTGACCGCGCTGGACAGGACGCCGGGTGTCTCGGCGCTCTCGCCCGACCAGTCGGCGTACTTCCGCCTCAAGGACGATTTCGTGTCGGCGACGGGCGTCACGCCGGGCGATGTCGAGCGGGTCCTCGACATCGATGTGGTGAACGGTTCGCTGAGTTCGCTCGGCAAGGGGCAGATGGCGGTCGACGAGAAGACGGCCACCGAGCAGGGCTGGAAGGTCGGTGCCACGGTGCCGGTCACGTTCGAGGACGGCAAGAAGGGCTCACTGAAGGTCGGCGCCGTCTACGAGGAGGGGGCGGTGCTCTCCTCGGTGCTGGTGGACACGAAGCTCGTCACCCCGCACGAGGCGGAGCCGTACATCTCCCGGATCTTCGTGAAGATGGACGGCGGCCCGAGCGACGCGAACGAGAAGGCGCTGATCAGCGCCCTCGGCAAGAACCCGGCGATCGCAGTCATGGACCAGAAGGACATCCGCGACGAACTCGGCGGCGCCGTCAACATGATGCTGAACATCATGTACGGGCTGCTGGCGATGGCGCTGCTGATCGCGGTGCTCGGGGTGGTCAACACCCTGGCCATGTCGGTCTTCGAGCGTCAGCAGGAGATCGGCATGCTGCGGGCGATCGGCCTGGACCGTCCCCGGGTGAAGCGGATGGTCCGCCTGGAGGCCGTGGTCATCTCCGTCTTCGGCGCGGTGGTCGGCGTCGCCCTCGGCACGTTCCTGGGCTGGGCGATCGGCCAGACCATCAAGGGCGATCTGCCGAAGTACGCGCTGGTCGTCCCGTGGGACCGGATCGGGATCTTCCTGGTCCTGGCAGCCTTCGTGGGCGTCCTGGCCGCGATGTGGCCGGCGCGCAGCGCCGCGAAGCTCGACATGCTGAACGCCATCAAGGCCGAGTAGGCCGGTTGTCGGGGACCGGGTTCCCCTATACTCACCATCGGTAACTATTCACCCCGACGTAACCGGTGGAGGTGCGCGACGCATGTCACAACACCCGGCGTTCGACGTGCTCACGGCGACCTGCCCGTCCCGCACTTCACTGGCCCGGATCGCCAACAAGTGGACCGCCATGATCGTGATCGCACTCGGCCCGGGCCCGATGCGCTTCGGCGACCTGCGCACCACGGTCGACGGGATCAGCGCGAAGGTCCTCACCGACACCCTGCGGGACCTCGAACGCGACGGGCTCGTCGCGCGCCACGCGTACGCCGAAATACCGCCCAGGGTCGAATACGAACTGACCGCACTCGGGCAGACCCTGCACGCCCCCCTACGCGCTCTGGGACAGTGGGCCGAGGCGCACATTCCCGCCGTACTCGCGGCACGCGAAGCCTACGACGCCCAACGCTGACGCCTCCAAGCGCTTCCCCCGGCCATCGACGGCACAAGGCCTTCCCGACCGGCGGTCGGGAAGGCCTTGATGCGTCGCGGCGCTGCGGCCGGTTGGAGAACCCGGCGGGCTCACCGGCCCCAGAACTCGTCCTCGGCCGCCTGATCGCTTGAGAACAGCCACACCTCGACGATCTTCCCGTCCTTGACGCGCAGGACGTCCACGCCGTCCATGCTCATCGACGCGCCGTCGCGCCGGCCGGAGAAGTGGATGGTGGCCGCCACCATGTCGTCGTTGCCCATGAGGCTATGGACGGCGTCGATCGCGAAGGAACCCTGGCTGGTCTGCATCATCCCGCCGAGCATCGCGAAGACGGCGTCGCGCCCCTTCTGCTCGCCCGAGTACCGGTTGGAGCCGGGCTGGTGCCAGACGATCCCCTCGTCGAGGAGTTCACCCACCCTGGCCAAGTCACCCTGCTGCACAGCCTGGAAGTACTCACGGGCGGTATCGACGTTCGTACCGGTCATCACACTCACTCCTTCAACCTGCGTTCTCCCTGGTGCTGCCAATCCTTACGATCGGTAACCAGTCACCTCAAGGTAACTATTGGGATCGCGTGACCCACGTCACAACACACTGTTGACGGCACCGTAGGGCGGGCGGAAGAGGCTGGGGGTCTTGCCGGTGGCAGCCTTGATGGCGGCGCTCGTGCGGTTGAGCCGGGAGGCGACCTGCCGGGAGGCGGGCTTGGTGAGATCGGGGTGGGTGGCGCCGTTCTGGCCGACGGTGAAGAAGGTGGCGCGCGCCTTGTGCTGCGCCAGCTAGGTCAGCAGGGTCGCGGTCTCCGGCACCGCCGGTCCGTCGTCGAAGGTCAGCGCGAGGCACCTGAGCCTCCTGCAGTCGGTGTCGTCGTCGCCGGAAGCGGTGTGGGTGGGGACAGCCGGCGTGGGGATGTGCGTCGCGCCCAGGTCGAGCGAACGGCTGGGCGTCACCGTCTGCCGCTGGACACGCTTCCCGAAAGCGGACAGCCAGGGGGTGACCGTCTCCTTGGAGAGCGTCACCGTGAAGGCCCCGGCGGCCGGTGCGCTCACGTCGCCCTGGTCGATGGCCACCCGCAGGCCGCCGTCGGCGGTGAACGCCATGTCGTCCAGGGCGGCGGCGCGGGAGTCCGGGTCGGAGAACGTGTTGTCGAGGGAGGCGGCATCCACGCCTTCGCGCCCCTCGAGCCGGTCCTTCAAGGCGCCGAGAAAGGCACCCCGGGAGCCTTCGGCGACGAGCCCGAGGGCCGTTCGGTACGCGCCCGCCCTGCCGTCGTACCAGTACGTCGTCGCCGACTGACCGGACCCGGCGCCGCTGGGGTCATGGGTGCTGAGCCGGACGCCGAGGACGTCGCCGGAGGCGACCAGGAACTGGTGGCTGATGTTGAGCTCGATGCCCTCCGCGCCGCCGGTGCCGTCCTCGCACACCGCCGAGCCCGAGCGGAAGGAGGCCAGGCGCCGCTCCACGTACTGCTTCATCGCTACCGTCATCGCTTCGGCGCCGGGCACGTCGGGGTAGCTCGTCGCGAAGGGGCAGGACTTGTCTTCACTGTTGTCGCTGACGATCTCCAGGCCCTTGATCTTCGACGGGTCGACACTTCGGACGGGCGAGGGGACGGGAGTGGAACCGGGCCGGGCGAATGCCGCATCCGGGGACCCGGACGTTCCGGGTGAGCAGGCCGCCGTGAAGGAGAGGGCGCCGAGCAGCAGAAGGGAGGGGACAAGAGTGTGAGTGCGCATGCGTGAGACCAGAACCTGACTTAGGGGATTCGCGGCCGCCGCCGACGGGACACCGCGGTCGTTCTGGTCAGTGATCTTCCAGGTCAGAGGCGTTTTTCAGCGACCCACACGGCCGTCTGAAAAATCGAACCCCTGCCCCTTTTCTGCTTGTTTCACCTTTTCATCCGCTATTGGCGCAAGGGCGACGGTCAGACGCTGGAGCGACACGTGGGGGCCGCCGACGTACACCGTGCCACCGTCCTCGGCGAAGGCGAGGGACCGGATCTCGTCGCCGGGCGCGGGCAGGTCCGACCCGAGGAGCTGCTGCCCCTCGGTGTCCCACATCCGCAAGGTCCCGCGCGCGCCGCCCACGGCCAGGGTGCTGCCGTCGGACGAGAAGGCGAGCGCCCCCACCGCCTCCGGCTCGCCCTGGGACACCGTGTCGGAGGTGCCGGTCAGCACGGTGACGGAGGTCGCCGTCCCACAGCGTGTCGTGCCCGGTGGCGTCGCCGAAGGCGAGCCGGGAGCCGTCGGGGCTGAACGCCGGCGCGGTGACCTCACGGCCGTCGGCGAGCGCCCGTCCGGCGACCTTCCGGACTCCGGATCGACGTGCTGATCGTCGGAGCTCACGAGCAGACCTCCCTCGCGCGTGCTCTGTCACTGCGAGGTGAGACGGTCGGTCAGGTCGAGGCAGTGGAACGTGGCGCCGTCGAGGTAGCGCAGGAGGCCATGCCTGCCCGGGTCCCAGGTCAGCCCGCGCATGTCCGCACCGGACAGCGGCCGGTGGAAGACCTGAGTACCGCCACTGGCCAGCCGCCATACGGCGAGCTCGTGGTCGTCCGCCGTGGCCAGGAACTCCCCGTCCCGCCCCTGCCGTCCGCCGTCCGCCGTCCGCCGTCTGCCGTCTGCCGTCTGCCGCAGCCACGGAATCAGTCCCGCCCGCGGCAACGACGACTTACCGCTGCCGGACGCCCCGAACACGGCGGCGAACCGGTGCTCGCGCACCCACTGCACCAGTTCGGCGACGAGCGCCTCCCGGTACACCGGCGCGTAAGGCCCTTACGCTCACGCGAGGCCTGGCTGCTCCTCCAGCGCGCCCATCGCCCGGTCGAGCAGCACGGCCAGGGGAACAGCGCCCTCGCAAGCCACCCACCCCGTGGCGGCCACGTCCAGGCAGGCGAGCGCGGCGGCGACCAGCGCGCTCGGCCTGGTGTCCTCCGGCCGGTCGGGGCTGACCCCGAGTCGCCGGGCGATCTCCGGCACCAGCAGTTCCTGCCAGCTCCGTTGCTTCTCATGGTGCCCGGCGCGCAGCGACGGGGTCTCCTGGAGCATGCGCAGATAGCTGAGTGCCTGCTCGGGCGCCTGCTCGTTCATCCGCGTCAGGACATCGAAGGACCGGCGCAGCGCCTCCCAGGGCCGCTCGTCGTCGGGGCGGGCGGCGAGCGCCTCCGCGATCCGGCGGCCGGACTCCGCCAAGCGCCCGAGGACGATTTCTTCCTTGGTGCCGAAGTACCGGAACAGGCTGGCGCGCGACAGACCCACCTCGGCGGCGATCTGGTCGACGGTCGTCTTGTCGAACCCCTGCTCGGTGAAGAGCCGGTGCGCCACCTCGACCACTTCCGTCCGAACCGTCGCACGCATGCGCTCACGCAAGCCGGGCGGCTTGCCTGCGGGCTGGGCGGCGGTACGGGCGGTCTCGTTCATGCCAGAAGGGTACAACAAGGGCTCAATTTGATACCGAGTATCAGACCCGAGTGACACCGATCACCTCGCCGAAACCGACCCGGCCTACTGGACGACCACCCGAATTCTTCGACCTGGTGATGGCCGGCCTCGGCGTCTGCCGCATCGAGGACCTCGCCCTGTCCGTCGTCGTCACCGTCATCGGCCACCGCCCCGAGTACGGCTGGATCGTCACCGACGGCGGCTGGATGGCGATGCCCCGCGACCGCGGCACCGCCGTCCAGGCGCAGGACCAGGGATACGGCCTGGTCACCGGCCTGGACGGCACCGGAGATCCTGGGCTTCTGGAAGCGCGTCACCGGCTGGTGAACAACCGGGACGGGTTACCGCGTACACATATCGTCGCCAACTGCTCGTCACCTATGGTGGGTTGAGAGCTGCGAAAAGCGCCGCCCCTGAGGGCGCTGCCGGCGTCCGGTTACGCGACGGCACCCTGAGACGCGCAGGTCGTGCGCCCGCTGGACGGCCTCGGTGACGGCGGCCTTGTCGGTGACGTCCAGCTTCAGCGGAATGATCGTCTCGCCGTGGGCGGCCACCCACATCGGACTGAGACTCAGTATCAAGATGAGTCGTGGATTCGATGCTGTACGCTGCCCCGCATCAGCGAGGCACGTTTGACAACTGGAGGACAGAGATGTCTTCAGATGTGGCGCACGGTGACCAGGTGACGTCCGGACTCGACCGGCGTACTGAACTGAGGGAGTTCCTGCGTTCCCGTAGGGCCCGGCTCAGGCCTGAGGACGTGGGCCTGCCCTCGTACGGGCGGCGGCGGGTTCCCGGACTACGGCGCGAGGAGTTGGCGCAGTTGGCGGGAATGTCGTACGCGTACTACGCACGCCTGGAGCAGGGCTACGGCGAGACCATGTCGGCCGAGGTGCTGGACGCCGTCGCCCGCGCCCTGCGTCTGAGCCAGGAGGAGAGTGACCATTTGGTCCGGCTGGCTCAGCCCGAGCGTCAGAGCACGGCGCAGGCCGCACCCTCGCCGCAGCGACTGCGGCCCACCGTCCAGCACCTGCTCGACTCGCTCGGTGTACCCGCCTACGTCGTCGGCCGACGCCTGGACATCCTGGGGTGGAACCGGCTCGCCACCGCCGTCTTCGGGGACTGGGCCCAACTGGCGCCCGAGGAGCGCAACGTGGCCCGGCTGTTCTTCCTCTCGCCCGAGGCGCGCGACCGCTTCGCCGACCCGGACCGTAGCGCTCTGAGAATCGCCGGCGTGCTGCGCATGAACGCCGGCAAGAGCCCCGGGGATTCATACCTCTCTTCGCTGATCCAGGAGTTGTCGCAGAAGAGTGAGGAGTTCCGGCAGTTGTGGGCACGGCACGAGGTGAGCTGCCAGAGCACCGGCGAGCCCGTGCGGGTGCGGCACCCGCTCGTGGGAGAGTTCGACCTCGTCCACGAACCCATGACGCTGCCGGGGGGCGCCCCCATGCGGCTGATGACCTACCACGCCGAGCCGGGCTCCCGCTCGGAGGAAGCCCTGCGGATGCTGGCCAGTTGGGAAATGGAGCCGCTGCGCTGATCTCCCCGGTGCATGTCACGCCGTCATGCGGCCAGCACCGAGGAGGGTGACATCCCGGCCACCGGGGCGGAACCGTGGATGGGACCGGGGACGCGGGACAAGGGCAGGCCGGTGCCGTTGTTGATGTGGGCGATGATCTCGGCGGTGATGGAGATCGCTGTCTCTTCAGGGGTGTGGGCGCCGAGGTCGAGTCCGATCGGCGAGTGCAGGAGCGCGAGGTGCTCTTCGGGCACGCCGGTCTCACGCAGACGTTCCAGGCGGTGTTCGTGGGTGCGCCGGGAGCCCATCGCGCCGATGTAGCCGACCGGGAGACCGAGGGCCAGGCGCAGCAGGGGGATGTCGAACTTGGCGTCGTGGGTGAGGACGCAGATCGCGGTACGGGCGTCGACTTCCGTGGCCTCCAGGTAGCGGTGGGGCCAGTCGACGACGACCTCGTCGGCGTGTGGGAAGCGCTGAGTGGTGGCGAAGACGGGGCGGGCGTCGCAGACGGTGACGTGGTAGCCGAGGAAGCGTCCGGCCTGGCTGAGGGCGGCGGCGAAGTCGACGGCGCCGAAGATCAGCATGCGGGGCGGCGCCGCCTGGGTGTGGGCCAGGAGCGTCAGCTTCTCCGGGCAGGTGTCGGCGTCCCCGCCGACCTCGACGTGGGCGGTCCGGCCCGCCCGAAGCAGCGCGCGGACCTGGTTGGCCGCCGCCCGGTCCGCCTGCCGGCTGCCCAGTGTCCCGTCGTACGCGCTGCCGCCCCCGAAAACGGACAGGGTGCGGCCGAGAAGGCGCTGCGGCCCGCCGATCACCTGTGCCACGGCGACGGGCACTCCGGCCGACACCTGTTCCAGGGTGGTGGTGAGGTGGGGCTGGTCGGCGGGGTCGACCCGCTGCACCAGGACCTCCAGCTCCCCGCCGCAGGTCAGGCCCACGGCGAAGGCGTCGTCGTCGGAGTAGCCGAACGAGGCCCGTATCGGGGGTTCGCCCGTCTCCAGCACCTGTTGGCACAGCTCGTAGACGGCGCCCTCCACGCACCCTCCGGAGATGCTGCCGACCGCCTCGCCGTCGGTGTCCACCGCCAGTGCGGTGCCGGGTGGCAGGGGTGCGCTGCCGCTGACCTGGATGACGGTGGCCAGGGCGAAGGGGCGGGCCTCGCGGCACCAGCGGTACAGAGTGTCCGCGATGTTCAGCATGAGTGGCTCTCCTGCGGGAGGTTGGGAAGCCCGCCGCCGCGCCGGCATGGGGGGATCGAGGGCACGGCGGCGAGCCGATCAGTGGGACGGCTCTCAAGGCCCCGCCCGGGGGGCGGGAGGGGCCCCTGCCGCCCGGGGTTCAGAGCAGGGCTTCGGCGGTGATGGGCAGGTCGCGGACGCGGCGGCCGGTGGCGTTGAAGACCGCGTTCGCGATGGCCGGCGCGACCCCGACCTTCACGATCTCGCCGAGGCCCTTGACGCCGATGGGGTCGGCGTGAAGGTCCTCCCCGTCCAGATAGATTGCCTTGATGTCGGGGATGTCGGCGTTGACGGGCACGAGGTAGTCGGCGAGGTTGGCATTGACGATCCGGCCGTCGCGGTGGTCGGTGGCCGTGTGCTCCAGCAGGGCCTGCCCGACGCCGCCCACCATGGCGCCGAGGGCCTGGCTGTCGGCGAGCTTGGGACTGATGATCCGCCCGACGTCGTAGACGCCCAGCATGCGCCGCATCCGCACCAGGCCCAGCCGCCGGTCGACGGCCACCTCGGCGAACGTCACGCTGTAGGCGTTCATGGAGTGCCGGTCGTCGCCGCTCGGGGTGAAGATCCCGCGCGTCTCCAGGTGCGTACGGCTGTTACGGGCCAGCAGTTGCCGGTAGGTCTCCCCGCGCGCGGGGTTGCCCTTGATGTGCAGCCGGCCGCCGCGGACCACGATGTCGTCGGCGTCGACGCCGTGCAGCGGTGACCGCTCGTCCTCGACGGCGAGTTTGATCGCCTCCTGTCGCAGCTTGTCGCAGCCGTCCTGGACGGCGGAGCCGACGCCGGCCATGGTCTGCGATCCGCCGTGCGGCGGAGCCGCCGGGAAGGTGGAGTCGCCGAGTTCGAAGCGGACCGTGCGCATGGTCAGGCCGAGGGCGTCGGCGGCGAGCTGGGTCATGGAGGTGTAGGTGCCGGGGCCCATGTCGCTGGTCGACGCCTGGACCAGGGCCGTGCCGTCGGCGTCCAGCCTGACCCGTGCCTCGGACCGCATGCGCAGGGTGTCGTAGATACCGCTGGCCATGCCCATGCCGATCAGCCAGTCGCCGTCCCGCCGGGAGCGGGGCTTGGGGTTGCGCCGGTGCCAGCCGAACTCGCGGGCTCCGGTCCGCAGGCACTCGCTCAGGCGCCGGGTGGACCAGGGCAGCCCGTTGGCAGGGTCCTCCTGCGGTTCGTTGCGCAGCCGCAGCTCGATCGGGTCGATGCCGGTTTTGTGGGCGAGTTCGTCCATGGCCGACTCGATGGCGAAGGCGGCGCTGGACCAGCCGGGACCCCGCATGAACGTCGGTGTGTTCACGTCCAGCGGCACGGTCCGATACGCCTGGCGGACGTGGGGCGTGGCGTAGAGCATCTGCCCCGGGTTCATCACGCCCTCGACGTAGTGCTCGTACGAGGACGTCTCGGCCCGTATCCGGTGGACCGCCGCGGTCAGGCGTCCGCCTCGGGTACTGCCCAGACGCAGCCCGTAGTCGTAGGCGGGCCGGTAGCCCACCCCGTAGTACAGCTGCTCGCGGGTCAGGACCAGTTTGACCGGGCGGCGGATCTGGCGGGCGGCGAGGGCCGCGATGGTGGTGTGCGGCCAGGTACGCAGCCCGTTGCCGAACGCGCCGCCGACGAACGGCGAGATGACGCGCACGTTCTCCGCCGACATGCCGAACACGGCGGCGAGTTCGTCCCGCGCGCCCACCACCCACTGGCTCTTGTCCCACACGGTGAGCTTGTCGCCGTCCCAGCGGGCGATGGTGGCGTGTGGCTCCAGCGCGTTGTGGTGGTTACGGGTGAGCCGGTAGGTGCCCTCCAGTTTGACCTCCGCCGACGCCAGTGCGTCTTCGGGGGTGCCGCGCACGTAGTTCTGCGGCGGCAGGGGGTCGTTCTCCCGGACTCCGGATGCCGCCATGTCGGTCGACGGCTTGTCGGCGTCGTAGGAGACCTTCACCAGGTCCGCGGCGTGCTGTGCGGCCTCCAGTGTGCGGGCGACGACCACGGCGACGGGCTGCCCCATGAAGCGGATCTTGTCGTCCTGGAAGACGTGCAGCCGTTCGCCGTCGCGGGGGTCCAACCAGGCGCCCGGGTTGTCGCGGTAGGCCAGCGCGGGTTTGTCGAGGTGGCTGATGACGCCCAGGACGCCGGGCTGGGCGTCGGCGGTGCGGGTGTCGATGCCGGTGATCCGTCCGCGGCCGACACTGCTGTCGACGATGACGGCGTGGACGACTCCGTCGATGTCGTGGTCGGCGGTGTACTTGGCCTGGCCGGTCACCTTCAGCCGTCCGTCCACCCGGGACAGCGGGGCGCCGACGGCTGCCTGCGGCTGCGGGCTCACTTGCCACCTCCTACGATGCGCAGTTGGCGCTCGACGGTCCGTTTGAGCAACTCGACCTTGAAACGGTTGTGTTGGAGGGGCCGGGCCCCGTCGGCGGCGTGTTCGGCGGCCGTGGTCCACAGGGCGTCGGACGGCCGCCTGCCGATGAGCTCCCGCTCGACGGCGGGCAGCTTCCAGGGCACGGTGCCCACGCCTCCGGCGGCCACCTTCGCCTGGCGGATCACCCCGCCGCTGATGTGCAGGGCGACGGCCGCCGAGGTGAGCGCGAACTCGTACGACTGCCGGTCGCGCACCTTCAGGTAACCCGACTTCAGCGGACGCGGAAGGGCCGGAATCTCCACTGCGGTGATCAACTCACCCCGGCGGAGGGCCTGTTCGCGGTTGGGTGTGCTGCCCGGCTTGAGCAGGAAGTTCGCGAAGGGCACGGTCCGCTCGCCGTCCGGTCCCAGCAGGACCACGGTCGCCTCCAGGGCGGCGAAGGCCACGGCGACGTCGGAGGGATGGGTGGCCACGCAGTCGTCGGAGGTGCCGAGGATGGCGTGGGTGCGGTTGACGCCGTGCAGGGCAGCGCAACCGGAGCCCGCCTCACGCTTGTTGCAGGCGGCCGTCACATCACGGAAGTACGTGCACCGGGTGCGCTGCATGATGTTGCCGCCGATGGTCGCCATGTTGCGCAGCTGCGCCGACGCGCTCAGCTCCAGCGCCTGCGAGATCACCGGAAACAGAGCGCGCACCCCCCGGTGGGCGGCGACCTCGGACATCCGCACCAGCGCGCCGATGCGCAGGCCCCCGCGCCGGGTGACCACGATGTCGCGCAGCGGCAGGCCGCTGATGTCGACCAGCGTGCGGGGGCGTTCGACGGTCTCGCGCATCAGGTCGACCAGCGTGGTGCCGCCGGCGATGTAACGACTGCCGTCACGGCCCGCGTCGAGGGCTTGCCGGGTGTCGGCGGCCCTGGTGTAGGAGAAGGGATGCATGGGGACCGTGCCTCATTTCCCGTGCGCGGCCTGCTCGACCGCCCGCACGATCTTCACGTAGCAGCCGCAGCGGCAGATGTTGCCGCTCATGAACTCCCGGACCTCCTCCGGTGAGCCGGTGTGCCCCTCGTCGATGCAACCGACGCCGGACACGATCTGGCCGGAAGTGCAGTAGCCGCACTGGAAGGCGTCCTGATCGATGAACGCCTGCTGCAGCGGGTGCAGTCGTTCACCCCTCGACAAGCCCTCGATGGTGGTGACCTCGGCGCCCTCCATCCGGACCGCCAGTGTCAGGCAGGAATTGACTCGGCGTCCGTCGACCAGGACCGTGCAGGCGCCGCAGGCACCGGCGTTGCAGCCCTTCTTCGAACCGGTCAGCCCCAGGTGTTCGCGCAGCAGGTCCAGCAGGGAGGTCCGGTTGTCGACCGTGACGGTGCGCCGCTCGCCGTTGACGGTCAGGGAGACGCGGCTGCCGGGCGGCGTCCGCGGGCTCGGCGCCGAACACGGACTGCCCCGCTGCCAGGCCGCCGACCACGACCGCACCGCCGACGGCGGTGGTAGCGATGAACGTGCGCCGGGACGGGGCGGACACAGGTCCCTCGGGCGATCCCTCGGGAGGAGAAACAGTTGACTCGGGGGGTTCGATGGACATGCCCACTCTCTTGGTCGACGGAAGACGGATGGCGGTGCCGACCACCGTCATGTGCACGAATCGGCGTGCGTACGGGAAACGGTCCACGCCGCGGCGGACGAGCCGGGCCCTCGGCCCGGGAGGAGTGCGGCGGCCAGGGGTTGATCGCGTCCGGCAGCCGCCTCACCAGGCCTTCGGTGCGGCATGACCTCCACTGTGCTGCACGCGGCGCGATACAACGAGCGCACAGTTTTGGGACGACTCCGGTGGCTACCACTGCCGTTGGTACGTCTGGCAGTAGCAGGCAGAGCTGTCCGACACGCGTTCGACGAGGCCGACGACGGCGTGACGACGGACGTTGGTCAGGGCCTCCTGGACGACACGGTATGCGGCTGCCTGCGGCAGCACTGCGGCGGGCTGCAGCCACGGCGTCACGCCGACCGCGTACAGCCTTCTGCGCCGGCGGACGCGTGGCGCGGCCGGTCCGGCGATCACGTGCCAGGAGCTAACGGCGCGCCACAGTGAGCATCCCCCGGCCCGGCCGGGACCCACCAACCGCAGCGGAAGCCGCCATGGGCCGGTGAGGTCAGTCGGCGGCCTCGCGCAGCGCCTCGTTGATGTCGCTCAGCGCGCCGGTCAGCCGGGTGTAGTCGTCGCGGGCCACGGGCGTGACGAAGTACCGCTCGACGACATCGGAGTGCACGGTCGCGGCCTGGAGGAACACGGTGCGACCGTGATCAGTCGGTTCCACCAGGACGCTTCTGCGGTCGTCCGGTGACGGGACACGACAGACCAGGCCGGCTTCTTCCATGCGGTCGATCAGCCGGGTGGTGCCACTGCTGGTGAGGGTGAGGTCCTCGGCGAGCCGACGCTGGGAGATCTCCTCGCCCGGCTTGCGGCACAGCCTGATGAGGACCTCCAGCATCGTGTGACTGATCCCGCACTCCCGTCGCAGCGCGGTGTCGATCCGCTGCTCCAGGCGGGTCGCGGCTTTGATCAGCAGCCCGAAGTCGTGAACGAGCTGACTGTTGGCGGCACGGGCGGCCTCGTCGCCCCGCCGGGTCGCGGCATTCACCTGCCCAGGTCCTCCCATCCTGATGGTCCTGGCCTGTGAGTTTACTGCTCCATCACCTACTGACGTCTCAATTACTGAGCATTCAATTGCTGACTGCTCAGCTAAATTCTATGGTGGATGCCATCCCGTCGGCCCCAACGGAGAGAGGGACCCCCATGGACCTGCAGCACTGGCTCGGCCGAGCCGCCCACGCGATACAGGACTGGGCCGACACCTTCGGCCCCTACCAGCCGCACCCGTCGCTCCAGGTCGACGACGGCCGCTTCGCCACAGCCTTCGAGGAGTTCACGGGGAGACTGCAGGACAACTACCCCTTCTTCCACCCGCACTACGCGGGACAGATGCTCAAGCCCCCGCACCCGGCCGCGGTGGTCGGCTACCTCACCGCCATGCTGATCAACCCCAACAACCACGCTCTGGACGGCGGCCCCGCCACGGCCCGGATGGAACGCGAGGCCGTCGCTCAGCTGGCCGCCATGTTCGGCTACGACACCCACCTCGGCCACCTCACCACCAGCGGCACGATCGCCAACCTCGAGGCCCTCTTCGTCGCCCGCGAACTCCACCCCGGCCGAGGTGTCGCGTACAGCGCGGACGCCCACTACACCCACGGCCGCATGTGCCGTGTGCTGGGGATGGAGGGACACGCGGTCCCCACGGACGACCGGGGACGCATGGACCTCGACGCGCTGGAGGACCTGCTGCGCGGCGGCCGGGTGGGCACGGTCGTACTGACCGCCGGAACCACCGGGCTGGGGGTCGTCGACCCGATCCACGAGGCCCTGCTCCTCAAAGAGCGTTACGGCGTCCGGTTCCACATCGACGCCGCCTACGGCGGCTTCTTCACCCTGCTGGCCGGCGCCGAGGGCCCCGAGGGACTCGCGCCCGAGCCCTGGCAGGCGATCGCCCGATGCGACTCGGTCGTCGTCGACCCGCACAAGCACGGGCTCCAGCCCTACGGGTGCGGTGCCGTGCTCTTCCGCGACCCGGAGGTGGGGCGCTTCTACCTCCACGACTCGCCCTACACGTACTTCACCTCCACGGACCTCCACCTCGGCGAGATCAGCCTGGAATGCTCACGCGCCGGCGCCTCGGCCGCCGCGCTCTGGCTCACCTTCCAACTCCTCCCGCCCACCGCCGACGGCCTGGGCCGGGTCCTGGCGGCGGGCCGCCGGGCCGCACTGAAGTGGGCACAACTGATCACCACCTCCGACCACCTGGAGCTCTACCAGCAGCCGGAACTGGACATCGTCAGCTACTTCCCCGTGGTCGACCCCGCCACCCTGAGCGGCATCGACAGTGCCTCCGCCCGTATCCTGACGGACGGCATGACGAGCCCCGAACCGGTGTTCCTGAGCACCCTGCGCGCCGACGGCGAGGCGTTCGCCGCACGCCACCCCAAAATCACCGCGGACGCCGACGGCGCCCGCATCCTCCGCAGCGTGCTGATGAAACCGGAATCCGAGCACCACGTGGAGCACCTCCACCAGCAGGTCGAACGACTCGCCGGACAACGGCCACCACTGGCGAGGTGACGCTCGCCGCCGATGCCGCAAGCAGACGCCCGGGTCCGCCACGGTCGGCGGATCCGGGCGTTGCGAGGTGCCGCATCAGACTGGGCCGGGCCGCTTCAGAGCCCGTCGTTACCTGAGATACGCGGCCAGCGGGAGGCCCTGCCGGCGCACATCACCGGCGACGAGCCCGGCGACCTGCTGCGCGCCGTAGGTTTCGAAGTGGGTGCGGTCGTTGCAGAAGAAGGCGCCCACGGGCCCCGAACCGAAGTCGCCGTTGTGCGGGCAGAAGCGCAGACTGTTGTAACGCGAGACGCTCAGCGACTGCAGGTCGATGACCGGCGCTCCGGTTGCGGATCCGGCGGCGAAGGTCTGGGAGACGAAGCCGCGGTTCTTGGTCGCCGTGCTGCCGGAGCAGGTGATGGCAGCCACCGGGGTGAGCAGCACCGGGTGTGCGCCCCGGGCCAGGGCGGCCTTCGCCATCATGGTCATCAGCTGCTCGTACCGGGCCGGGCCGACGTGCCGTGGGCAGGTCGAGGAGGAGTCGTTGATGCCGAACTGGATGAACAGGTAGTCACCTGCCTTCATCCCGGTGCTTGCGTTCAGCATCGCCTGCCAGCGTGACGAGTACGTGTTGGACGTGAGGCGGCACTCGCCGTCGGAGCCCTTGGTGCTGCTCACGTTCCCCTCGTACAGCCAGGTCTGGATGCTGCGGCCTCCCACGGCTTGGTTCCTGACCGTCACATCGCCGTTGAACAGGGCGTCGAACTGGCTGCCCCAGCCGACCGGGCAACGGGCCGAGCCCGGGTTGGCCATGGTGGAGTCGCCGGCCAGCCACACCGTGACCGGCGCGGCCGCCGCTCGTGCGGCCGGGGCCTCGGCGCGGGAGGCGCCGGTGCAGTTCGCCGCGACCCTGTCGACCGCCGAGGCGGCGCTGACGCCGAGGCTCGACAAGGCGATCACCAGCGCGGTCGTGACGAGTATCCGAAGTTTGTTCATCAGGTCCATCAGGTCCTTCCCACAGACGGGCACCGCCGGGCGTCGGTCAGCGCAGGTGCGCGGCCAGGGGCAGGCGCTGCTCCCGGATGCTCTGGAGCACCAGCCCACCGATCTGGGTCGCGCCGTACTGCGAGAAGTGGGTGTTGTCCGTGACGCCGTCGACGGAGGAGCGCAGGAAGAGCTGCGCGGAGGCGGACGGGCCGAGGGACTCCACCAGCGTCTTGCTCTTGGTGGTCAGGTCGATCACCGGCACGTTCTGCGCCGCGCCGAGCGAGCGCATCTCGGCGGGCAGGTTCACGCCCACGCCGTTGACGTGCAGCGCCGTTGCCGTCAGCCGGTTGCCGTTGAACTGCCGGCGAACCGGCGGGGTCACCAGGACCGGGACGCCGCCCTTCGCACGGACCTGCGTGATCATGGACGTGAGATTGCTCCGGAAGGCGGACGCGCTGGTCTGCTTGTCGTTGTGGCCGAACTGGATGAAGACCGCGTCGTTCGCCCTGACCTTCGACAGCAGGGCCGGGAAGAGCGCCGAGTTGTTCCGGAAGCTGCCCGAACTCTCTCCGGAGTCGGCGTAGTTGGCGACGACCGCGCCGGGACGCACCGCAGGCGTGATCATCTGACCCCACCCGGTGTACGGGGCGATCAGCTGGTCGCACACGGTCGAGTCACCGGCCAGGTAGGCGACCATCGGCTGGGTAGCCGGCTTCACCGAGACGGCCGAGACCTGGGGGTTGGAGCCCGCGAACCGGATGTCCAGACCGGGGTTGCCGTTGCCGCCCTGGCCGGTCGGCTGCCCCTCCGGCTGCCGCACGTTGACCGTGAACGAGTACGTGGCGACGGCACCGGCCGCCGTCTTCGTCGCCGGAAGCATCAGACGCCGGGCCTCCACCCACATCTCGGTCTGCCCGGCGGAGGCCGTGCCGCCGATGGAGACCGTCACGTCGTAGTTGCCGGGTGAGACCGCGTAGTGACACTTGATCGGCGCAGTGCCGGAACAACCGGCCGGCAGAGCCCGCGCGGCGGCATCGGCATGCGCCGCGCCGGTGCCGACCAGCATCCCAAGCGTCAGCAGGCCCGCTGCGCCCAGCCGGACCCCACGCCCTCCGGAGCGCGCCAATGACATGCTCATTACAATCACCAATCCCATCCTTGACCGAGTCGATACCGGGTTGAGGTCGACCGCCCGTCACTCAGGCCTGAGTGAAGCCGTCCATGATGACGGTGGGCCGCTGCGTGGCGGAGTCCCAAGCGCCCATGTTGTAGCCGGTGAACGGGGACATGCACTCCGGCTCCCAGTAGAAGATGCCCTGCCCGCCGTTGGCCTTCAGCGCCTTGGTGTAGGCGACCAGCGAGGCCCGGGTGGAGGAGGCCCTGTCCACCCGACCGCCGAACTCGCTCTGCAGGAACGGTTTTCCGTACTGCGTGGAGATCTTCTTCATGTTCCCCACGATCCCGGGGGCGACGTCGGCGCTGCCGTAGGAGGAGAACACCGACATGTCCCACTTGCCACCGTTCGCGGCGTAACGACTGAAGAACGTCGTCATCACGTCGTACTTCTGCGGCTGGGCCAGGTGAATGCACACGATCGAGTTCGGCGAGACCGCCTTGACCTGGGTGTACGCCGCGTTGAGCAGCCCGGTCATCTGCGCCGGGTTGGAGACGCTGCCGACGGGGCGGCAGATCCCGCTGTTGATCTCGTTGCCGATCTGCACCCACGTGGGGAGCACGTCGTTGTTCTTCATGACCGTCATGGTCTGGTTCACGTACGTGCTCATCGCGGTGCGCATCTGGCTGTAGCTCATGTTCCGCCAGGCGGCGGGCGGGTTCTGCACACCGACGGAGTTCCAGGTGTCGCCGAACATGTAGTCGAGCATGATCGACATTCCGGCGGCCTTGACCCGCTTGGCGAAGGCGGCGACCTCGTTGATGCCGCAGTGCCCGTCGGTCGGGCTGCTGGAGGGATTGACGAACGTGCGCAACCGCACGGCGGTGATGCCGTACCCCTTGAGAATGGTCAGCAGGTCCTGCTTCTGTCCGCTCGCGTTCTTCCAGGAGAAGCCGCGCGCCTCCATCTGCGGCACCCAGCTGATGTCGACGCCCTTGACGAAACCCGCGGCGGCGTTGGCCGGCGTCTCGAGTTCGGCGAGCGCGGCGGCGGTGGCGATCACCCCGGCGGTGGCGGTGGTGGCCTTGAGCAGGGTCCTGCGGCTGATCCGCCCGGAACCGGATGCCTCGGTGGGGTGCATGGTCGCTCCTTCCGGCGCGCCGGCCGCGCGTGAGTCGCGGCGGCCGACGGGCGGTTGGTCGTGGGGGGACGTGGGGGTGGGTGTTTCCAGGGCTTGGTGCAGGTGAGTGGGGCGGTGGGTCGCCGCAGGAGGCGTTTCGCGCCGATACGGCGGAGCCACTCATCCTGAGGGCGCCGTTGCGCACCTCGGCCGCGGCGGGTCTCACAGCGAACCAGCCCCCCTCGCCCCTGGTCGGCCGCCCATGCGGTGGAGCATGGGCGGCCGAGCGGGCCGGGGTTCAGGGCGTGTAGACGGTGGGCCGTGGAGCCGCCGCCATCCCGTTGCCGATGAAGAAGCTCGGGTGCGGGGGCTGGTTGTACGCCGTGTTCTGCCAGGCCAGGGCCGTGCGGTACTGGGTGTCGTGGAGCAGGGTCGTGATGCGGGTGTTCGTCTGGTGCGGCGTGGAGTAGATCCGCAGGGCCCTGTTGTTCGACGTCGGCCAGATGACCTCTTCACGCCAGTCGCCGAGGATGTCTCCGGAGAGGGACGGCGTGGCCTTCGTGCCGTTGTTGGAGTGGACGCCGGATCCGGTCAGCAGGCGGGTGTCGCCGGAGGTGCCGTACTTGTCGATGCGGGTGCCGTCGAGGAGTTCGCGGACGGGGTCGCCGTCCCACCAGGACAGGAAGTTCATGCTGGACGGCTCCCGGCCCAGGGAGGCGCCGGTCGCCGAGCGCAGGGTGGTGTCGGTGGCCGACCAGGCCTCGGCGCCCGGGCTGCCGGCGTGGACGTCGGCAGCGACCCCGCGGCCGTTGTCCGAGCCGGAGGCCGTACGCCACAGGATCTGGCCGGTGCGCGCGTCGGCCATCCACGAGCCGGGCTGGCCGGAGCTTTCCGAGACCTTGAAGTACTCCAGGCCCGCGCGGGACGGGTTGAGGTCCCCGACGTGACCGGCGTCGCCGTGGCCCAGCCTGGTGGTCCACAGCCCGGAGCCGTTGTCGTCCACGGTCATCGCGCCGTAGACGATCTCGTCCTTGCCGTCGGCGTCGACGTCGGCGACGGACAGACTGTGGTTGCCCTGGCCGTCATAGCCCTTGCCGCTGTTGGCGGAGGAGGTGGTGTCGAAGGTCCAGCGACGGGTGAACTGGCCGCCTCGCCAGTCCCAGGCGGCTATCACCGTCCGGGTGTAGTAGCCGCGCGCCATGATCAGCGACGGGCGGGCGCCGTCGAGGTACGCCGTTCCGGCCAGGAAGCGGTCGACACGGTTGCCGTAGTTGTCGCCCCAGGAGGAGACGTTGCCCCGGCCCGGGACGTAGTCGACGGTCCCCATCGCCTTGCCGGTCTGCCCGTTGAACATCGTCAGGTACTCGGGGCCGGAGAGCACATAGCCGCTGGAGTTGCGGTGGTCGGCGGAGGAGTTGCCGATGACCGCGCCGGTGCCGTCGCGGGTGCCGTCGGCGGTCTTCATGGCGACCTCGGCCTTGCCGTCGCCGTCGTAGTCGTACACCTGGAACTGCGTGTAGTGGGCGCCGGAGCGGATGTTGCGGCCCAGGTCGATGCGCCACAGCCGGGTGCCGTCGAGCTTGATGCCGTCGACGATGGTGTTGCCGGTGTAGCCGGACTGGGCGTTGTCCTTGGCGTTGGTGGGATACCACTTCAGGACCAGGTCGAGCCTGCCGTCGCCGTCCAGGTCTCCGAGACTGGCGTCGTTGGCCTCGTAGGTGTACGCCGAGTTGCCCGGAGCGGTGCCGCCGGCCGGCGGCGAGATCGGTACGTCCAGGTAACCCGGCCGGAACTGCAACGCGCGCTCGGAGGGGGCCTGCTCGGTGCCGTTCACCACCGGGCGCACCGTGTAGTCGGCGGAGTCCTGGGCGCCGGAGTCGAAGTAGTTCGTGGAGCCGGTGATCGGCGAGGAGTTGAGCTTGGTGGCGCCGCGGTAGACGTTGAACGCCACGTCGTTCGGGTCGGTGGCCAGCCAGCGCCACGACACCAGGTTTCCGCTGCTGGTGTGGACGCTGGTCAGTCCCCGGTCGAGGCGCTCCACCTGTCGCGCGGTCGCGGCCTGCGCGCTCTGGGGAAGCATGGTGAGCGCGGAGGCGGCCAGCGCGAGTGCGGTGGCGAGGACGCCCGCCACTCGGCCGCCCGAGGCTCGGCGGATTCTTCGTTGACGCGGCGCCGTGCGGGGACGAGGGTCAGAGTCGGTCACAGTGACCTCCGGTGTGGGGGGATGTGCATGCCTGGTGGTGGATCACGGGGTGGTGGCCGACGGGGTGCCATCCCCGCGGAGGGACTCTTCAGGCCGTCGGTACTGTCGGCGCAGTAGAACTTGTGGTTCCAGTCGTCCCCCCACCCGCGGTGCCCGGAGACACCATTGCGAGGCCGGCCGCAGACATCACCGCACCCGCCCCGGCCAGCAGCGTCCGGCGTGGAAACCGCCGGAGGGAACGGTCCACTGGATCGTGCATCAGTACCTCCTGGCAGGTTGCCCGTGTCGGCATCCCCTGTGGGACGGCACGAGCAGCGAAGCGCCCGTCGTGGAGCCGGCGACCGAGCGCCTCGCTGTCCGCGTTCGTGGATGATCAGGGGAGGGCCGCCGCGCACGTCGTCGAGTGACGCGATCATGACAGTTCTGTCTGTCTGACGATCCTCACGTGCGGGAACGTCACGCCGGCGTGTGGAGCGGTTGCTCCTCAGCCCAGGGCGGCTTCCCACCTGGTGTTGGATCCGGCCGCGTCAGCCGGGAGGCGGTCCCGTGCGGCGGTGTCGCCGTGCATGGTCCAGCGGGCCCAGTCGACGACGGTCCTCGGGAAGCGCTGGTCGCTCCAGAAGCTGGTGTGGCTGCCGCCGACGAAGGTGAGGAACGCCTTGGGCCAGGTCATCTCCCTGTACGCCTGCCGGGCCGAGGAGTACTGCGTGGTCGAGTCCCGGTCGCCGTGGACGAACAGCACCTTGGCGGAGACCGAACTGGACGGGTTGCCCATGTCCACGCAGGACTGCGGGTTGGCGGAGACGATCCGGCGGTCGGGCCAGGAGGTCAGCAGGCCATGGGTGATCATGCCGCCCAGGGAGTGGCCCGAGACGCCGACGCCGATCCCGGTGTTGATGTGCCCGGCCAGCGGACCGCTCGCGTTGAGCGCGAGGGTGTTGGTGAGGATCTGCGAGACGTCCTTGGAGGAGTTGCCGTTGTTGACGTCGCTGAAGTTGTGGTTGAAGTGCGGGGCGGGGACGACGAAGCCCGCCGAGGCCAGGGCCCGGATGATGAACAGGGAGTTCTGCGGGCTGCTTCCGTAGCCGTGGGTGAAGTTGTAGACGGGGAAGACACCGCCTGCGACAGGGGCGTTCGTCACCGGGCTGCCGCCGGGGGTGCCGGTGGCGGGGTAGTAGACGTAGGTGGTGCACCGGCGGCTGCCACGGGTCCAGTCATACCGGCGCACGCCGACCGCGAACGGCGTGGTCGGTGCGCCCTGCGGCCTGACGAGGGCGCCTGCCTGCCCGGTGCCGAGCAGGGACGCGCCCACGCCCGCTGCTCCGGCCGCGCTCAGGGCCAGGAAGGTGCGCCGTTGCATGCTCATGGATGAACTCCTGTGTGAGTGGGGGGTTGCTCGTGGGGGAAGGTGCGGGTATCGCGGCCCGGTCGCTTCACTGGTGAGGAAGCGTCAGGTGGGGTAACGGGGCGATGGTGCGGCTTCCGCTGAACACGCACGGTGCGGTGGCGGCCGCCGAACGCCGACCGGCCGTGACTCACGCATGACGTGCCTCCTGTCACCACTGATGCGGAGGTACAAAGGCCCGAGGCGGTGGGGGGCGATGCATGCGATCTGCTCTCTGCAGCCACATGACTGTGAACGCTCCCACACCATTTCGAATAACAGAAAGAGTCGCCATCGGACTCTCATCTGTCAATCTCTGAGACCCAAATCCCTTTGAACTCAGGGTCGGACCGCCGGGCGTCAGCCGTGGCTGTGACCGATACCAGCACTCATGCCGGCGATCGTATGGGCACCGATGTCCAGGTGCGGACCGTCCGCGGACCGGGCCGCCACCGAACGGACATGCTCCTGAGCCGGGTGGGCCAGACCGTCGTACACCGCGACGCACA
>NZ_JBITJK010000016.1:0-38246 GCF_044459945.1 Streptomyces sp. NPDC050164
CACCCCCCAGGTCATCCGTTCGACAGGGGGACACAGTCATGCCGGACCCGGAGGCCAGCGGCCCTCTTGCAGGACCGCGAAGAACATAACGGGGGGGGACTGCGGTCACGGTTGCATCGTTCGGTCTACGGCTACGCCTGTGATCCGCTGCGACCAGGGCCCCTGTCCATCACGCGGTACATGCCGATCGAGTCGTGCGCGGCGGTGTCGGCGAAGCCGAACTTCTCATAGAGGTAGCGCGCCGGGCCGTCCGCGATCAGCGAGACGTACGCCGTGGCGGGCGCCCGGCTCTCCAGTTCCTCGGCGAGCGCGGCCATGATGCGCTTGCCGAGGCCGCGCCCCTGGTATGCGGGGTGTACGCACATGTCGACGATCTGAAACGCGGTACCGCCGTCACCGATGACGCGCCCCATGCCGATGGGCTCCCCCTCGTGGTGGAGGACCACCCCGTGCCACGTGTTGAGGAGGGCGAGCGCAACCGCCTCGGGCGCCTTGTCCGAGAGGCCGGCGTCGGTGCGCAAGCGGCGGAAGACCTCGACGGAGGGCGTGCCTACGGTCAATTCGTAAGGATCACTCATGGCTCTCCGCTTGTTACTGCTGCAGGGACGGCACGGCCTGACGCCGCTTGACGCGGCTGATCGCATTTCCAGCCGGGCTCCGGTGCGCCGCTCGCAGGTCAGTGGCCGGATTCGGCGTGGTCGCCGTGGTCGCTGAGCTGTGCTTCGAACCAGTCGTGCAGGGCGTTGATCAGTGTGGGTTCGTCGGTGGTGTAGGTGAGGGTGGCGCCGTCGGGCCGTTCCCGGTAGCGCACCTCGATGCGTTCGTAGCCCTCTTGAAGTTTCCCCAGGCCCGGCATGCTGTCGCCGTGAATCTGCGCGGGGTCGCCGAAATCCCCCTGGCTGAAAGCTTTGGCCTCCTGCTGGAGATGGGTGCGTATGAGGCCGATCTGCTTGGCGTCGTCGGGCCGGTCGGCGACGACGTCCTGGACCCCGCCTGTCTCGGTGGGGGTGAAGTGGTGGGTGGTCTGTTCGAGGTCGAAGGGCATCACGGTCTGACCGCGTTCGGCGACCGCCGCCTGCCGGTCGGTCCGCTGGTCGCCGTTGTCCTGCTGCGAGCTGCCGATCAGCAGGACTGTGGCCAGTGCCGCGCCGACACTCCCTGCGGCGATGCCCGCCGTCAACAGTCGGCGCATGCGGTGATTCATCCAGTGCCTCCGTGAGCACTTCGGGAGCGTGCGGTACGTCCGCTCGTTTCGGGTGGGGTTCGCTCTTTCAACTGAGGATCGGCGCCTTGCGGACGCACGGTTCAGAGCAGTGCGCGGCGGCATGTGCCCTTCGGCGGCGCAGCGCTTCGCAAGTGCTGGCGCGGTCCGCATCTGCTGCCCGCAAGGCCGTCGGCTTTGGCCTACTCGTTCTTGGACGGGATCAGCCACAGGGCGATGACGGCGGAGAGCGCGGCTACGCCCGTGGCCACGAGGAACGCGTCGTCGAAGCCGGAGGCGGCTTGGGCGCCGGCTTGGGCGGCGATGCTCGTGGCTGCGGCGCTGGAGACGGCCGCAGCGCCGACCGAGGCGCCGAACTCATGGAAGGTGCTGACGATTCCGGACGCCACGCCGGCCTCATGGTGGGCGACGCTGCTGAGCGCGGTGGCCGAGGCGACGACGAACAGGGCGCCGAGTCCCGCCGAGGCGATGCTGACACCGGTGACCATGGCGGCGGTTCCGGACCAGAGCACCGGTGTGAGGAATCCGGCGGCTGCGACGGCCAGGGCGGCCGCAGCCAGCACCCGTGCTCCCAGACGGCCGATCACGCGGCCGGCAGCGGTGGCGGCGGCCATGGTCACCAGCGCCACCGGCAGGAACAGCACGCCGGTCATCAGGGCACCGTGGCCCTGATGGTTCTGGAAGTAAAAGGAGCCGAGGAAGAAGACCCCCACCATCAGCGCCGTGGTGGTGGCGATCACGAAGGTGCCTGCCACCACCGGGCGCCGGCCCAGCAGGCGAAGGTCCATCAGCGGTGCCGTCGCCCGGCGTTGCCACGCGGCGAAGGCGGCGTATGCGGCTGCCGAGGCGGCGACCAGGACGACGGTGACGGCGTCGAGCCAGCCGTGGTCGCCGGCACGGATCAGGGCGTAGATGAGGGCGCCGGTCGCCGCGGCGACCAGGGCGGCCCCGGGCCCGTCGAGGGAGCCTGTTGCGACGCGGGGCAGGCGGGGCAGTATCCGGGCCAGCGAGACGAGGACGACCAGGCCGACGGGGACGTTGACGAAGAAGACCCAAGCCCAGCCCGGACCTGCCGTGATCAGCCCGCCCAGCAGTACACCGAGAGCAGCGCCGCCGCCGCCGAGCGCCGCCCAGATGCCGAGCGCGCGGTTGCGTTCGTCGCCGTCGAACAGCCGCACCACCACGGACAGGGCCGCGGGCGAGAGCATCGCGGCGCCCGCCCCCTGGGCGATCCGGGCGGTGAGCAGCAGCGGGGCGCCGGTGGCGAGTCCGGCGGCCAGAGAGGCGGCGGTGAACACGGCGAGCCCGGTCAGGACGACCCGCTTGGCCCCGAACAGGTCCGCAGCTCGGCCACCGAGCAGCATCAAACTCCCGAAGGCCAGGGCGTAGCCGCTGACCACCCACGTCAGTGCGGCACGGCTCAGGTCCAGTTCGGCACCCATGTGGGGGAGCGCGATCGCGACCACGGTGATGTCGAGGATCAGCATCAGCTGGGCCAGTCCCAGCAGGCCCAGGGCCGGCCAGCGCAGCGGATGCGGTGGACCCGGTGCGTGTGTGGTGGTGGTTTCCGTGTCACTCATGAGGCTCCCCCTCATCGCAAAGCCGTACAGGCATGTTCAGGTTATACGCCCTAGGGGTATAACCCAAACAGGGTTGTTCGGATTGCTGGGGTACGGTGAGGGCATGGGCAGTAAGAGCACCACCAAACGCGCCGACGCCCTGCGGAGCATCGAGGCGATCGAGCAGGCAGCGGCCGAATGTCTCGGACGGAACCCGGACGCGAGCCTGAGCGAGATCGCGCGCGCCGCAGGTGTGGGCAGGGTGACGCTGTACGCGCACTTCAGCTCCCGGGCGGAGGTCGTCGACGCGGCGATGAGCCGTGCCATCGACCGGGGCAACGAGGCGTTGGACGCGGTCGATCTGACTGGTGATCCGCTGCTCGCCCTGGCGCGCTATGTCGAGGCCGGCTGGCATCTGGTGGATCAGGCGCGGGCACTGCTCGTGGCCGCCCAGAAGGAACTCTCCGCGGGGCGTATCCGCGAGCTGCACAGCGGGCCCGCCGCCCGGGTCGAGACACTGGTCGCCCGAGGCCGCGCCGAGGGCGTCTTCCGTACGGACCTGCCGATCGCGTGGCTGGTCAATGTCCTGCACACGATCATGCACAGCGCCGCAGAGGAGATCCGCGCCGGCCGTCTCGCCTCCGGCCGCGCCGCCGACCACATCACGGCCACGGTGCTCGCCGCCTTCACGCCGCCAGGGAAGCTGGTGCCGGAGCCCGGCGGTGGAGCGTGACGCCGACGGCTTCGCGAGGAGCGCAGAGCAGGGTCCGTGGAGGCCGGTTTGGCCTGGCTTAGGGCACGTGGAGGGCACGCCAGCCCGAAATTGGTCTAGATAACCCAAAAGCCCCAGGGTGCTGACCTGGGGAACAGCCTAGGAACGACAACGACCTCCTCGGGCACGGTGGCTTTTCCGGCCTGCATGAACGGTCGTGAACGCCGACGGCGTCCGCCCTCCGGCTTTACAGGCTGAGACAGGCCGCGCCAGCTAACGGACGGTGCAGGAGGGGCCCTTGGTGCGTTGTGCCGGGCAACCAGTCAGTGAGCCAAGGCGCGTGCTCTTGTTGGCGTACCGATGATCTGGTCGGTTTGTGGCCCACCAGCCGAGGCCTGTGGTAATGCTTCCTCATGGAACCTGTCAGCTTGGCAGTCAAAGGCGTCAGCGTGCTCCTCAGTCTGGGTAGGGCTTTCCACCAGCGTCGACGGAAGCTTAGGGTTACGGTTCACCGTGGATATTTCGTCAGGTCGGCTTCCAACGCTAGTACGCCAATTACTGCTTCGCCGCCTGTTACAGGTGCGGGGTCCGCTGACGGCGCAATCGCATCCCCAGAGCATTTTTTCATCAAGATGACCAATCTTTCACCGCAACGAGAGCTGGAGGTTACGCATCTCTGGTTCGAGACGCAGCCTCGCTATGACTACATGAGTGCAGAGAGGCCTCCGCCATTTCGGTTGCGCCCAGATGAAACCGTTGAAGTCTGGGTGGTGGTCTCAGAAGTCGCACACCGCGATAAGCTTGAATATCAGGTACGCGTTCGGCTCTCAAATGGGAAGGTTGTGAAATCTCGAGTAGATAGAAAAATACCTCCCATGGGTCTCATTGCCGGTAGAGGGATTTCCTAGATCTCGGTCGTCTGAAAGCGAAGCTGACGGGCTCCCTCGTACTGCTGTATCAGCCCTGATATATCCGCGACACCCGCTTTAGGCGTCATCTCACGTGGTGGTGGATCGCCGTGGAGCTCATTCGGCTACTTCGCGACGCTCGCAATGAGCGTGTAGATCTCGGCGGCGAGGCTGCGCATGTCCTCGCCTGCTGCGTGCACCGTGGTGGTCTCGAAGTGCCATTGCTCGGAGGGCGCTCGGTCGTGGATTCCCCAGGTCAGTTGGATGTGGCCACCGGGACGGTGCTCCGCTGAGAGAGTCAGGTCGTAGCAAAGGGAGTGCCAGGTACGTACTCCTTCCCAGCCCCGGAAGTCTTCGGCAAGCGAGGCGAGGAAGGTGTCGAGACCGTCGCCGTCCCAGGTCTGTACCGAGGTTTCGACAACTCCCCATGGCCCGCAGGCCCGGATGAGGAAGTCGAGCGTTGGTTCGTCGTCGAACGGTCGTGTCGGCTCCGAGAGCAGTAGGCGGGCGGGACCGGGGTCTCCCACCTGGACCACAGGGCGGCCGGAATCGTCGTAGTCGATCACGCGCACAGATTAGAAGAGCGGGCTGGGCAGCCATCCGCCGCTCTCGGACCGGCCGGCATCAGGCGCGGCCGCCTTGAGGCGTGATCGTCCACTGCGGCTGTGGATCTTGAGCGTGATCCGGTTCCTGACGGGCTGTGGGAGATAGCAGCGCCGCTGATGCCGCCATTTCAGCCGCGTCGGCAGGGCGGTGGAACGGCGCCGGTGGCGGACCGGAAGGTGTTCTGCGCGATTGTGTACGCGCTGACCACGTCGTGCGCGTGGCGTCGATTGCCGCCCTGCTTCGGTGTGAGCCCAGCCACCGCACACCGCCGGTTCGCAGCCTGGACAAGCGCCGGCTTGTGGCGGCGCCTCCACACCGAGGTCCTCGACCGGCTCGGCGCCACTGGAGCGATCGACTGGTCCGCCGCCCTGGTCGACTCTGCCTCGGTCCGGGCGAAAAGGGGGGCCAGCTCGTCGGGCCGAATCCGGTCGACCGGGGCAAACCCGGCGCCATGCTGCACGTTCTGACCGACGCCCAAGGTCAGCTGCTAGCCACCGCGGTCTCCGCCGCCAACAGCGCGCCAGGGCATCGCCCCTGGCACCCCGGACGAGCTGATCACCTCGGACGTCTGGGGCCTGCGGGAAGACGAACGCCCGGCTCCCATCGTGCTGTTCATCGACGAAGTGGCCGAACTCTTCCTCGTCGCCACGACCGGCCCACCGGTCTAGATAACAAAGAACCCCCGGGTCTCTGACCTGGGGGTTTCACATGGAGCGGGTGACGAGAATCGAACTCGCGCTCTCAGCTTGGGAAGCGACGGCGCTTGCGGGGCCACCCGATTGCTGACCTGCATGGATTCCCGGCGTCGGTGTCGGCGGGAGAGCCTGTTCGCCCCGCTGTTGACCGTGGTTGTCCGCTCTCACGGGCACGTTGTGGGCACGGCTTCGAAGCGCGGTGGGCGGAAGCGAGTGTGAGCGGGCTCTGCGCTTGGCCGGCTGGTTCGGATGTCCAAGTCGGGCGTGCTTGTGAGTGTTCACAGCCCTGCCGGTGTCGGAATCGTCGATCAGACACAACGGCGCCTTCCCGACCCATGCCGGACAGGATCTCGACGCCAGGCTGACCGGCAGTGCCAAGGCGACGCGAGCAAGGTCGATGTGAATCGCCTGCTGCACACGGCACCCCGTCGCGCGTTTGACGCTCATCCCCCTCGACGTCGCGAACCGTCCGGGCGCAAGTTCCTATCAAGCCGTAGGGAAATCCCCACAGTTCACGGCAGTCGACCTGTGAGCGTGAACTCTCAAGTAACGTCTCCGGACACTCCGCTCCAACGGCCTCCCCACCCCCCATTTCGACGGAGACCACCCCATGTCCGCTGTGACGAACGCATCCGGGTCCGGTTCGCCGGACGCCCCATGCAGCTCGGCCGGCTGTTCAGCAACCGGTCGTACCATCCCCCCTCCTCCTACCGTCCTGATGGACGACGAGGCACTCGCGGACTTCCTCGCCGTGGCTGCCGCTGAGTACCAACTCATCACCCCCGAGGCCCCGTTGCCCTGCTTCGCGCTCTTGCTCGGCAGCGCGGAGGCGATGACGTACCACGTGCGGCGTGTCGCCTTCGGCCGTAATGCCCGCACCAGTGATCCGGCGGCTCTACGGGAGTTCCGGGAGACGATCGTGCCGAAGTTCGGGCCGGCCTACGAAAACGAGCACCGCGGCTGGTGGATGGACTCCCACGACCTCCTCCGGGCGTCCCGAGAGGCCGAGGCCCTGGGGATGGACCTGCTCGGCTCCATCCACATGCACCCGGACTGGCACCGCCTGGGCCCGCCGTCGGAACGGGGCCAGACGCTCAGCGAGCGCCCGACTCCCATGGACCGTCATCTCTTCGGCCGGACCGGCTGGCCCCTCAACATCATCTGCTACCTGGAGCGCCGGGACGGCGAGTTCTACCACGCCCTGGGCGCCTGGGCCCCGCCTCCCCAGCATCCCGCCGAAGGTTGCCAGGGCGGCGAGTGCCCCGAGGTCGACCTGCGTATCCGTACGAGTTCACTGATGAAGGCGTGAGAACAATGCAGCAGCCCGAAGGAACGAACGCACCCGCCCAGGACGGCACCGAGGACGGCACCCATGACGACGCCCGGACGATCCGCGCCCTGTGGGCCGAGATGTCCCGCGGCTGGGCGGCAGGTGACGCCGCGCTCTTCGCCGCGAGCTTCGCGGAGGACTGCGACTTCACGACCGTACGAGGCGACAAGCCACCCGGCCGGACCGGCATCGCGGCCGGGCACGACGCCCTCTTCCGCGGGCCGTACGCGGGAACCGTCCTCGACGCACGCGTCGTGGCCGTCCGATTCCTCCGCCCCGACCTCGCCACGGTGGAGGCCGAGTCGACCATCACCGCCCCGGATGGGCAGCCGCTGACCACCACGCACGCGTTGGCCGTCGTGGAACGGACAGCGGAGGGCCACTGGTTGATCAGCGCCTTCCACAACATGATCCCCGCGCCCCGCCCGGCGCAGCAGGACCCCGACTCGAAGGATTCCACCGTGGACGAACCCAGCGCCGCGCGGCCGAGGCTCCGCCACCTGGCCATCGTGGCCCGCGACCCGGAGAAGCTGGCCGAGTTCTACTCCTCGGTCTTCGCGATGGAACTGTTCCACCGCGATCCGGACGGCAGTTGCTTCCTCTCCGACGGCTATCTCTCCCTTGCCCTGATCAAGCATCAGCTCGACGGTGAGACGCCGGTCGGCTTCAACCACTTCGGGTTCCACATCGAGGACACGGCCGCCACCACCGAGGCCCTGGTGGCGGCCGGCACTCCGGAACCGGCCGAACGCTTCACCAACCGCCCCTTCGCCGAGTACCGGGCCATGGATCCGGAGGGCAACTGGTTCGACCTCTCGGAACACGGCTTCGGCGGCCCGCGCCCGCCGTCCGACTCCACCGGGTCCTGAACTCCGACCAGACGCTCCGCAGGGCCGCGCGACAACGCGACAGCTGTAGCAGGGTCCGGCGTTTCATTCTCGGCGTGCGACTCGACTTCACATTCACCACCGGATGAGAGGACATGCACAGCATGCGATCGATCAACCGACTGACAACATCAGCCGTCGGAGCGGCCGTGCTCCTGGGCTGCGTCTCGGGACCGGCCGTGTCACAGGCGGAGCAGGACGGCACGCGGGTGCTGGTGTTCTCCAAGACGGCCGGCTTCCGCCACGGCTCGGTCTCCGCCGGCATCGCGGCGGTGAAACAGCTCGGCGAGACGGGCGGCTTCAGGGTCGACGCGACGGAGGACGCCGGGGCCTTCACGGCCGACAACCTCGGGCGCTACGACGCGGTCGTGTTCCTGTCGACGACCGGTGACGTCCTCAACGCCGCCCAGGAGACGGCCTTCGAGGGCTACATCCGCAGTGGCGGGGGCTACGTCGGCGTCCACGCGGCCGCCGACACCGAGTACGACTGGGCGTTCTACGGCGGGCTCGTCGGTGCCTACTTCGAGTCGCATCCGTGGTGGCCGATGCGTGCCACGGTGCACGTCGAGGACCGCGCCCACCCGGCGACCGCTGACCTGCCCACCACCTGGAACCGCACCGACGAGTGGTACAACTTCCGCTCGAATCCCCGGGAACGGGTCCGCGTCCTGGCCTCCGTCGACGAGTCCTCGTACTGGGGCGGCACCATGAACGGCGACCATCCGATCGCCTGGTGCCAGAACTACCAGGGCGGCCGCTCCTTCTACACCGGCGTCGGCCACAGCAAGGAGTCCTTCGCCGAACCCGCCGTCCGTCAGCACCTGTTGGGCGCAATCCAGTGGGCCACCGGCGCCGTCGAGGCGGACTGCCGACCGGAGAACGGCTAGCGGCCGCTCTTCGACGGCACGGCCGCGTCGCTGTCGTCGGCGGTCTCGGGATGCTCTGCCACGCCGCTGAAACAGTTCGTCTCCGTCCGCAGCAACGGGGGCAGGGAGTGGAGGGACCTGCTGCTCCGTCAGCTCCTCGGCGGTCACCAGGTCCGCGAGAGAGCCGGTGATGAACCAGATCTTGCTCACGAGAACACTCCCGTTCGAAATGAGGTCTTACAGGGAGACTCAGTATGGGAGGTCGAGCCGCTGCGCTGAGACGTGGAGCCGGCCGGAGTCGATGACGGCGCCACGCGCCGACCCATCCATCTGCTCCGTCCGAGAACTTCTGGTGCTTCCAGATGGGCACTTCGTGCTTGAGGTCGTCGATCAGATCCCCGCAGGCTTGGAAGGCATCTCCCCACGGCCTTCTCCGCGATCCGCCGCATCTCGGCCTCGGCCGTCGGGTGGCACGAATACCCCAGTCCGTCCACGTCCGCGCCCGCGTCATGGTTCCGCACCGTGCCGACGAACAGCGCGATCCCGCCCGCCGCCTCGTCGCCGACGGCCCGGAAGGCCTCGTCCAGGCAGAGGAGTGTCCGCCCTATCGCGATCAGCCTGATCGGCTGCGGGTGCGCCTGCTCACCCGGGGTGTGCTCGTGGATCTCCCCGTCGGGGGCGCCCGAGCGGAGCGCGGCACGCAGACCGGTCCCCTCGCGGGCGAACAGGCAGGTGCTTATCTGGCCGTCGGCCGTGAGGCGGGTGCGGTCGCAGGCAGGTCTTCATGACGTCATGGCCGGCAGCCGGTCATGACGACACGGCGGCCGTACGGTTCGCGTACGGCCGCCGTGGTCCGGAATCGAGTGGTGGAACGGGAACTACGGAGTGACGGTCAGGAGGGTGGTGCCGACGGTTTTGGTGCCGTCGTCGTAGCCGAGGATGCCGAGATAGGTACGGCCGGTCGGGAGGTCGCGCCAGGAGACGGTGACGTCCGCGGGGCCGCCCAGGGTCACCCGCTGTTCGGCCGGGGTGACGGTGGCCGGCTGGTCGGGACGGGAGTCCGGGCCGATCAGCCAGGTGTGGAGGGCGTACGTCTGACTGGTGGCGCCCTCCGGCAGGGCGAACTGGTTCACGTACACCTCGTACGTACCCGGCTCGGTGAGGTCGAGGTACTCGTCGCTGCTGCCGGTGGGAGAGGAGAGCAGGTTGCCGTCCTTGTCATACACCCACAGGTCGATGTCGCTGCCGGCGAGGAAGTCGGACGAGCGGATCGCGACCCGGGCCAGCGCGGTGCCCTCGGGAACGGTGATCTCCGTCCTGGCCGCGGAGGCCGGGAGCGACGACGGCGGTGCTTCGAAGCTGTCGGTCGAGGTGCCCGTCAGGGTCCCGGTCCTGACCGTGCCCGCGTACAGGCCGTTCAGGGACGTGGTGAGGCTGCCGTCCCAGCCGGACTTCGCCTGGAGGGTGAGGGAACCTGTGGCGCCCGTGCCGTCGGCCTTCGAGGGGACCGCGATCTGCGTGGCACGCAGGGCGACAGTGCTGCGCACCCGGTGTCCGTCCCTGTCTCCCCAATTCACCGATCCGAAGACCCACTTGCCGTACTCCGCGCCCGTGCGGGTGAAGGTCACCCGGTACGTGGCCGACCGGCCGGGCGGCACGATCAGCCGCTTCGGTGAGACCGTCGCCCGGTAGCCGCGTGGTGTCCGCAGCGTGGCGGTGTAGACGCCGGTGGTGTCGCCGACGTTGGTGACGGTGCGGGTCACGGTCTGCGCCCCTGCCAGGTCACCGATGGAGATCGTCGGGTAGTTGAGGTCGCTCGGATCGATCTTCCGGGCGGTGGCGCAGGGGTCACCGCCGTCGCCGGTCACCGGGCGCTGACCGAGGGCACACACGTACGCGGTCCAGTCGGCGGAGGTGGAGTCGTAGACCAGGCCGGGGTCGTCGGCGGCGTTCGGGGCGACCTGCCCGGCGCCGTAGTCGAGCGGGGTGGCCGGGCCGTCGGCGCCGATGCGCCGCATCGCCCTGCCCTCGTTGGTCTTGGTCGTCGCGGTGGTCATCAGGGCCGACTTGACCTCCATGGGCGACCAGTCCGGGTGCAGGGAGCGCAGGAGCGCGGCCAGTCCAGCGATGTGCGGGGCGGCCATCGAGGTGCCGGACGCGATGCCCTGCGGGCCCCTGAAGGTACCGCTGTTGCCGCCGGGGACGGCACCGGCGACGACGTCCACGCCGGGGGCCGCGATGTCGGGCTTGAGCAGGTCGCCGCCGCTGGCCACGTCCGGGCCGCCCGAGGAGAAGGCGGCGATCGCCGGTGCCTCCTGGCGCTCGGCGCGCGCCGCGCCGAGCCGGGCCGGGCCGTGGCGCGGCCGCCGGCTCGGTCGATGTACGCCTTCACCGCCTGGCCGGCGACGTTGTCGACGTGGACGGCGGGGACGGAGTGGACGTCGCCCCGTGTGTCCAGGAGCGCCCGGGAGTTGTAGAGCACCATGCCGACGCCGCCGGCCGCCTCGACCTGCGCGCTCTTGTCGGCGCGGGCGCCCGTGCCGTCGCCGTTCGTCTCGCACAGCACGATGGCGCCCTTGACCTTCGCCGGGTCCAGGGTGCCGGGCCGGCACAGCGCCGCTTGGGCGGCGTCCACGCCGCTGCGGGCCGCCCCGGCCGCATCGACGAGCCGTGCGGACGGGACGGGCGAGGCGTTCAGGCCGGTTCCGGTGTACGAGGTGCCGTCGCCCAGGACGACCGTCGTGCGGTAGCCGAGATCGTGGGTGGAAGCGGCCGCGGTGGTGATCCACGGGACGTTGTTGGCGACCGTGGACGGCCCGCCGTTGCCCGCTGAGCCGGCCACGAAGACGCCGGCCTTGGCGGCGTTGAACATGGCCGTGTAGGTGGGATCGGTGATGTCGGCGGTGCCGCTACTGGGGCCGAGCGAGATGTTGATGACGTCGACGCCGTCCGCCACAGCCTGGTCGATGGCCGCGGCGATGTCCGCCGTCCAGCAGGCGGAGCCCTTCCAGCAGGCCTTGTAGGAGGCGACGCGGGCGGCCGGGGCGATCCCGGATATCCGGGTGCGGGAAATGCCGGTGCCGGGCACGGACGCGGGCACACCGTAGTTTCCGGCCGCGGTGGTCGAGGTGTGGGTGCCATGCCCCTCGTCGTCGACCGGGGACGGCGTGTCGTCTTCCGCGAGCTCCGGTACCGACTTGTTGAAGTACCGGCCGCCGATCAGCTTGTTGTTGCAGGTGTACGGGTGCGCACGGTCCTACCAGGGTCGCAGACGCCCTTCCATTTCCTGGCGATGGCCTCGGCGTCGGGGCGGGGCTCCGGGAGGGCCCGCAGCGACGGGTTGGTGTTGTCGATTCCGTAGTCGACGACACCGATGATCACGCCTGCCCCCGCGTTCCGCTGCCCACCGCGGAACTTGGAGTACAGGCCCCCGCGCTCCTTCAGGCCCAGGAACTTGGCGGTGTCGGGGGCGGGAAGCGCGCCGGTCGCACCCGACGCCCCGCCGGGGCCGGAGACGGCGGCACGGGCAGCGGTCGCGCCACCACTGCCGGCACCAACGGCTTCAGTCGTGCCGGTCGGCCGGATCATCTCGTTGCGCACCAGCGAGGCGACGCCCGGGGTGCGAGCGAGCTTCGTGGCCTGACTCGCCGTCAGTTCAGCGGCGAATCCGTTGAGTACGTACTGGTAGCTGTACAGCGGCCGGACATCCGGCACCTCGGCCAGCACCTGGTCGCGCGCCCGCTCCAGGCGACGGACGTGGTCGCGTACGTCCTCGGACCGCGTGTCCAGCCTCTTTCCGGGCTCCGGCGCGGTGCCGGGATGCGCGGCGACGGGGTCGCCGGAGAGCTGGATGAGGTAGGTGCCGGCGGAGTAAGTCTGCCGAGCCACGCCGGCGGACTGCTCCGGTGGCGGGGCGGCGGGAGCGGCCTGCGCGGACACGCCGTAGGCGAGGGCCAGGCCTCCGACGAGCGCCGGGACCAGCAGGGAGGCGACTGCTCTGCGGCCGGAGACACGGCTTCTGCCTTCTCTAGACACTTCCATGCTTCTTCCTACTGTGGGGGGTGTTGGGGGAAAGGTGTTGCTTTCACCGGCATCATTCGCGGCCGGCATGGCACAGCTGATGCGCGGCGCTGCTACTGCGACGGCGGCTGGAGCAGTTGGATCCGCGGGACCGGGCAGCCGAAGCGCCGCGCCCGGGTGCGGTGGCCGAAACGGCCGCATGCCCAACCGGCTTGAGGGCGTTTACGTTGGAGGGGACGAGCCGTTGGTGCAGGAGCGTGGCGTTCCCGTCTGCACGCGGTCGGCGGTCGGTTCACCAGGTCTTCGGTGCGACACGGCATTTACTGTGAGGTACGCGGCGTGATCCAACGTGTGGACATTTTTGGTACGACTCGGGTGGGTACAACTGCCGTTGGTACGTACGGCAGTAGCAGCCAGAGCGGTCGACCCGTAGCAGCCGCAGCGGTCCACCCGCCGACGGCGCTGATGTCGTCTTGCGTGACGCGGGATGCCCGGCGCCGCACACCAGACCCCTTCGTGGTCCGGTAGCCCCGACCGACGCCGGGGAGCCGGCGGGCAGGGCGGGGAAGGCCGTGAACCGATCCGGCCGGCTCGGGCCGGCGGGCGGGGCCGGTGCGCAGTTCGCCGCCGAAGGCGGTGACGCCCATGACAAGCTCGGGTTTGCCGAAGGATATAGAGGCACCCCCGGCGGGGGCGAGGGGCACCTCCGACAGGAGCGGGTGTCCGACACCGGGCACCCTCCTCAGACCTGACGGTGTGAACGCCGCCGACGGGTGGACCGCTCTGGCTGCTACTGCCAGGCGTACCAACGGCGGTGCTACGCAGCCGAGTCGTCCCAAAAATGTCCACACGTTGGATCACGCCGCGTGCCGCACGATGGTTGCCGTGCCGCACCGAAGGCCTGGTGAGGCGATTGCCGACCGTATTGGTATCCGGCAGCGGCACTCCCCATGAACCTAAGGACCGCCTCGTCCGCCGCGCAGCGTCCTCGCCTGATCTGCGGACACGTCGGTTTCCCCCACCGTCTTCCGCCTTGCAATTCCTGCCCATGTGAACAATCCAAAGCCTGAACGCTACTTATGAAATCCCCCGCCATAAGCTGCTGACTTTCGTCTGCGGGCCTACTGAAATTCTTTATACGGCTTCTTCTCCTGTTGAGGGTTCCGCCAGTAACAGCGTCGTCGGATTCGAGCCGAATTGGCTCCGGCACTCGACTCGGCGGGCTCCGCAGAAAGCGGCCGTACTTGGAAAGGACCAGATTCGTGCGTCACCGTTCGTTCATCGCCATAACCGCTGCACTCGCGGCAGGATCGCTCACTCTCACAGCCTGTGGGTCGAGGGACACCAACGGCAGCAGTGCAAGCAGTGGGGACTCGACCACCCTGACCATCGGCGTCGACGCCCCTCTGTCCGGCGAGAACTCCACCACCGGGCTCGGCATCCAGTACGGCGTCCAGATCGCCGTCGACGACGCCAACAAGAACAATCTGGTGCCCGGCGTGAAGTTCAGAGTCGAGGCCCTGGACGACAAGGCACAGCCCGCCACCGGCCAGTCCAACGCGACCTCCCTCGTCGGCGACGGCAACGTCGTCGGTGTCGTCGGCCCGCTCAACTCCGGCGTCGCGCAGTCGATGCAGCAGGTCTTCGCCTCGGCGAACATGGTTGAGATTTCCCCAGCGAACACCAACCCGGTGCTGACCATGGGCAAGAACTGGCAGACGGACAAGAAGCGGCCGTACAAGACGTACTTCCGCACCGCCACCACCGACGAGATGCAGGGCGCCTTCGCCGCCGAGTACACCGCCAAGAACCTCAACAAGAAGAGGGTCTTCGTCGTCGACGACAAGCAGACCTACGGCGCCGGCCTCGCGAAGATCTTCAACGAGCAGTTCACGAAGCTCGGCGGCACCGTGGTCGGCACCGACCACGTCAACACCGGCGACAAGGACTTCAGCTCCCTCGTCACCAAGGTCAGGAACTCGGGTGCCGACCTGCTCTACTACGGCGGCCAGTACGACGAGTCCTCGCTGATCACCAAGCAGCTCAAGGAAGCCGGCGCCGACATCCCGCTGTTCGGCGGCGACGGCATGTACGCCACCACCTATATCCAGGCCGCCGGCAAGGCCGCCGAGGGCGACCTCGTCACCTCCGTCGGTGTCCCGGCCGACACCCTGCCCGCCGCCAAGCAGTTCATCCAGACCTACAAGGACAAGGGCTACAAGGGCGACTACGCCGCCTACGGCACCTACTCCTACGACGCCGCCACCGCGATCATCAAGGCCGTCAAGGCCGTCATGGACACGGGCGACGGCAAGCTGCCCACCGACTCCAACGAGCTGCGCTCCAAGGTCGTCGACGCCGTCCAGCAGTCCGACTTCGACGGCATCACCGGCAAGGTCTCCTTCGACCAGTACGGCGACACCACCAACAAGCAGCTGACGGTCTACGAGGTCGAGAACGGCGCCTGGAAGGCCGTGAAGACCGGCACCGCCAACCCCAGCTGAGTTCGGCCCCTCGGTACCCCGCACCACGGGCCGCGCGGAAGGAGAACGCCAACCGCGCGGCCCGTTCTCCCGTTCCGACCCTCACACCAGGCCGCGCACATCCGTGCGCACAAGACCCTGCACAAGTGCACACGACCATCAGCGACATGGAGGCCATGCGGTGAACACCCTGCCGCAGCAGCTGGCCAACGGGCTGCTTCTCGGCTCGATGTACGGTCTGATAGCCATCGGCTACACGATGGTGTACGGCATCGTCCAGCTCATCAACTTCGCCCATGGCGAGATCTTCATGACCGGAGCGTTCGGCGCCCTCACGGTCTACTTCTACGTCCTGCCCGGCGGCACCTCGATGCTGATCGCCGTCCCGCTGATGCTGGTCGGCGGCGCCATCGTCGCCGTCCTCGTCGCCGTCGGAGCGGAACGGTTCGCCTACCGGCCACTGCGCGGAGCACCACGACTGGCACCCCTCATCACCGCGATCGGCCTCTCCCTGGCGCTCCAGGAGGTCGTCCGCAACTTCTACCCCGGCGCCGACCGCGCCCGTGCCTTCCCCGGCCTCGACACCACCCACTCCATCGGCTCCGTCACCATCAAGGACGCCGACGTCTTCCTCATCGTCGCCGCCATCGCATGCATGTCCGCCCTCGCGGTCTTCGTCCGCAAGAGCCGCACCGGCCGCGCCATGCAGGCCACCGCCCAGGACCCGGACACCGCCCGGCTGATGGGCATCGACACCGACCGCATCATCGTCATCGCCTTCGCCATCGGCGGCTTCTTCGCCGCCGTCGCCGCGGTCGCCTACGGACTCAAGTACGGCAACGTCGATTACCGCATGGGCTTCCTCATGGGCCTCAAGGCCTTCACCGCGGCCGTCCTCGGCGGCATCGGCAACGTCTACGGCGCCATGTTCGGCGGCGTCGTCCTCGGCATCGCCGAGACCCTCGCCTCCGCCTACATCGACGGGATCCCCGGTATGCAGCAGCTCGGCGGCCAGAGCTGGGCCAACGTGTGGGCCTTCTGCCTCCTCATCCTCGTGCTCCTCTTCACGCCACAGGGCCTGCTCGGCGAGCGCGTCGCGGACAGAGCGTGATCACCATGACCGACACGATCGAACTGCGCAAAGTAACCGTCGTGCCCCCCGCCCGCAGGGGCCTCATCCCCCTGCCGGCAGCGGCAGCCCGCGCCCTGGTCCTCATCGGCGGCATCGCCACCGCCGCCTCCGCCTTCCTCGCCTGGACCTGGACCGCCGCATTCCCCGGCGACCTCACCGTCTACGGCTACCCCGGCGGCCTGCAATGGCTCACCTTCACCGCCGGCGCCCTCACCGCCCTGTACGCCCTCGCCTCCTACCGCGTCCGCGGCCTCGGCCGGCACCTGCCCGGGGGCAACAACGCACCGCTCGTCCTGAACGCCCTCGGCGGCTTCGGCGTGACCTGGTTCGCCGTCATGGCCATCAGCGTCGAACTCGGCGGCCTGGTCAACCTCGAACCCGGCGGCTGGGTCGCGGCCATCGCCTCCCTCCTGCCGCTCTTCGGCGCCTTCGCCCTGCCCCCGGCAAACAGCGGAGCCAAGAGCACCAAGGAAGCCCTCAAGGCATACCTCGCCAAACCCGACCACATCCCCGCAGCGCCGTCCCGGCGGCGGCGTCACCGGGCGGGCCACCGGGCCACCCGGCCCACCAGCGGCTGGGGCCAGCGGGCCGTCATCACCCTCGTCACCGCGCTCGGCCTCGGCGTCTTCACCTACGGCATCGACACCTCGTACGGCGAACTCTTCGTCGGCTACCTCATCGTCGTCGTCTTCGCCGTCTGGGCCCTGCACGCCGCAGGCCTGCTCGACCGGTTCTCCCACGTCATCGCCGGCAACCGCGGCTTCACCCTCGCCATGGGCTTCGCCGCGGCCATCGCGTTCCCCTTCACCCAGACCGACGACCACTACGCCAACATCGGCGTCAACATCCTCATCTTCGGAACCGTCGCCCTCGGCCTCAACATCGTCGTCGGCCTCGCCGGACTCCTCGACCTCGGATACGTCGCCTTCCTCGGCGTCGGCGCCTACACCGCCGCCCTCGTCTCCGGCTCCGAGTTCTCCACCTTCTCCGGCGTCCACTTCCCCTTCTGGGCCGCCGCCCTCACCGGCATGGCCACCAGCCTCGCCTTCGGCGTCCTCATCGGCGCCCCCACCCTCCGGCTGCGCGGCGACTACCTCGCCATCGTGACCCTCGGCTTCGGAGAGATCTTCCGCATCGCCGTCAACAACATGGACGGCGACTCCGGACCCGACGTCACCAACGGCCCGAACGGCATCCCGTCCATCCCGGACCTCAGCTTCTTCGGCATCAACTTCGGCGAATCCCACGACATCGGCGGCTTCACCCTCGGTCGCTTCGCCAACTACTACCTGCTGATGGTCCTCATCATGGCCATCGTGGTCCTGGTCTACACGCGCGCCGCCGACTCCCGTATCGGCCGCTCCTGGATCGCCATCCGCGAGGACGAGACCGCCGCCACCGCCATGGGCATCAACGGCTTCCGCGTCAAGCTCGTCGCCTTCGCCCTCGGCGCCGCCCTCGCCGGCCTCGCCGGCACCGTCAGCGCCCACGTCACCTACAGCGTCGTCCCCACGCCGTACCAGTTCGCCGGCTCCACCCCGCCCAACTCCGCGTTCCTCCTGGCCGCGGTCGTCCTCGGCGGCATGGGCACCGTCGCAGGCCCCCTCCTCGGCGCGGCCCTGCTCTACCTCCTGCCCGAAAAGCTCGTCTTCCTCCAGGACAAGTCGCTGCTCGCCTTCGGTATCGCGCTCGTCCTGCTGATGCGCTTCCGCCCCGAAGGCATCATCGCCAACCGCCGCCGCCAGCTCGAATTCCACGAGACCGGCCAACTCGACGTACAAGAACGAACGACGCTGACCGGTGCACCGGCCGTCACCGAGGCGGGGGCGTGAAAACCATGACCGCACAAACCACACCAGTACTCCAAGCCCGTAACGTCACCATGCGCTTCGGCGGCCTCACCGCCGTACGCTCGGTCGACTTCACGGTCAACGCCGGCGAGATCGTCGGATTGATCGGTCCCAACGGCGCGGGCAAGACGACGTTCTTCAACTGCCTGACGGGCCTTTATGTCCCGACCGAGGGCACGGTCTCCTACAAGGGCACGGTCCTGCCGCCGAAGCCCCACCTGGTGACCGAGGCCGGCATCGCCCGGACCTTCCAGAACATCCGGCTCTTCGCCAACATGACGGTCCTGGAGAACGTCCTCGTCGGAGGCCACACCCGGACCAAGGAAGGCCTGTGGTCGGCATTGCTGCGCGGCCCCGGCTTCAAGAAGGCCGAACGCGCCAGCGAGGAACGCGCCATGGAACTCCTGGAGTTCATCGGCCTGACCCACAAGCGGTACCACCTGGCACGCAACCTCCCCTACGGCGAACAGCGCAAGCTGGAGATCGCTCGGGCTCTGGCGAGCGAACCGGGGCTGCTGTTGCTGGACGAGCCGACGGCCGGCATGAACCCCCAGGAGACGCGGGCCACCGAGGAACTCGTCTTCGCCATCCGCGCCACGGGCATCGCCGTCCTCGTCATCGAGCACGACATGCGCTTCATCTTCAACCTGTGCGACCGCGTCGCCGTCCTCGTCCAGGGCGAGAAGCTCGTCGAGGGCACCTCCGAAGTCGTCCAGGCCGACGAACGCGTCATCGCCGCGTACCTGGGCGAACCGTTCGAAGGCGCCCCAGGGGAAGCGGAGTTTGCCGAGGTTCAGGCCTCCGAGGCCCACGCCTACGCGTGGCAGCAGAGCACCACCAGCAGCACCAAGGGAGAAGCCCAGTGACCGCACTCCTCGAGGTCGAAGACCTCCGGGCCGCCTACGGCAAGATCGAAGCCGTCAAAGGCATCTCCTTCAGCGTCGCAGCAGGCCAGGTCGTCACCCTCATCGGCACCAACGGCGCCGGCAAGACGACAACGCTGCGCACGCTGTCGGGGCTGCTGAAGCCGACGTCCGGAAAGATCATCTTCGACGGCAAGCCACTGACCGGCGTCGCCGCCCACAAGATCGTAGCCCTGGGCCTTGCCCATTCCCCCGAGGGCCGACATATCTTCCCGCGCCTGACCATCTTCGAAAACCTCCAGCTCGGCGCCTTCCTCAGAAAGGACAAGGAAGGCATCGAAAAGGACATCCAGCGAGCCTATGACCTGTTCCCCATCCTCGGAGAGCGCCGCAACCAGGCCGCGGGCACCCTCTCCGGCGGCGAGCAGCAGATGCTGGCCATGGGGCGCGCCTTGATGTCCCAGCCGAAACTGCTGATGCTGGACGAGCCCTCCATGGGCCTGTCCCCGATCATGATGCAGAAGATCATGGCGACGATCTCGGAGCTGAAGTCCCAGGGCACGACCATCCTGCTCGTCGAACAGAACGCCCAGGCAGCGCTCTCGCTCGCCGATCAGGGCCACGTCATGGAGGTCGGCAACATCGTCCTTTCCGGCACGGGACAGGACCTGCTGCACGACGAATCGGTACGCAAGGCATACCTCGGCGATTAAGTGAGCGCCCGCACGCCGGGGACGTCGGAGGCGGCCGTGGAGAGCATGGCGAGGCCGAGCGCGCCGCCGACCTGCTTCGTGGTGTTCATCAGCCCGGAGGCGGCTCCCGCGTCGGCGGGGTCGACGCCGCTGGTGACCGCGGTGGTTCAGGTGTGCCGTCTGCGGTCGGGTCCGGTGACGACGACGCGTTCGGTCATCTCGGCGAGGCGGGAAGCGACGCGGTCACCGAGCGCGGTGCGCAGCTCGGGGATGGGGCCGGGCCTGCGCTCCTCATGGTGTCGTAAGACGTTGGTCCTGATCCTGGCGAACGTCCTGGGCGGGGCGGCATGTGGTGATCCGTAGCCGCTCCTGAGGCCTGACCTCCTGAGACAGAGTCGGCCCCGCATGCCGACTCGCTCTCCAGTGCCTCTTCGTGCGGGGGTGGCGGTGGGCGGCCCGCGCTCCTGCCTTCGTCCCGCGCGGACACCCCCGCCACCCAGAGAACACCTCTTACCGCTCGCCTCCGTGCTGTTCGTCTGCTTCCACAACGCCGGGCGTTCGCAGATGGCTGCCGGATTCCTCGACCACCTCGCGGGCGACCGGATCGAGGTCCGCTCCGCCGGCTCCGTCCCGGGCGACCAGGTCAACCCCTCCGCGGTCGAGGCCATGAAGGAAGTCGGCATCGACATCGCCGACGCGAAGCCGAAGATCCTCACCACCGACGCCGTCCAGGCGTCCGACTACGTCATCACGATGGGCTGCGGCGACGCCTGCCCGGTCTTCCCCGGCAAGAAGTACCTCGACTGGGCCCTGGGACCCGGCCGGCAGGGGCGTCGAGCACAGGGTTGCGGCAAGGCCGAGAAAGGCCAGGTAGTTGCGGGAGTGGCGTTCGTAGCGGGGGCTGAGCCGACCGTAGCCGGACAGCCACTAAGGGGTGTCCCGCGGGGTGTCCCGCAAATGATCTTTCGGTCGGTGCGGGTCGTGGTCCGTCCCGCTCTGGATCGCCTCGAGCTGGACTCGGGAACCTGAGATTTCGACGCCGACAGCCGACTGGTTGTCGTGGTCGGCCGACCGCTTCCGGGCAACCGCGCCGACTGCAAGGCATGGGAGGAATCCGGGGCCAAGGCCACCGTCGGCCACACCACGACGATCGCGGACGGCGGCTACCCGGGCACCTGCCTCCTGATGGGAAAGCGACCGGCCTGACCATGCCCACTCGAAAGGGCAGCTCCAGTTCCTCGGCGGTCGACAGGTCGAAGTCGCCGCATTGACTACCGGGACCACTGCCATCTCCGTCTCCGTCCCCCGGCGGCGTCATCTCGGAGCGCATCAGGGACTCCAGACTGACGAGATACGGTTCCCAGCCGTGCGCGCTCATCAGTAGCGTCGCCAGGACGTCCCCCGGGCGCTTCCAGAAGATGAGGTCTTCGTCGGAGCCGTTGACGAAGTGCAGGACGTGGTCCGTCGAATCGAACTCCACTCCGGACATCTCGCTCAGGTGGGTCAGGACCGCCTGACGGCCCCGGTAACGTCCGACGTAGCGGCGGGCCTGGGCGACGAAGAACGGCATAGTGCTGTCGTTCAGCACAGCGTTGGGGCTGACGCCGATGAAACGCGGCGGGTTCAGCGGACCGGACCGGCGAAGCTGTTGGGTGGCGTTCGCCCAGTGCAGTCGTCTGCTGTCCGGGTCGTACACCACGCAGTAGACCGGAATGTTCCCGTCCGCCCAGGTGTCACCGTGCTGGTCGACACGCACCGCGTAGCCGTTGCCTCGACGCCAGCTGCTCCCACCCTTGACTTGAACTTTGATCGTGTCGCTCGTGAGATGTCCGTCGTCGGCGAAGGTGACGTAAAAATCCTCCCCGAAGTCGTTCTGCCCGGATATCTCTTGAACGATGTGATCGTGATTTTCAAGCAGGGTGCGCAACGCATTCACGGCAGCCTGTCCCACACGCCGCCCCTTCGAGACCTTCGGCATACCGCCCCCTCCGGAAGGTTCCTCGTCGGCCCCTGCGGATGGGGGCCGGTGTCTTCCTGGATCAGCCTGCCCTATGCCTCTGACGCCGGGGCCAGAACGGGAGAGGGCGTAGGGCGCCTGCTGAGCGGCCTGGCATGGCGCGGCCCGGAAACGACTGAGGCCCAGGTCATTGACCTCGGCCCTACGGGCGCAGCCGGGGGCGTTTCCGGGCGGTCGGCAGGGGCACTGGGTCCGCCCCGGCGACCACGGTGTTGGAGACGGTGCCGATGCCCTCGACGGTGAGGGTGACGGTGTCGCCGGGCTTGAGCGGTGGCGGGTCCTGGCGGCCGCGTACGCCCCAGAGCTCGGCGAGGCAGCCGCCGTTGCCGCAGGTGCCGGAGCCGAGTACGTCGCCGGGGCGTACCCAGGTGCCGCGGGAGGCGTAGGCGGTCATCTCCTCGAAGGTCCAGCTCATGTTGGACAGCAGGTCCTTGCCGACGACCTCGCCGTTGATCTCGGCGGTCAGCGCCAGGCGCAGGAATCCGTCGCTGTCGCGGTAGGGCTCCAGCTCGTCCGCGGTGACGAGGCAGGGGCCGAGGGTGGTGGCGGTGTCCTTGCCCTTGCAGGGGCCGAGGCTGACCTGCATCTCGCGGGACTGGAGGTCGCGGGCGGACCAGTCGTTGTAGATGGTGTAGCCGATGATGTGGTCGCGGGCCTGCTCGGGGGTGAGGTCGCGGCCCTCGCGGCCGATGACCGCGGCGACTTCGAGCTCGAAGTCCAGCACCTGGCTGCCGGGCGGCACGGGGACGTCGTCGTGAGCGCCGATGACCGCGTAGGGGTTGGTGAAGTAGAAGGTGGGCGCGTCGTACCAGGCGTCCGGGGCGCCCGGGATTCCGTCGATGCTGCGCCGTACACCCTCGACGTGCTCCTCGAACGTGACGAAGTCGCGTACGGACGGCGGTTGGAGTGGCGGCAGCAGTCGCACCTGGGAGACGTGCGGGCCGCGCGGCACGTCCAGGCTTGCGTTGCCCGCCTCGCGCAGTGCCTCGGGACCGGCCTGGATCAGGTCGAGCAGCGTCCCCGCGCCGGGGCAGGGGTAGAGGGTGCCGTCGTCCTCGACGGTGGCGAGACGGCTGCGGCCGTGCTGTTCGTACGTGGCGAAACGCATGGCATTCCTAGGGAGCTGGGTGGGTTGGCACAGGCCGGGGGCGCGGCGGCATGGCACGGCGGGGGAGTGCGCCGAGCCCCCGGGGTCAAGGGGTCAGACCGGCGGAGCGACGAAGACGCCGCGGTCGACGTCGTTGAGCATCTCCTTGGCGACCATCTCGTTCATCGGGTTGGACGTGCCCCACTGGTCGGCGTTCTCGGGCTTCGTCAGGTCGTAGATGTGCGGGTGCCAGGTGTCCTCGTCCAGCTTTTCGAGCTCGGTGGTGTACTCCACGGTGTTGCCGTGCGGGTCGAGGAAGTACGTGAAGGTGTTGTCGCCCGCCATGTGCCGCCCGGGGCCCCAGATCTTGCGGGCGCCGGAGCGCATCACGCGGCCGGAGCCGCGCATGTACTCGTCGATGCCGCGCATCTCGAAGGAGAGGTGCTGCAGGGAGGTGTGCGGACCGCTGGCGATGGCCATGGAGTGGTGCTGGCTGCTGATCCGCATGAAGTGCATGACCTCGCCCATGTGCGGCAAGGCCATCGTGTCGGACAGCCGGAAGTCGAGGTGCTGCTCGTACCAGGCGCGGGTGGCGTTGATATTGGGGGAGTTCAGGACGACGTGCGAGAGACGGACCGGGATGGACTCCTTCTCCTCGATACGACGGTGCCGGCGCGCCTCGACGTCGGCCGAGACCTCGATGGTGCGGCCGTCGATGTCGAAGAAGCGGAAGCCGTAGCCGCCGCCGGGGGTGTCGATCTTGCCCGGCTGGGAGATCAACTGCACTCCACCCGCGAGGAGTTGCTCGGCGAGCGTGTCCACGTCGGCGGGGTTCGCCGCGCCGTAGGAGATGAGGTCGAGGCGCTTCTCCTCGGCCTTGCGGAGCCGGACGATGTACTGCTCGGGGGAGCCCTCGGCGGCCAGGAAGGAAATGCCGGAGTCCTCGGCGACCTTGGTCAGGCCCCAGACGCCGGCGTAGAAGTCGAGCTGCTTGTCGTAGTCCGGCACGGCGAGGTCGACGTGCCGCAGGTGGGTGAGCAGACGTGTGCTCATGGTGGGGGTTCTCCTCTGTGAGGTTCAGACGGTTCAGACGGTTCGGACAAGGCGGAGCAGCGCTGCCGCGTTGCCGCCGCGTACGGCGTGGAAGTGGGGGTCGGGCAGGTCCGTGACGTCGCGCAGCGCGCCGAGCGGGTCGTCGGTGCCCATGTCGAAGGGGAAGTCTGAGCCGAGCAGCACCCGGTCGGGGCCGGCCACGCGGATCAGCTCGCGCAGGACGTCCGGGTCGTGGACGAGGGAGTCGAAGTACAGCTGCTTGAGGTAGCTGCTGGGCGGGTGCGCGCAGCCGCGGGTGTCGGTGCGGGCGAGCCAGGCGTGGTCGGAGCGGCCGATGTGGGTGGGCAGATAGCCGCCGCCGTGGGCGGCGACGATGCGCAACCCCGGGTGCCGGTCCAGGACTCCGGAGAAGATCAGATGGGACAGGGCGACGGCGTTCTCGGTCGGCTGGCCGACGGTGTTGGACAGGTACCACCGGTTGAGGCGTTCGTCGAGCGTGCAGCCGAAGGGGTGCAGGAAGAGGATCGCGCCGGTTTCCTCGGCCCGTGTCCACAACGGTTCGTACGCGGGGTCGGACAGTTCGCGTCCCGGTGCGTGGCTGGAGATCTCGACACCGCGCAGGCCCAGGCCGAGGGCCTGTTCGAGGGCTTCGACGGCGAGGCCCGGGTGCTGGAGCGGGACGAGGCCGAGGCCGTGCAGCCGCTGCGGGGCCTGGGCGACGTGCGCGGCGGTGCCCTCGTTGGCCAGTTCCCACACCGTGCGGGCCAGGTCTTCGTCGGCCCAGTAGTGGTAGTGCGAGGGAGAGGGCGAGACCAGCTGGACGTCGACCCCGGAGGCGTCCATCGCGGCGAGCCGGGCCTTGACGTCGGTCAGTTTCGGGAAGCGGTCCCGGAACATCGGGCCGCTGACGGCGATGGCCTCGGGGCCGTTGCGGCGGGCGTCGAGATCGCGGGCCGCGGCCAGCCCGGGGTGTCCGGCGACGGCGTCCTCGACCTGAGGGAGCAGGACGTGCGCGTGGACGTCGATCGTGGGTGCGCTGTTCTGGGAACTCACGGGGTTCACGGAGTTCACGGGGTCTCCTGCAGGACGGACATCGTGCGGCCCATCAGACCGGGCGCGTCGGCGTCACGAACGCCGTCCAGCTGCCACTGACCGAGCTGCACGGACGCTTCGACCACCATGCGGACACGGTCGATCCGGCGTTCGTAGAAGCCGGTCAGCAGGGCGTCGAGGGAACTCCAGTCCTGCTCCTCGCTCAGCATCTCGGCCAGTACGGAGGCGTCCTCCAGCGACATGGCCGCGCCCTGGGCGAGCGTGGGGGGACAGACGTGGGCCGCGTCACCGATCAGGACGACCCGGCCGCGGTGCCAGGAGCCCTCGACGAGCAGCCGGTCGAACCAGGTGTAGTTGACCTTGGCGGGGTCGGTGATGCTCGCGGCGATCTCCGGCCACGCACCCCCGTAGGGCGCGGCGAGCCGCCGCATCTCGTCCGCGTACGAGGCCGGGTCGATGGAGGCGCGGTCGCGGTTGGCCTCGACGAGGTAGGCGTAGATGGTGTTCTTGCTGGTGGGGCAGTAGCCGGCGATGTAGCACGGTCCGCCGTAGGACAGGGTCATGCGCTCCACGCCCTCGGGGCGGGGGGCGGGGACGCGCCAGATGGCCATGCCGGTCGGTTCGGGCTTGTCGCTGATGCCGATCATCGCGCGCGTGCGGGAGCTGACGCCGTCGGCGGCGATGACAAGGTCGTAGCGGCCCTCGGTGCCGTCGCTGAACCGGGCGGTGACTCCGGACGCGTCCTGGACCAGTTCCTCGGCGGTGATGCCGAGACGTACCGTCGCGCCGCTCGCGAGAACGGCCTCACACAGAATCTCCTGGAGCCGGGGCCGCTGCATGCCGAAGATCGGAGGCAGGTCATCCCCACCGGTGCGGATGTCCTGCTGGACATGGAACACGGTCCCGTCGGGCGCGGCCAGGCCGACGGCGTCGACGGCGTAGCCGCTCTCCCGGACCTTGTCCCACACGCCCACTTCGCGCAGCACGCGCAGCGCGTTGCCCTGCAGGGTGATGCCGGAGCCGAGCACGTTCCAGTCGGGCTTGGCCTCGATCAGTTCCACGGCGATGCCCGCCCGCCGCAGCAGCACGGTCACGGCGTTGCCGGACGCGCCGCCGCCTATGACAAGGACGGTGCGGGGACGGGGTTCGTTCATGGGTTCTCCCTGAGATGGTGCCGTGCGACTTCGAGCGGCAGAGGGGGTGTTGTGGGCCGGGCGGGCGAGGGGGGATTGCCGTCCGGGCGCGGCCCGCCCGGCAGTCCAGGGCGTTACTTGACGGCGATGGGATTCACCGGTGAGCCGACGGACCCGGTGATGGGCAGTGGTGCGGCGGTGAGCCAGAACTCGTACCGGCCGTCGGCGGCGCAATGTGCGGCGAGGGCGTCGAGGTCCCACATCTCACCGATGAGCAGACCGATGTGGGGGATGGCGACCTGGTGCAGCGGCTGGAAGGCGTGGTCGAACTCGTTGGGCCGCACCTCGAAGCCCCAGGTGTCGGTGGCGATCCCGGCGATCTCGCTCCGGTGCAGCCAGCCGGCCGTGCTGAAGCTCAGCCCCGGCGCCGGCCCGCCCGCGTAGTCGCCCCAGCCTTCGTGACGGGCGCGGGCCAGCCGCCCGGTGCGCACGAGGACCAGGTCGCCACGACCGACGGTCACGCCGTGCGAGGCGGCGGTCGCGGTCAGGTGCTCCTCGGTGATGGCGAAGTCGTCGGGCAGTTCGCCGTCCTGGCCGATGACCAGGCCCACGTCGAGGAGGACGCCCCGCCCGGCGACGTGCGGAGCCATGTGCTCGATGCCGGTGACCAGGTCGCCCTCGGAGGTGACGACCTTCTCCGCCGGGCGGCCGTTCCACGCCTTGCCGTGGTCGAAGATGTGCCCGAGCCCGTCCCATTGGGTGGAGCACTGCAAGGGCATGGCGATCACGTCGTCGGCGCCACCGAAACCGTGCGGAAAGCCCTGGCCGCCCAGAGCGGCGTCGGTGCCGGTGGCGAGCATCGTGTGCACCGGGTTCGTACGCCGCCGCCAGCCTTTCTGCGGGCCGTCCATGTCGAAGGCCTGTGACAAGGAGAAGCTGACGCCGTCGCGGATCAGGGCCGCGCCCTCGCGGCGCTTGGCCTCGTCTAGGAAGTTGAGCGTGCCGAGCACGTCGTCCTCGCCCCAGCGGCCCCAGTTCGAGTACGCCTTCGCGGCCTCGGCGATCGCCGCCTCGGGATCCGTACGGTCGATATGGGCGGGGCTCATTGCTCTTTCTCCGCGACGCAGCGGGTGCGCTGGGCGCCGAGCCCGGTGACCGAGCCGTCCATCACGTCGCCGTCGCGCAGCAGCCGGCCCCAGTGGATGCCGTTGCCGGCCGGGCTGCCGGTGAGGACGAGGTCGCCGGGGAGCAGTCGGGCGGTTTGGGAGATGTACGAGACCAACCGTGCGACGCCGAAGATCATGTCGTTGGTGGACTCGTCCTGCATGGTCTCGCCGTTGAGTTTCAGGGTGACCTGCAGGTCGGAGGTGTCGGCGATGGAGCCGGCCGGGACGATCCACGGGCCGAGCGGGGTGAAGCCGGGGGCGTTCTTGCTGCGCAGCCAGTCGGTGCCGATCGGGGGCATGTCCCGGCGGAAGACGGTCGCGCGGTCGGTCAGGTCGTTGGCGATGGTGTAGCCCGCGACGTACTCCAGAGCGTCCTCCACGGTGACCCGGTGGGCCGGGCGGGAGATCACCGCGGCCACCTCCAGCTCCCAGTCGGGCTTCTCGGCCCAAGCGGGCAGTACCACGTCGTCGTAGGGACCGCTGATCGTGGTCGGCAGGCCGATGAAGACGTACGGGAGGTCTTCGGCGGCCCGCTTGTCCATGACCGCCGCGACTTCGGCGCGGGCCTCCTCGACGGTGCGCGGGTCGTCCGGGGCGCGGTGTGCGACCGCCAGGTCGATCACGTGCTGCCGGTAGTTGGCGCCGGACTGGAAGATCTGCCGGGGCTCGACGGGCGCCTGCACCCGCAGGTCATCGAGCGACAGCCATGCGCCGGCCGGATCCGCCGCGAGGGCGTGCAGGCGGGGCAACGTCTCGTCCCAGCGCTCCAGGAGCGTAAGGGTCGTCAGCGCGGGTTCACCCAGTGCCGCGCGCAGGTCGAGCACCCGGCCGTCCGGCGCCACGAGGCCGGGGAACGCGGCTCCGCCCGAGGCGGAGAGAGTGCCGATGGCGAAAGGGCCCGAGAAGGGTGCGAATGGTGCCGACGCGGCTTCGGATTTCACGGAGATGTCCTCCCGATTGCGGTCCCACCAATCTGGCCCCTAGATTGCAATCAGGGAAATCGATTTCCTGTATATAAGAATCCAGCCGGTGAATACCGATGGTGCCGGCTCCGGAATTGGGACGCTTCGTGAACTTGGCCAGCCTGGACCTCAACCTCGTCGTTGCCCTGCGCGCCCTCCTGCAGGAGCGCAACGTCACCAGAGCCGGCCAGTGCATCGGGCTCAGTCAACCCGCGATGAGCGCGGCCCTGGCCCGGCTTCGCCGCCACTTCGACGACGACCTGCTCGCCCGGGTGGGCGGAGGGTACGAACTGACCGCCCTCGGGCAGGCCCTCCTCAACCGAACCACCACCGCTTGCGACCTGCTGGAGCGCGTCTTCGCCAGTCAGGCCGAATTCGATCCCTCCCGCGAGGAACATGAGTTCACGCTGATCGCCTCCGACTACGCGGTTGCCGTCTTCGGCGCCGAACTCGCCCGCACCATCCAAACCGAGGCACCAGGCATCCGGCTCAGGTTCAAGCAGGTACCGAATGAAATCATCGACAGTACCGGGTCGCTGCTCAGCACCGTGGACGGGCTACTGCTGCCCCATGGCATCATTCGCGGTTTCCCCACGGTCGAGCTCTACCAGGACAGCTGGGTCTTCCTGGTCGCGGACGACAACCCGGAGGTCGGCGAGCAGCTCGCACTCGACGACCTGGCCCGGCTGCCGTGGGTGACGTACCAACGAGCCTACGACGCCCCCGCCGCCCGCCAGATCGCCATGCTCGGCATCGAGCCGCGCGTGGCGGTCTCCGTCGACAGTTTCCAGCTGATGCCACTCCTGGTCGCAGGCACCCGCCGGGTAGCTCTCCTTCAGAGGCGCCTCGCCGACGAGCTGGACGGACTCGCACCCGTCCGCATCATGGAACCGCCCTATGACGCCGTGCCGCTCCAGCAGGCCTTGTGGTGGCATCCGGTCCACATGCACGACGCGGCGCACATGTGGCTGCGGGAGACGACGGCCCGGGTCGCCGAGATGATGGAGGCCGGTCGGCCCGCGATCTCCCGTCCGCCGAAATGAGGGCGGGGCTATGCCCTGCACAGGCAAAAGGCACTGCCAGGCCGCAGCCGACGCCGAGCGGGCGGCCGCCGCAGCCGGTTTGAGTAGTTGCTGCTGCTCTGAGGGGAAAGGCTCGCCGGAGTGCGGTCACTCCTTCTTGCTGCCGGTAGGAACTCGCCCACGACCTACACGACTTCGTCGACCACCACGTCACCGGCATCATCGTCCAGGCCAATGTCGCACTGACCCTCCGGCACACCGCAGACTGGCTCGTCGTGGACCTGTTGCAGGCCCGTGTGACCGCCGACATGCGGTTCGAGGCGTCGGGTGTAGGCGACGTATACGCGGCGGACCGTGCGGAGCGCCGACGGGCGACGGGTGCTCGCCGATGATCGGGGACAACTTGTTTGTGGAGCCCGGACGGTGCCTGATGTTGCCGAGGCAGTCGAGCCCTCAAGCGGTCCCGGAACCTGCCGTCACGTGTGACACCGCCCCTCGCGTATGTAGCGGTACACGGTCGTGTTCCCGATGCCGGACCCAGCGGCGAGCTGGGCGCGCCGCACGCAGTGCGCCAGGGGTGACAGTGCCTGGCGACCGACCGGTAGACGCCGCCACCGCGTCCCGATCTCCCTTCCCCCTGCCGGGGCGCCAGGTGTCCCGTCAGGAACCGCAGGGTGCGGCTGGACAGATCACTTCGATGGAGGGCGGCTGGTGGGGGGCTGCGAGGGGATCTGGTCGATGTCGGGCATCTTGTCGATCAGCCAGTGGACGCTGTTGTCGCCGCCGAGTTGCGGGAAGTGGGCGACGGCGTGGTCGCAGAGCCCCAGGAGGTGCTGCTTCCTGGTGTGGGTGGTGCCGGACTTTTTGATCTCGGCGGGGAAGTCGTAGAACTCGAAGGTGGGGGCGGCGCAAAGCGGTGCGGTCGCCGGGTCTTGGGGCTGGTTGCTGGCTGGGGTTTGCATGAGCAGGTCGGCGATGGGGTAGAGCAGGCCGCTCATGGCGGAGACGAAGGTCCGCTCGAGGTGGTAGCGGGGGCTGGGTGTCTCGACTGCGAAGGTGGCGGGCAGGTTGTAGAGCTTGTCGAGCATGGCGAGGGTGTAGAAGTAGGCGGCGTTGAAGAGCTTGGCCAGGCTCGCGGCGGGCTCGTCGAAGTGGCGGACTTTGGGGTCGACGGGGACGTGGCGCACGTTCCCGATGGGCTCGATGCCTTGCTGGATGCGCAGGAAGCGGGCGTAGTGGGAGAGTTCGTCCAGGCCGGGGGTGGGGTTGACCGGGTCGATGGGGACGGTGGCCTTCGCGGGATCGACGCCCTCGCCCTGCTCGACGACGATCTGCAGGGCTTCGCGCGCGGTTTTGAGGTTGGTGATGAGGATGGGTTCGCCGCCGCCGTCGCGGTTCCAGTAGGCGCGCTGGTACTGCCAGCCGGCACTGTCCTCGGCGTACTGCCACAACCTGCTGCCCTCGGCGCGGTCCACGCGGATCAGGCCGTCCTCGATGGCCCGGTAGAACTGGCCGAGGGTCTGGTACTGGTCGGGCTGCGCTGGCGCATGGAGCTCGGCGGGCAGCTCCAGCGGCAGGAAGACATCCTTCATCAGCTTGGGCGAGCACGGTTGCAGGTGCAGTTCGAGGTCGGGGACCCGGTGCAGCATCTTGCTGGGGTAGCTGGGGATGAAGTGCTGGTCGTTGAAGGTGATCCGGTCTCCCGCACCGAGGGCGACCATGAGATTGCGGACCAGGCACAGGTGCAACATTTCCTCGATCGCGATCGCCACGATAGTGCGGAAGGCGGAGATCCCGGGCAGCCACTGGTTGTGGCCCTTGGTCTGGATGGAGTAGGCCGCGTACAGGTACATCGGGATGGTGGACATCTCCACCTGCGCCGCCTGGTGGAGATGGTTGACCAGGGTTTCGTAGTCCTGGATCGGTTCATTCGGATTCACGGGAACCAGGGGCTCGATCGTGAAGGGCAGGCCGGCAGTGGTGCGGGTTGTCATGATGGCTCCAGTTCGGTTGCCGGGCGCTGCCGACCCGGACAGGGACGGGGTGGGGGCGTACTGATCACACGGGCGTCCGCGCCTGCGCGGTGTGGCGGGGCTGGGTGGCGCCACGCCTGGTGGCCTGAGGGGCCGTCTCGGTGACAACCACGGTGTGGCCGCGGCGGCGCAGTGTCAGGAGGACGGGCCGGGCCGGGGGTGGTGCGGGGTCTTGGCTGCGGGCGACGGCGGTGACGTAGGTGTGCACGGGATGCCGGCAGGCGAGCAGGCGGTGGGGGTGCGGTTCGGTGGCGTCGTACACCTCGGCGAAGGCCCGCTCGAAGCGGGCCAGGTCGACGACGAGGTCGACCCACAGGTCAGGTTCGTCGGCAGGTCGCCCCGCGTCGGGTCTGCCCTGGATCAAGTGGGCGGGAAAGCCCTGCATGTAGCGGTCGAGGGTGTAGCCGCGCGGGGGCATGGCGTCGAGGTACTCCGCGGCGAGGACGTCGAACGCCTCGGGGCCCAGCAGGTGGCGCAGCGCCGGGAAACAGGAGTGCAGGCTGCCCAGCAGGCGCAGCCGGTAGCCGCGCTGGTAGACCGCCAAGCGCTCATGGGCGGCCTGCCGCGAGGAGCTGGTGAGGACGGCCGCGACCTGGTCCGCGCCCTCGCCCTTCTCGCCGTGCGGGTGCAGGATCGCGGTCTGGAACCAGCGTTGAAGACCGGCCAGGTCCGCGGGCCCTGCCGCGTCGGCGGCACTGTATTGCGGGTCCTGGGGCGGGGCAGGGGTGCGCATTCACCCTCCCGCCGCTGCAGCGGCAACCCCGGCTGCCGGCTCTGCGCGCTCGGCCAGCTGTCGTGCCGGGCGGAGGTGGCGCACCAGATCGGGGAAGGATGGCAGCCGGTCGTCCCACTCCAGCAGGGTGGAGACCGGGCCGCTGCGCGCCAGCACCGCGGCGTACAGGTCCCACACGGGTGGCGTGACCGGCCCGTCGTGGGTGTCCACCAGGTGGGTGCCGGCGTCGGCGTGGCCGGCCAGGTGGACCTGCACCACGCGGTCCAGCGGCAGCGCCGCCAGGTAGGCGTGCGGGTCGGTGCCGTGATTGACCGCCGAGACGTAGAGGTTGTTCACATCGAGCAGCAGCGCGCAGTCCGCCTCGGTGACCAGCCGCGCGACGAACTCCTCCTCCGGCATCGTGGAGGCGGTGAAGCCCACATACGAGCTAGGGTTCTCCAGCACCAACGGGCGCTCCAGGACGTCCTGGACCATCCGCACCCGCTCGGCCATATGGGCCAGGGCCTCCTCGGTGAAAGGGACCGGCAGCAGGTCGTGCGTATTGACCCCGGCCACCCCGGTCCAGCAGATGTGATCCGACACCCACGCGGCACCGACAGCGTCCGCCAGACGCCGCAACCGGGCCAGATAGTCGAAGTCCAGTGGATCGACACTGCCGATGGACATCGACACCCCGTGCAGCACCACCGGGTACCGCTCGGCCACCCGGTCCAGTACATGGCGCGGAAAGCCGCCGGAGTCCAGGTAGTTCTCGCTGATCACCTCCAGCCAGTCCACACCCAGCCCGCCGTCCAGCTGATCCAGGACCCACCCGTGGTGCGGAGCCCGCAGACCGACCCCGAACCCCAAAGCGGGAAGCGCGAAGCGGGAGGCCGAGGAAATGTCCCCGCTGCCGGGCAGCGACGTCACGGAACAGCCCCGTCCGGCCCGGCCGTCCGTGCCGCGCGCTGCTGCGCTGCGCCGTTCGGCAGGCTGCGCTTCGGCTTGTCCAGCTCCGGCATTTCGTACGGCGGGACAAGGTCGTCCGGGTAGCCCTCGCCCGGAGCGGGGCCGAACGGGATCCCGGCCTCGTACATCCTGGCCTCGAACAGCTGCCGGGCCAGCTTCCACACGCTCTTGCCCTTCAGCGGGCCTCCGGCGAACACCCGGCTGGCGTTGATCGGGCTCGCGCAACTTCCGTTCCAGCGACAGGCCTGCGTACCGGGCCTGGCCAACTCCGCGTCCGGCCCGGTGTAGCCGCACCCGCCCTGCCCCCGGCACTCGTTCGCACCGTGGCACACATGCAGCACCGTCGCACACCGGCCCATGCCCGCCATCGGCGCCGAACCATCCCGGTCATGTCCCTGGCAGGCGTTCAGGCCCATGCACACGTGCAATTCCGTAATCTTCTGCAGCTCCGCCGCCGCAGCGCGAGGCCTGCCCGACTCACTCGCCATCCGCCGCCGCGCACGGCCCAGCGTTCCGCCGGCCCGCACCGCCTCGATCGACTCCAGAGCCGCCGGGTCATGCGCCATCCGGCCATCACCGCTGCCATCACTGCCCGTCACAAATCTACCTCCTCCATCGGAAACGGCCCCGACAACGGGCCCTGTGCTGCTCACGTTTGGTCAAGGGCGGCGCACCAATGCCGACCTGCACACATCTCAGCTTCACGGGGACCGGCCAAAGACGCGCGGGGAGCACCGCCATCCGGGACGCCGCCCCCGCCGAAGAGCCCGCGGCCCCCCCGCCAAGCCCACCGCGCCGGGGCGTTCGCGGGATACACCTACATCGTGAAGTTCCTGGGCGACGTGAGCGGGTTCTCGCCGAGCACGGTCAGCGTCCTGCTCGTGGTTTTCGGCGTCGCCTGTCTGGCCGGTCTAGGCAACAAGCAAACCCCAGGCCGCTGACCTGGGGCTTCTCTTTGGAGCGGGTGACGAGAATCGAACTCGCGCTCTCAGCTTGGGAAGCTGAGGCATTCTGAGGCTGGTTGGGACGCTGACCTGGGCGAACGGCCGGGGGGTGGCCTCGTCGGGCTGGGCTGGTTCCACCGTGATTCCCCGCTGTTCCCCGCTCGATCTGGTGCGCTTGTGGTGCGCCGAACGATCCTCGTAAGTTCGATCATGGCTCCGCTGTACCGGCTGCGCCTTACTGCTGCCAGCGGTCCCGGTGCTTCCTCGCTCCGAACGCCCGCTTTGCGCACCCAGAGCTCAGGGGGGAGCCTGAAGGTGACATGGGCCGCCGCTCGGCGGCTGGGATTCGCCGCCATCATCGGAGGTGCCTCATGGCTGTACTGATGGAGATCGAGTTTCCGGGAGTGACAGCGCAGCAGTACGACACCGTGGATCGGCGCGTGGGCGCGCGAGCGGACCAACCCCCTGAAGGGCTGCTGTTCCACACTGCAATCATTACGGACGCGGGACTACGCGTCATCGACCTGTGGGAATCGACCGAGGCGTTCGATGCGTTCTTCTCGCGGGTCCAACCGGTTGTCGAAGAGGTGGGGTACCCGGAGCCGTCCGCGCCGCCGAAGTTCTCGGACGTGCACTACCACTACGAGCGGCGGCAGCCGGTGAGTGCTTGAGGGGTCTACGGCCCAGCAACGCGGGCTGTCTCACTGCGCGACCTTCTGATCCGTAGCTCTATGTGGATCGGTCGCTGACGGCCATACCGGTCGCGGTACGGCCGTGTGGGCGCTCAACCGGACAGGGCCGGTTGCTGTGGTTGCTGCATTTCGCTGCTGTACAGCACCAGTTTGGAAGATCGCGTACCCGGCGGTCGGCTGAGCTGGCAAAGCGGTGACCTGCGACTGGTTGTCGTGGTCGGTCGGCTGCTTCCGGGCAATCGTGCCGACTGCAAGGCATGGGAGGAATCCGGGGCCAAGGCCACCGTCGGCCACACCACGACGATCGCGGACGGCGGCTATCCGGGCACCGGCCTCCCGACGCCCCACCGGCGCCGTAAGGGAGAGGAACTCCCGGACTGGAAGCAGGCACACAACAAGTCCCACAAGCAGGTCCGCGCCCGCATCGAGCACGCCTTCGCCCGCATGAAGACCTGGAAGATCCTGCGCGACTGTCGTCTGAAGGGCGAAGGCGTACACCATGCCATGAGCGGCATTGCTCACCTGCACAACCTCGCCCTTGCCGGATAGACCAGGGAGCAGGACAGCGACCGGACTGACCATGCCCACTCGAAGATCAGTTACGGGACAACCCTTAGGCAGCCAGCCGCGTGTCGCGGCATCACCCTGACGGCAGCACTGCACGGCTCGAAGGCGTCTGGGGGAGTGGTCGGAGCGGGCGACTATCTGGACATGCTTGACGACGTGGCGGCGCACTTTCGGCCCTGACCAGCACCAGTCCCCCGATGGCGGCTGCAAGCTGGCCGGTCTACTGCCCTAGAAATTGCATAGGCGAGGGCCGACCGAGCCGGAGCCGCGCCATGCAATCGTTTCCCGTCTCGCGGTATGGAGCATGAACCAGAAGGCCGTTCGTGCGGTGCTCTGGATCGGTGCGAACAGGTGTCGGACCAGCACACAGTCGCCGGCATGCTGAGGTACTGCAGCTGGCCACTGCGTGACGGCCGGGGACGTCGTTGGCGACCGGCTCCAAGGCAGGCGGGGCGTGTACAGGGACGCCGGGGCCAGGTGCGTGTGACCTCTGGAGGGTCAGACGAGCGCGCATCCGTCCCGCCTGCACCCCAACTTCCGTGCCGGCGCGGGCGTTGCTTTTGGCTGACAAACGAAAGAAGCGGATCGGACACTGATGACCTGCGGCTGACGCAACTGCTTCGGGTGGGTGTCGTGCCAGTCTCAGGGACGTGGTGGGCGAAGTGACGGGGTGCGGAGATGCCAGGGTCGGGTAATCGGGGTCTGTCGAGGGGTGCGCTGATCCGGCAGCGGGCAAAGGCGCGGTTCGTGGGTCGGCGGGCGCAGTTGGCGCTGTTCGCGGAGAACTTGTCGAAGGACCCGCAGTCTGAGGAGGACCCGGCGGAGTTTCTGGTCCATGTGCGTGGTGTGGGTGGGGTGGGGAAGTCCACTCTGCTGCGGCAATGGCAGGAGGCGGCGCGGCGTGCGGATGCGGTGACGGCCTTGGTGGACGAGAACGACGTCCACGGGGTACAGCAGGCCCTGGTCGAGCTGGCCAGGCAGTTGGCGGAGCAGGCCGGCCCGTGCAAGGAATTCGACAAGGCAGTCGAGCAGTTCCTCCGGGGTCAGGCGTCGCAGGAGGAGCCAATGCCCGTGGAGGGCGAGGTATCGGTGTCGAGCCGGGTGGTGACGCAAGCCGCTTTGGGAGCGGCGTCGCTCATTCCGGGGGCCGGTGTGGTGACGGCGATGGCGAGTCCGGATGCCGCGGCCCGGGGGCTGGACCGGCTCCGGTCGGCATCCCAGGCTCGTGCCCGCCGGCGGGGAACCCGAAGCGATGAGGCGGGTATGAGCCGGGCTTTCGTCGCCGAGCTGGAGCGGTTGTGCCGTCGCCATCAATGGGTGGTGCTGTTCTTTGACACATGGGAACAGACAGCCCGGTACCTGGACGTGTGGCTGCTGAGTTTGCTGGAGGAAGAATTCGGGCCAGTGCCAGCGAACGTCATGGTGGTGCTGGCCGGTCGGGATGAACTCGCGGAGCGGCAGTGGGCACCGCTGCGGGCGCAGGTCGCGGACGTGCCGTTGGAGGTCTTCACCGAGTCCGAGACGCGTTCGCTGCTCACCGCGCGGGGCGTGACCGATCCGAGCGTGGTGGAAGCGGTCCTGCAGCTGTCGATGGGGCTGCCTCTGCTTGTGGAGCTCCTTGCTCTGGCCCGCCCCCACACAGTTGAGGAAGTGGACGCGGGCGGGGACCTCGCGGACGTGGCGGTCGAGCGATTCGTACAGTGGATCACGGACCCTGAGCAACGCGAGGCTGTGCGGGCGTGTGCGCTGCCGCTGCAACTGAACGAGGACATCGTCGCTGCCGCTGCCGGGCCTGGGGCAGAGGGGGTGTGGGACTGGCTGTGCGTGCAGCCGTTCGTCAGCGGCCGCGGCGGATTCAAGCACTACCATGCAGTGGTCCGCGCCAGCATGGTCCGTCAGGAGCGCACCCACTCCCCTCAAGGCTGGGCTTCGGCACATCTACGGCTCGCTGACACTCATGCCGCCTGGCGTGCCGCGCTCGAGGAACGGCTCCCCGAGGCGAAACAATGGACAGACCCTGCATGGCGCCGACACTGCCTCGATGAGACGTACCACCGGCTGTGTGCCCACCCGGGCACACAGCTGACGCCCGCCCTCGAACAGGTGGTGCATGCTGCGGGCCAGGACACCGCTGTGTTGCGGCAATGGATCGAGGCACTAGAACAAGCCGCACAGGACACCACCGACGCAGCCCTGCTCACCTGGTCAAGACGCCTCCGGGATGCTCTCGGCGGTGACGAGCCTGTACTCACATGCCTTGGCGTCCTGCTCTCCCACAGCCAGCTGAGCGCTGAGATCAGGAGCTGGGCTCACACCTACCGTGGCATCCGTCTCTACCTCTGTGACCGGGAGGGAGAGGCGCTCACCGAGTTGGACCGCGCCATCGCGCACAACACCCGTAACGCTCATGCCTGGGCTCGTCGCGGGGAGACCCATCGCTGGCTCGACCACTCCGACCAGGCCATCGCCGATTTCACCGCCGCACTCGAAATCGACCCCACACTCGCCTGGGCCCTCGCCTCCCGCGGCCAAGCACACCTACCAGCGGACCGGCAGGACCAGGCCATCGCCGACCTCACCGCCGCACTCGAAATCGACCCCACACTCGCCTGGGCCCTCGCCTCCCGCGGTAAAGCACACCTACAAGGGGACCGGCAGGACCAGGCCATCGCCGACCTCACCGCCGCACTCGAAATCGACCCCACCGACGCCTGGGCCCTCGGCACCCGCGGAGAGGCACACCGACAAGCAGGGCAGTACGACCGGGCCATTGCCGACTTCACCGCCGCGCTCGAAATCGACCCCACGCTCCCCTGGGTACTCGGAATCCGCGGCGAAACACACCGGCAGGCCGGCCAGTATGACCGGGCCATTGCCGACCTCACCGCCGCACTCGAAATCGACCCCAGCTATGCCTGGGCCCTTGGCACTCGCGGAGAGGCACACCGGCAGGCCGGCCAGTATGACCGGGCCATTGCCGACCTCACCGCCGCACTCGAAATCGACCCCAC
>NZ_JBITJK010000016.1:38343-176373 GCF_044459945.1 Streptomyces sp. NPDC050164
CAGCTATGCCTGGGCCCTCGGTACCCGCGGCGAAACACACCGGCAGGCCGGCCACTACGACCAGGCCATTGCCGACCTCACCGCCGCACTCGAAATCGACCCCAGCTATGCCTGGGCCCTCGGTACCCGCGGCGAAACACACCGGCAGGCCGGCCACTACGACCAGGCCATTGCCGACCTCACCGCCGCACTCGAAATCAAGCCCAGCTATGCCTGGGCCCTCGGCACCCGCGGCGAAACACACCAGCAGGCCGGCCACTACGACCAGGCCATCGCCGACCTCACCGCCGCACTCGAAATTGACCCCACACTCGCCTGGGCACTTAGCATCCGCGGCAGGGCACACCGACAAGCAGGCCATTACGAGCAGGCGCGAGTAGACCTGGAGCGGGCAGTGGAAGTAGATCCCGAAGACCTCTCCTGCAGGTTCGAGAAGCTCATGTTCGACACCGTGGAGGGAGGGCTCGAAGGGTGTGCCGAACGGTGGAGTCAACTGCTCGCGTCCCCCATCAGCCCGCCGGACGGGGCTAGTGCAGAGACTTTGAACCTTTTTCGAGCCCTGCTCGTCGAACCGGAAAACCGTGTGCCGGAAGCAACAGAGGATTTGCTCGCTACACAACCGGGGCCGGGCAACCTCACGGAGATACTGAGCTATTTGGCTGAGCTCTCTGCTGTGGGAAACAGGGTGGCTGGCCGGGCACGGCAGTGCCATAACCTGATCATTGAGCACACGTCAAGTTGAGCCGTCATTGACGGCACCAAAGGTCACGCAAATCGTGGCGCTGGTATTTCTGGAGCTCGCCCACTCACACAAGCCCACCACCCACCCCAGCTCCCATCCCGTCTGCCGTCGACCCACACACCGTGGAGCGGGCGTGGTCCCTGGTGTCCAGGTGGAGCGCGCCACTGTACGAACGACCTGGGCGCCAGGGGCCGCCGAGATCTGGCTCTCCCAGGTGGAGGCGGACCTCAGCCGCGGGGACTGGCGCGCCCCCGACGCCGGAGCCGTCAACTTCCGGGTGTACGCCGAGAAGTGGGTCGAAGAGCGGCAGCTGTCCGTCCGCACCGACGATTTGTACAAGCATCTCCTGCGCCTGTACATCTTCCCGACCTTCGCCCCCCTCGACTCTCAAGGCCATCCTGGAGACGGCGGTCGACGACGACCTGATCAGCCGTAATCCGTGCCGGATCAAGGGCGCGGGCAAGGAGTCGGCCGCCGAACGCCGTATCGCCACTGTCGCCCAGGTCGACGCTCTCGCCGACGCGATCGGCATCCGCTGGCGTCTCATGGTCTACCTGGGCGCGTACGGTCCGATGCGCCCGGAGGAGCTGGCCGGCCTTCGCCGCCGAGACGTCGACCTGGACAACCTCGTCATCCGCGTCCGCGTCGCCGAGCCCGAGCGAACGAACGGCAGACGCGCCCCCGGCGAGACCAAGTCCGACGCGGGCGTCCGCACCGTCGTCCTCCCGGCCTTCCTCCACAAGGAGGTGAAGCGGCACCTCGCTTGGTACGCCGAGAAGGGACCAGATGGCCTGGTCTTCGTCGGCGAGAAGGGCGCCCCCTTCCGGCGTACCTCCTTCGGTCGGAAGTGGCGCCGCGCTCGCACGGTCGCCGGTCTCCCGGACGGCTTCCGCTTCTACGACCTCCGTCACACCGGGCACACCCTGTCGACCCGCTCCGGCGCCACCCTCAAGGACACGATGGTCCGTGCCGGGCAGTCCTCCGAGAAGGCCGCGCTGATCTACCAGCACTCCGACGAGGAGCGGCAGCGGGAGGTGGCTGCCGGGCTCGACGACCTGGTGCGTGCCGAGCGTGCGAAGTGCCACAAGGACGACCCCGCGCACCACAGCGAAGAGGCTGCCGAGAGCTAATGGTGCGGTTGTGGTGCGCGACCGGCCCACCGGTCTAGACAACAAAGAACCCCCGGGTCTCTGACCTGGGGGTTTCACATGGAGCGGGTGACGAGAATCGAACTCGCGCTCTCAGCTTGGGAAGCTGATGTTCTACCATTAAACTACACCCGCGTAAGACGCCGACCGGAGGCGGTGTCCGAACGGTCGCCACTTTACCTCATCTCAGGCTCCCGGTGTTCATGCCCGTGGAGCCTGAGGGCGTTTCAGGGGCAGGACGCGGCTGCGGGTGACCGGAGTTGGGGCGTACGGTGGGGGCGCGGGCGAGGGCCCGGACGGGACCGGAGTGCCGCCTACAGGGCCGTCCCTTTGATCCCGTACTGTGGCTTTTGTCGTCAGGCAAGCAGCAGCCCGACGCGGCTCTTGGGGAAGGGACTCTTGGACTTGATGGAGCGCACCGTCGTCCGTTGTGCGGATGGGCACGTGTTCACCACCGCTTCGTTCCCGATGCAGCAGGCCGAGCGGCTCGGCCCCGGCCGGCTGCTTCGGTGTCCGCGATGTGCGCGGCTGAGGAGCGTGGTGCCCGTGAGCTACGAGAAGCGGTAGCGGCCCGGCAGTAGAAGCACGCAGGCAGGCGCGCGGAGACGTCCGGTTGTGGTCGCTCCGCGCGCCTTGCGTATCCTCGGGGCGTGCTTCTCTCAGACAAGGACATCCGGGCCGAGATCGACGCCGGGCGGGTACGGATCGATCCCTATGACGACGCGATGGTGCAGCCGTCGAGCATCGACGTGCGGCTCGACCGCTACTTCCGGGTGTTCGAGAATCACCGGTACCCGCACATCGACCCCTCGATCGAGCAGGCCGATCTGACCCGGCTCGTCGAGCCGGAGGGGGACGAGCCGTTCATCCTGCATCCCGGGGAGTTCGTGCTCGCCAGTACGTACGAGGTCATCTCGCTGCCCGACGATCTCGCCTCCCGGCTGGAGGGGAAGAGTTCGCTGGGGCGGCTCGGGCTGGTCACGCATTCGACGGCCGGCTTCATCGACCCCGGGTTCAGCGGGCACGTGACCCTCGAGCTGTCCAACCTGGCCACCCTGCCCATCAAGCTGTGGCCGGGGATGAAGATCGGGCAGCTGTGCATGTTCCGGCTCAGCTCGCCCGCCGACTACCCGTACGGGAGCGAGCGGTACGGGTCGCGGTACCAGGGGCAGCGGGGGCCGACCGCCTCCCGGTCCTTCCTCAACTTCCATCGGACCCAGGTGTGAGTGACCCGAGCATGAGCGACACAAGCATGAGTGGCGTGCGGGAGAACCTCTCCTACGAGCAGTTCGGCGTCGCCGTGCGCGAGCTCGCGCAGACCATCGCCGACGACGGGTACGAGCCCGACATAGTGCTCAGCATCGCCCGCGGCGGTGTCTTCGTGGCCGGCGGGCTCGCCTACGCCCTCGACTGCAAGAACATCCATCTCGTGAATGTGGAGTTTTATACGGGTGTGGGCACGACGCTTGCGATGCCCGTCATGCTCGCTCCCGTCCCCAATGTGATCGACTTCTCCGAGAAGAAGGTGCTGATCACCGACGACGTCGCCGACACCGGCAAGACGCTCAAGCTGGTCCGCGACTTCTGCCTCGACACCGTCGCCGAGGTGCGCAGCGCCGTCGTCTACGAGAAGTCACAGTCGCTGGTGAAGTGCGAGTACGTGTGGAAGCGGACCGACGAGTGGATCAACTTCCCGTGGTCCGTGGAGCCGCCCGTGGTGCGGCGGCCCGACCAGGTGCTCGACGCCTGACACCAAGGAACATCAGAAAAGGGGCTCACCCTTCCGGGGAGCCCCTTTCCTGCGCCGTGCCGAGCCTCAGACCGTGCCCAGCTTCACGATCGACAGCAGCGCGATCAGCTGGATCGCCGACGCGCCCAGCGCCTTCGGCCAGGGCAGGTCGTGGGAGCGGCCGACCATGAGGGTCAGCAGCACGCCGCCCGCGATCCAGGTGGCCCAGCCCAGCAGCTGCACGAACGTCGCGTCGCCGCCGGCGAACATCGCGAAGACCAGGCGGGGTGCGTCCGTGATGGACATGATCAGCATGGACAGGCCGACCGTGGGCTGCCAGGCGCCGTCGCCGCCGAGCTGGCGGGCCAGGCTGTGGGTGACCACGCCCAGGATGAACGCGCTGATCACCATCGCGACCGCCGTCGTCAGGACGATGGGGATCGCGTTCGAGAGTGTCGCGTTTATCGCATCCTTGCGGGCGCCGTCGAAGCCGAAGACCGCGAGCAGGCCGTAGAGGAACGTGACGATGAGGGCCGGGCCCCACATCGTGTAGTCCCGCATCTGGAGGAACGTCTGCTTGGGGGCGAGGACGATGCCCCTCAGCAGGGCCTTCCAGTGCAGGCGCGGGCCGACCGGGCCGGGCGGCTGGGCGGCCGAGCCGGCGCGGTAGGTGTCGCCCTGGTTGTAGGGGTCCTCGCCGACCGAGAAGGCCTGGGTGTGGCCCGGGTTGTTCGCCGCGTACGGGTCGTGCGGGCCCTGGGGGCCGGGCGGGTACGCGCCGTCGCCGAAGTACTCCGGCTCGCCCTGGTCGCCGTAGCCACCGCCGGGCCGCCCGGCGTTCGGCTGCGGCCACGTGGGGCCGCCGCCGTTGCCGTGCGGCGGCTGCTGCGGGTACGGCTGAGGCGGCGCCGGCGGGTAGCCGTACGACGGTCCCTGCGGCGTCTGCTGCCCGTACGGAGGGTTTTGCGGTCGCGTCTGAGGAGCGCCGTTGTTCCGGCCGCGTCCGATCCTGAATCCAGCCACGTCTTCGAACGTACCTGGTCCCGCGCGGTGGCGTGCCGGGCCCGGGCTTCCGGGCCCGGCTTTGCGGCCGAGCTGTGACATCCCTTAGGGGGTAAGGGCCTTGGGCGTCCGTGGGCGGTCAGGGTTCCGCCGTACGGGCAGCGCCACGGCCCCTCGCGGCGGCGTCAGCCGAGCATGTCCTGGCCGAGCCTCAGGTAGCCGGTCGTCGACATGCCGAGCGAGCCGGGGCCGAAGCTGATCGCGTTCTTCGTCGTCACGCCCGAGGCCGAGCCGCGCAGGCTGTAGACGGCGCCGGAGGGGTGGTTCTCGCCGTCGGCGCCCACGGACAGGTCCGCCTTGCCGTCGCCGGTGAGGTCGGACAGGCGTACGGAGGCGCCGAAGCGGTCGGCGGACTCGGCGGTGCCGGGGACGCCGGCCGTGTTCTGGGTGAACGACTGGGCGCCGGTGGCGGTCAGGCCGGTGGCCGAGCCGCGCAGGACGGTGACGCTGCCGGCGATCTTCGCGGTGCCGATGGTCTCGTGGAGCGTGCCGACGGCCAGGTCGCCGTAGCCGTCGCCGTTGACGTCGGCGATGGAGAGGGCGTTGCCGAACCAGTCGCCTTCCTCGTCGGCGCCGGGGACTCCGGCGGTGTCCTGGTCGATCGTGGTCTGCGGCTGGGTGCGGACGCCGTTCGCGCTGCCGAGGTAGGCGCTGACGGAGCCGCCGAGGCTCTTGCCGTCGCCGCCGTACGCCGCCGAGACCACGTCGTCGTAGCCGTCGCCGTTCAGGTCGCCGACGGTCGCCAGCTCCCAGCCGCCGCTCCTGAGGAACGTCTGGTACGTGAAGCCGGAGGCGGAGCCGAGGTAGATCATGTTGCCGTCGTCGTACGTCGACGCCTCGCTGCCCGTGACGACCAGGTCGTCGGTGCCGTCGTTGTCGAGGTCGCCGGCGGAGAGGTCCTGGGCGCCGTAGATGCTGCTGCCGGTCTGGAGGCCGGTGGCGAGTTCGTGGCGGGCCGCGGGGCCGGAGGTCTTGGTGAAGCTCTCGTGGATCCAGATGTCGCTGCCGGTGCTGCCGACGGCGAGGTCGGGGCGGCCGTCCCCGTCGAAGTCGCCGACGGTGAGGGACATGCCGTACTCGTCGTGGGCCGACACGGCCGGGTCGGGGACGCCCTTGCCGCCGGACAGGCCGCTCTTGCCGCCCCAGACGACCGTGACGGAGCCGCCGTCGGCGTCGGACCCGACGTCCTCGCCGACGCTGCCGATCACGAGGTCGGCGTACCCGTCGGCGTTGAGGTCGCCGGAGGTGAGGGACTTGCCGAAGCGGTCGCCCTGCTCGGCGGTGCCGGGAATGCCGGCCGTGTCCTGGGTGAGGACGGTGCGGCGGGCGGCACTGATGCCGTTCGCCGAGCCGTAGGTGACGACGACCGCGCCCGCGTCGGTCTTGCCGCCGACGGGGGTGTAGGGCGCGGCGGTGGCCAGGTCGCGGTAGCCGTCGCCGTTGAAGTCGTCGGCGTACTTGGCGGGGGCCGCGGTGGCGGCCGGTACGGCGGTGAAGAGGGCGGCGCCCAGCGCGGCCGTGGCGGTCAGGGCCGCGAGGGCGTGGGGGGTGCGGGTGGGTCGGGGCATGCGTGGTCCTTGCGGTCGAGTCGAGTCGATTCGGGTCGGGGCCGGCCCGGGCCGGTCAGTCGGGAAGCGAGCCGCCGAACTCCGGCAGGACGATCGCGCCCGTCTTCGTCGGCACCGTGCCCGTGCCCCGCATCAGCAGCGCGCCGCTCGCCGCGCCCACGGCCAGGTCGGCCCGGCCGTCGGCGGTCAGGTCGCGCAGGCGGAGGGTGTAGCCGAAGGAGGCGTGGGAGTCGGCCGGGCCCAGCACCGTCTGGGCGATCCACGAGGAGCGGGCGCCGCTGAGGCCGCCGGAGCCGCCGCGGAAGACGTGGACACCGCCCTGGTCCTGAAGGCCCTCGACGTCCTCGTGCGGCACGCCGACCGCGAGGTCCGCGTAGCCGTCGCCGCCCGCGTCGGCCGCCGAGATCGCGTAGCCGAAGTTGTCGTCGGCCTCCGGGCTGCCGGAGACGCCCGAGGTGGCCTGGGTGAACGTGGTCGACGTGCCGGGGCCCGACGCCGTGCCGCGCCAGATCGTGACCGCGCCCTTGCCGTTGTCCTTGTCGGGCAGGCCGAGGGCGATGTCGCCGTAGCCGTTCTTGTCGAAGTCGCCGACGACCGGGCTCGGGTAGAGGCCCTGCTGCCGGTCGCTGAGGGTCCTGGACGCGCCCGAGGCGAGGCCGGAGGACGTGCCCTTGAGGAACCAGGCGCGCTCGCGGATGTCGCTGCCGGTGATCTCCGTGCCGATCACCACCAGGTCCGTCCTGCCGTCACCGTCGACCTTTCCGGCCCCGAGAGCGGAGGAGTACCAGCCGCCGGACCCCTTGTCGATCTTGCTGACCTTCCCGGTCGTGCCCGATTTGGTGAACGGGCCGCGGTACAGCCACGCCTCCTCACCGCCGATCACCGCCAGGTCGGGCGAGCCGTCGCCGGTGAAGTCGCCGGTCGCCAGGTCACGGCCGAAGTGGCCGCCCGCGCCGCCGGCGGGCGTGAGGTTCGTGCCGCCGGACAGGCCGGACTTCGAGCCCCAGAGGACCGTGACGGTGCCGCGGTAGTCGGCGCTGCCCACGTGCTCGGTGGGGTTGCCGACGACGAGGTCCGCGTAGCCGTCCTTGTTGAGGTCGGCGCTCGCGAGGGACGCGCCGAACTGGTCGTCCCCCTCCCCGGACCCGGGGACGCCGGCACTGTCCTGGTGGAGGTACTTGGGGTGGGCGGTGTCGAGGCCGGTGGCGGTGTTGTACACGACGGTGACGGTGCCGCCCTGGCGGTCGACGTCGTTGTAGCCGCCGTAGGCGAGGTCGCGGCGGCCGTCGCCGTTGAAGTCGTCGTAGTGCCTGGCCACCGCCGCGGAGGCGGGACCGGTGAGGAACACGGGGGTGACGCCGGTCGCCAGCAGGGCGGCGACCAGGGCGATCGTGGTGGATCTGCGCATGGGGCTCTCCTGGTTCGTCAGCCGATGAGGCCGGTGCCGAAGGCACCGTAGGAGCGGGTCTGGCCGAGGCTGCCCGGGCCGAAGGAGCGGGCGCCGTCGGTGACGGGGCCGGTGGCCGAGCCGCGCAGCGTCGTGATGGCGCCGATGCCCTCGTCCTCGAAGCCGGCGGTGACGGTGAACTCGGCGCGGCCGTCCTTGGTGACGTCGGCCAGCAGGACGTCCGAGCCGAAGTAGTCCATGGCCTCGGCGGTGCCCGGGACACCGGCGGTGGCCTGGGTCAGGGTGCGGCCGCCGGTGCGCGAGACACCCGAGGCCGAGCCGTTCATCAGGACCGTGGAACCGGCGTCCTCGAGGGTGCCGACGTCCTCGAAGACGACGCCGATGGCCAGGTCGCCGTAGCCGTCGCCGTTGGCGTCGCCGATGGAGACCGAGCCGCCGAAGCCGTCGTCCGCCTCGTCGGCGCCGGGGACGCCGGTGGAGGCCTGGGTCAGCTCGGCCATGGGGGCGTCGCCGTTGACCGGGCCACCCTCGGAGCCGCGGATGACGACCACCCGGCCGCCGAGGGAGCCGCTGTGGTCGTCGTCCTTCGTGAAGACGTTGCCGATGGCTATCTCGTCGTAGCCGTCGCCGTCGATGTCACCGAGGGCTAGGGAGGTGCCGCCGTTCAGGGGGCGGGGGAGCGAGGTGTCCGGGCCGGTGGGGGAGCCGAGGTAGGCGACGCCCTTGGACCAGCTGCCCGACTCGGCCGAGTCGAGGCGGACGCGGTAGGTGAGGACCAGGTCCGACCGGCCGTCGCCGTTGGTGTCGCCCGCCTTCATGGCGTCGACGCTGTACGCCGTCTCGGGCGTGTTGACGCGCTTCGCGGCGCCGGTGGTGCCGGTCGTGGTGAAGCCGCCGCGGATGACGTAGACGTGGGAGGAGCCGGTGCCGACGGCCAGGTCCGCCTTGCCGTCGCCGTCGAAGTCACCCGCGGTCAGCAGCCGGCCCCAGTGGTCGTGCCCGGAGACCGCCGGGTCCTTGACCGTGGTGCCGTTCTTCAGGCCGGCCGCCGAGCCCCACAGCACGGTGACGGAGCCGCCGTCGGTGTCGGTGCCGACGTCCTCGCCGGAGGAGCCGACCGCGAGGTCGGTGTAGCCGTCGCCGTTGAGGTCGGCGATGGCGAGCGCGTCACCGAAGGTGTCCTCGGCCTCGGCGGCACCGGGCACACCGGCGGTGTTCTGGCTGACCACGGTCCGCCTGGCCGGGTCGAGGCCGGTGGCGCCGCCGTAGACCACGGCGACATAGCCGGCCATGCCGTGGCCGTCGACCTTGGCGTACGGGGCGGCGAAGGCGACGTCGCCGTGGCCGTCGCCGTTGAAGTCGGCCCTCGGGCCGGTGGCGGTGGCGGCGGTGGCCGCCGTCGTGGGCAGGGCGGTGAGCAGGCCGGTGGTGAGGGCCGTGGCCAGGAGGAGGGTGCGCTTGCGCATGCGTCGATTCCCAGGTGTCGTGATCAGGAGTTGAGTGCGGTGCCGTAGCCCGGCGTGCCGGCCGTGGAGACGCCGGTCGTGCCCGGGCCGAAGCTGACGGAGCCGGTGGCCGTCGGGCCGGTGGTGGTGGAGCGCAGGGACCAGACCGCGCCGTCGCCGGCGTTCTCGCCCGGCGCGGAGACGGACAGGTCGGCGCGGTGGTCGCCGGTGTGGTCGGTGAGGGTCACGCGGGCGCCGAAACGGTCGCCCTTCTCCGAACTCCCGGGCACACCGGCGGTGTTCTGGGTGTACGACCTCGCACCCTTGGTGGTCAGGCCGGACGCCGAGCCGAAGAGCACGGTGACGGCACCGGCGGCGGAGTTCTCGCCCGCGACGCCGATCGCCAGGTCGGCGAACCCGTCGCCGTTGACGTCGCCGAGCGAGACGCCGCTGCCGAAGCGGTCGCCCTTCTCGGAGGCGCCGGGCACACCGGCGGTGTCCTGGGTGAGGACGAGCGGGGCGCGGCTCGTGTCCCGGCCGTCGGGTCCGCCGTAGACGACCGTGACCTGGCCGCCGAGTGCGCCCGCCGGGTCGGCGGAGGTCTCGCGGTCGTTGCCGATGGCGATGTCGTCGTGACCGTCGCCGTCGATGTCGCCGACGGCGGAGACGTAGCCGGCGGGCAGGTCCTGCTGCCAGTCGACGTAGTTGCCGATCTTCATGTCGGCCAGGCCGGTGGCCGCGTGGGCGGTGTTCGCGGCGCGGCCGTGCAGGACCACCCAGGGGTGGCCGTCGCCGGTGATGTCGCCGGAGGAGAGGTGGGTGGTGCCGTGCGAGGTGGACCACCGGTCGTTGCGCGAGCCGGAACCGCCGTTGTGCGCGCCGGTCTTGGTGATCGGCCCGTTCACGAGGGACAGGGTGACCGGGCCGGTGGAGCCGACCGCGACGTCCGCGTCCCCGTCGGCGTCGAAGTCGCCCGCGGCGAGCGCCTGGCCGTAGCGGTCGTAGTCGGTGCTGAAGAAGCTGAACAGCGTACGGGCGCCGGACAGGCCGGACGCCGAGCCCCAGACGATGGTGACCGTGCCGTCGTTGGTGTCGCTGCCGTCCTCGCCGGGGGTGCCGATCAGGAGGTCGGCGTAGCCGTCGGTGTTCAGGTCCGCGGAGGCGAGGGCCGAGCCGAAGGCGTCGTCGGCCTCGGCGGCGCCGGGCATACCGGCCGTGTTCTGGGTGAGCAGCGTGCGCGTCGAGCTCTTCGGTCCGGTGGAGCTGCCGTAGACGACGGCCACGGCGCCCGCCCTCGCCTGCCCGGCGACCGTGGCGCCGGGTGCGCCGATGGCCAGGTCGGCGCGGCCGTCGCCGTTGAAGTCGTACGGGGCGGCGGCCGTGGCGGCGTGCGCGGCGGGTGCGGACAGGGTCAGGGCGAGCGGGGTGAGGGCCGCCGCGAGGACGGCGGCGGTGACACGGGTGCGCATGAGGGCTCCGGGAGTGAGCTGTCGGGGTGTCACTGGGCGATCACCGAGCCGAAGCCGTTGCCGGCCTTCAGGGAGACGCCGGCGGCGGTCAGGCCCTTGGCGCCGGTGGTGGTCAGGCCCGTGGAGGTGCCGCGCAGGGTCCAGACGCCGCCGGAGCCGTTCTCGCCGTCGACGCCGACGGCCAGGTCCGCCTTGCCGTCCTTGGTGATGTCGGTCAGGTCGACGGCGGAGCCGAAGCGGTCCCAGGCCTCGGCGGTGCCGGGGACGCCGGTGGTGTTCTGGGTGTAGGACTTGGCGCCGCTGGTCTTCAGGCCGGAAGCGGAGCCGAACAGGACGGTCACGGAACCCGCCTCCTTCACGGTGCCGAGGTCCTCGCCGGGAGCGGCGACCGCGACGTCGGCGTAGCCGTCGCCGTTGATGTCGCCGGTGCTGACGGCCGAGCCGAAGGCGTCGTCGGTCTCGCCCGCGCCGGGCACGCCGGTGGTGTCCTGGTGCACGACGGTCGGTGTCTGCGCCGGGGCGGGGCCGTTCGGGCCGCCGTACCAGACGGTGATCTGGCCGCCCTTGTGGCCGCCGGGCTTGTACGCGTAGGGGTCCGTGGAGTCACCGAGGACGAGGTCGCCGTAGCCGTCGCCGTTGATGTCGCCGACCGAGCCGGGGAAGCCGTCGGCGTTCGGCAGCTCGGCGAACTTGTAGCCCGTGCCGGTCCAGCGGTAGTACCAGATCTGGCCGCCGGAGTCGCCGTCCACGGCGTGCGGGTAGACGCGCTCGGCCGCGCCGTCGCCGGTCATGTCGCCCGCTATCACCTCAAACGTGGTGCCGAGCTCGCCGACGCGGTAGTGGCTCAGCGGACCGCCGGTGCGGGTGAACGGGCCCAGGTAGAGACGGGTGTGGCTCTGGCCCGTCAGCGTCACGTCCGTGTCGCCGTCACCGTCGAAGTCGCCGGTCGCGATGCCGTGGGAGAAGCCGCCCCACTCGCTGAGCGTGGACGGCTGCGGCAGGCCCTTGCCGCCGGACAGGCCGGACGTGCCGCCCCACAGGACGGTGCCGGAGCCGACGCCGTCCCGGTCGCCGATGCTCTCGCCGGGGGAGCCCACGACGAGGTCGGAGTAGCCGTCGCGGTCCAGGTCGGCGGCGGCGAGGGCGGAGCCGAACAGGTCGGTCGACTCGGCGGTGCCCGGGACGCCGGGGGAGTTCTGGGTGATGATCGCCTTACGGGTGGCCGAGACGCCGGACGACGAGCCGTAGAGCACGACGACGGCGCCGGCGCAGGAGGCCGAGCCGACGTCGGAGCAGGGGGCGCCGACCGCGACGTCCCGGTACCCGTCGCCGTTGAAGTCCCCGGCGAGGCCCGAGGGCGCGGCGGCGGCCGGGGTGATGGTGAGCAGGCCGGTGGTGAGCGTGGCGGCCAGGAGAAGGGTGCGCTTGCGCAAGGTGGGGCTCCGGAGGGGAAGTGGCGGGCCGGGCGTGAGGGCCGGGTCCCGGGTACGGAGAGCGGGGCGGCTCAGGCGGCGGGGCAGGCCGGTGGGGCGGAGTCCCGGGGTGTCGCCGTGCCGGTCGCGGGCACGGACAGGCCGCCCGCCGGCGTGGCCGGGCCGGTGGCCGTCGTGAGGGCGGGGCGCGGGTGCGGACGTCCGTGGGGGCGTCGCCGGTGCTGATGCATGCGGGGATCTCCTGCGGCATGCGGGATGCCTGGCGGGCATCCACAGTCGATGAGGCGCCGGGGCCGTCCGTGTTCGCCGGGAGGTGTCCGGGCGTTCACGGGTGGTCGGCGATCAGGAGACCTGTGTGAGGACGTAAGGGTTGTACGTGAGTTCGGTTAATTCTTGAGGTTCGGTTAATTTCTTGCGGCGGCTGGAGGGGAGCCCGAAGGGGAGTCGCGGAGGCAGTGGATCAGCCGGCCGGCACGGGCCGGTACCGCACGTCGACCGCGGCCTTACGGTCGTCCCCGACGAGCAGCTCCAGCCGTACGGGCGCGCCCCCGGGGTTGTCGAACAGCCGGATACCGTCGCCGAGCAGCACGGGCACGATGTGCAGGTCGATCTCGTCGATCAGCCCGCGCTCCAGGAGCTGCCGGCCGATGGTCGGCGAGAAGACCTCGACGTTCTTCCCGCCGGCGGCCTCCCGCGCGATCCGGAGCGCCTCGCCGACGTCGCAGCTCAGGAAGGTCACGCCCGGGGTGGGGTGCGCGTCCTCCGGGTGGTGCGTGAGCACGAACACGGGCCCCTGCCAGGCGCCGCCGTAGATCCCGGTGGGGTCGGGATGGGCGTCCCAGCCGGCCCGGCCGCCCAGCACGGCGCCCGTCGTCTCGGCGTACTCCTCGGTGAGGCCGGGGCGGAAGGTCGCGTCGGTCATCCAGTCCATCGTGTGGTTCGGCCCGGCGACGAATCCGTCCAGGGACATCGAGAAGTGCCAGAGCACCTTGCCGGCGGCGGTCTGCGGATCCATGTCGTCCATGTCGGTCGACCTCTCCTCGTACGTGGTCACGGCTGCTTGCGGACCCGGTAGCGCAGGTGCAGCACCCGCTCGCCCTGGATCACGGTGTGCGGATCCTCCAGCAGGTACTGGGCGTCGACCGACCCGAAGTACCGCTTGCCCGAGCCGAACACCACGGGCACGACGTCCATCGCCACCTCGTCGACCAGCCCCAGCGTGAACGCCTGCCCGCCGACGTCGCCCGCCGCCACACCCACGTCACGGCCTTCCCGGGTCAGCTCCTTGGCCTTGGCGACGGCCTCCTCCACACCGTCGACGAAGTGGAACGGCGCGTCCGGGTGCCACCCCTCGGGCCGGGGCCGGTGCGACACGACCACCAGGTGCTCACCGGCCGGCGGAACACCGCCCCACCCGTCGGTCATGTCGAACACATGCCGCCCGACGACCAGCGTCCCGATCTTCGCCATGGTCGGCTGCACGTAGTCGGCGGAGGCCTTGGACACCTTTGCGTACTGGTTGATGAGGACGTCACCGTTGCCGTACCAGTCGAAGAGCGGCCCCACCTGATCGTCCGCGTCGGCGATGAAGCCGTCCACGGACACGACGTTGTGCATCACGACGGTGGTCATCGCGGCTCCTGTCGGTTCGGGGGGCCGGGAGCGGCCCTTGTGCATCCATAGACCGGACGCAGGCCGGAAACTCATCGCACGGGTCGCGCGCGACGGTCAGGCGTTCAGCAGGTCCTTGGAACCGGCACGATGACGACCACCCTTCGGCAGCGCCGTCTTCGCCGTCAGGCCTCGCGACTGCCAGGCGTTGTCACGGAGCTTGAACAGGGCCCAGTAGCGGGTCGGGCACAGCAGCACGATGTTCATGAACACGGCCGCCGGGGTGCCGACGAGCCAGGAGCGCCAGCGCTGGCGTGCGGTCATGTCCGGCCGCATGAGCACGTACAGCCCCGACTGGCCGTACCGCACCACCAGGTACACGGCGAGGTACACCAGGGCGATGCCGGGGTTGTGGTACCGCCCGCCCAGGGTCATGAGCGTCATGACGACGATCCAGGCCAGCATCACCGGGGTGATGACGAGCTGGAGCAGGCCGAACGTCGGCGAGATGAGCTGCTTCAGCGACAGCCGCGCGTACACGAACGGCAGCATCCACCACCACGACCGGGCCCAGCGCAGCCGCTGCCGGTAGGTCTTCTTCAGCGTCGTCGGCATGTCGGTGACGACGCCGGCCTCGTTGACGGCCACGACCTCACCGCGCATGAGCGCCCGCAGCGCCAGCCAGCGGTCGTCTCCCGTGCCGCACTCCACCTCGTAGGCGTCCAGGTGGTCGTAGAGCAGCTCGGCCCGGTAGAGCGCCAGCGCGCCCGAGGTCGTCTCCAGGGCTCCGAGCATGGAGCGCGAGGAGCGCATCATCACGCACGAGGTGCCGATGTCGATGTCCGCGGCCCGGGAAACCCACGTCTCCTCGAAGTTGCGGATGTAGATCATGCCGGTGGTGGCCTGGATCCGCGGGTTGCTCATGGCCCGCAGCTGCTGTTCGAGCGCGTCCGGGAAGGGCTCGCCGTCGGAGTCGATGGTGAGCACGTAGTCGAAGTGCTTGTGCTGCTCCTGGAGGTGCCGGAGCACGGTGACCTGGGCCCCGCGCTTGCCCTTGTTCTCCTGCCGGTGCCAGAAGACCCGGGGGTGGTCGAAGGGTTCCACGGGATGCTGCTGAGAGCCGTCGTCGATCACGTGGATCTCGTCGACCGGATGCGTCTGGGCCAGCAGTGACCGCACCGTGCGGTGCAGGTTCTCCGAGGGCTCCTCGAAGGCCGGGATGATCGCCACCGTCCGGCCCGGAGCGACGGGGAGGTGGGTGAAGGAGCGGCCCTTCAGGAACGAGACCAGGCAGAGGACGATCACCGTCATGCCCAGCCACCAGTAGAACGTCAGGATCGGGCTCTTCGACTGGAGGTGCACCACCACGGTGGCAGCGGCCAGAGCCGCCACCACCACGGTCGTCACCACGGTGAACCTCAGGTGTGAGGCGCGGCCCGGGAAGGCGCTCAAGCGGTCACTCGCTTGCCGCGGGTCGCCGTGCGGAACACCGCGACGCCACCGATCACGAGGAGCATGGCTCCCAGCACGATCCACCCGAGCGCGGTTCCGCCGGTGGCGGCCAGGGCGGCTCCGCCGGTGGCGGTCCCGATCGCGGCGCCCACACCGTTCTGTCCGTACATGTTGTCCCTCTTTCCATCCGGGGCTCTTCAGAGCCGTTCGATGTGCGGTGCGGCGGCCATGACGCCGCGGGTGTCGAGTACGTAGGCGGCCTCGGCGGCGAGACGTACGAGGTCGAACTCGCCGTGCGGGGTGAGCAGGACGACGGCGTCGAAGTCGGCGACGGTCGCTGATGCGGTCGTCGTCTGGAAGGGAATCTCCCGGCAACCGCCGTCCGCCACCGGCAGATAGGGGTCTACGACGGTGACGTCCGCCCCCATCGCCCGCAGCCGGTCGGTGACTTCGACGGCCGGCGACTGGCGGGCGTCCGAGGTGCCCGGCTTGTAGGCGGCGCCGAGGGCGAGGATGCGCGCCCCGTGCACGCTCCGCCGGAAGCGCCGGCTGAGGGCGTCCTGAAGCCGGCGCACCACATAGTCCGGCTGGCTCTCGTTGATGTCCTGGGCCAGCTCGATGAGCCGGAAGGTCTGTCCGTGCCGTGCCTTGACGTGATGGCTGAGGTAGACCGGGTCGATGGGCAGGCAGTGCCCGCCGACGCCGGGGCCGGGCAGGAACCTGGTGAACCCGAACGGCTTGGTCGCCGCCAGCTCCAGGGTGTGCCACACGTCCACGCCCAGCGTGTGGGCCATCCGCGAAAGCTCGTTGACCAGGGCGATGTTGACGTGCCGGTAGGTGTTCTCGAACACCTTGGCCAGCTCCGCCTCTTCGAGCCCCGAGGCGGGCACGGTGACGTCGGTGACCGTGTCGTAGAAGCCCTTCACGCGCCGCAGACAGTCGTCCGTCAGCCCGGCGACGATCTTCGGGGTGTTCTCCAGCCGCCAGTCGGCGTTGCCCGGGTCGATGCGCTCGGGGCTGAACCCGACGTGGAAGTCCCGGCCGGCGACGAGCCCGGAGCCCTCCTCCAGCAACGGTATGAGCACGTCACGGGTCGTGCCGGGATGGGTGGTCGACTCGAGCACGACGGTGGCACCCGGCTCGATCCACTCCGCGAGCACGCGGCCGGCGTCCCGTACGCAGCTCAGGTCGGGCGCGCGGTCGGTCAGCGGAGTGGGCACGGTGATGACCGCGACGTCGAAGCCCTTGAGGTCCTGCGGGTCGGCGGTGGCGTTGTACGCACCTGAACCCAGCACCGCCCGGAGCCGGTCGTCGCCGATGTCCTCGACATACGACGCCCCCGCGGCCAGCGCCTCGCAACGCGTCCGGTCGGGCTCGTAGCCGGTCACGGTATGACCGACCTCGGCGGCCCTCACGGCCAGGGGCAGGCCGACATAGCCCTGCCCCAGCACACATATGTGCATGGTGGATTCCTCACCCCTGAAGTACGGCCGCCTGTTCCTGAGGCAGGCGGCCGTGGCGTGGTACTGCGTGAGAAGCGGTGTGGGAACGGCACCATCACCGCATCACCGGTCTGCCAGGGCCCCCTGCCCGAGCGTGCGCAAAGCGCAACCAGCGATCTTCACAAACCCCCCTTATTTGTGGACCTTCATGGTTCAACAAGGATTCGCTGAACGGAACCCTCTTTACTCATTCGATATCTGTGAAGTGTTGCGGGGCTGATGGGCGTTGCGGGGTGAGGGTTGGCCAAGTGGCCCCTGGACCTCGTGAGTGATCTTCACATTTCACGGGTTGGCGAGCCTGCGTTTGCAGTCTCCGGCGAATGCACTCGCGAACAACGCGCGCCTTTTGTGCGCCCCCTGTACCACCCCCGCGACTCGTCACCGGTTACCCGTGGTTATCCCAGGCGGCAGGGAGGGTGTCCCGCATCGGTGACCCACCGCCGGGGCGGCCGGGCTGTGCGACGTCGTAACGCTCATGCCACTTCTCCCAGTTCATGGGCGCGGCCATACGGGGGCTGCAAATCAGCGGCGATGACGGCCCCCGCCTGGGAAGCTGCTGATCATGACCATCCCCTTACCACCGCACCCCACCGGCCTCCCTTACCACCGCATGGGTCACTGCACCGGCCGTCACCGCTGGTGGCGGCCAGTGCTCGGCACTCTGCTGGCTCTTGGTGTGTACGTCGTGCTCAGCCTCTTGCTGTTCGCCCTCTCCTACGGTTTCGGGGCAGCGGCCGGGCTCCGTGAACTGCCGGACGGGGGCTACGACTTCGGCCTACTCGTCAACACGGCCCTGGACCTCACCTTCATCGCGGTCGCCTTGCCCGTGATCCTGCTGGCCGTATGGTGGCCAGGGCGGCGACCGCCCGGCACCCTGTCGTCGGTCGACGGACGGCTGCGGTGGCGCTGGCTGGCCCGGTGTCTGCTTGCCGCCGTGCTCCCCGTGGCTGTGCTGGCGGTCTCCGCCGTCCTCCTGCCCGACAGCGGAAGCGACTCGGGGGAGTCCGTCGTATGGGTGGGCTGGCGATCGTTCCTCACCTCGCTGGTCGTGCTGGCCGTCTTCGTTCCGGTGCAGGCCGCGGCCGAGGAGTACGTCTTCCGGGGCTGGCTGACGCAGGCGGTCGGCGCTTTCGTCCGTTCTCCGTGGTTCGCGGTGATCCCGCAGGCCGTGCTGTTCGCCGCCGCCCACGGCTGGGGCACCAGGTGGGGCTTCATGGGCCTGCTGGTCTTCGGTCTGGTCTGCGGTTGGCTGACCATCCGTACCGGCGGCCTGGAGGCTGCCGTCGCCCTGCACGTCCTGAACAACCTGCTGGCCTTCGGCGTCGCCGCCGCGATCGTCGACGGGCTGAAGTCCGACGAGACCGCTGCCGACTCATCCTGGCAAGTCGGCCTCGTGGACGTGGCAACGACCCTGATCTACGCCGCGATCGTGCTGTGGCTCGCCCGACGCCACCACCCCCAGCGCCTCTCACCGCCGGTGGCCGGGCCCGCCTCATCGCCCGCGCCGCACCTGCACCCGCAGGGCGCTACGACGCTCCAGGTCCCGCCCGGCCGTGGAGATGTCCCGCCTTCACCATGGCCGTAGCCTCGATGGGACGTCCGGCCGCCGAGTAGACGACACGGATGTCAGGAGCTGCGCGGCGTCACCAGGCCGGACTCGTAGGCGAACACGACGAGTTGGGCGCGGTCGCGGGCGTGGAGTTTGGTCATGGCCCGGTTGATGTGGGTCTTGGCGGTCAGCGGGCTGATCACCATGCGGTCGGCGATCTGGTCGTTGGACAGGCCCTGCGCGACCAGGGCGACGGCCTCGCGCTCGCGGCCGGTCAGTTCGTCCAGCCCGGTGCCGGCGGCGGAGGGGAGTGGCTGGGTGACGTACCGGTCGATCAGCTTGCGGGTGATGGACGGGGCGAGCAGCGCGTCCCCACGTGCGGCGACGCGCACGGCGTGCACGAAGTCGTCCGGCACGATGTCCTTGACGAGGAATCCGGCGGCGCCGGCGCGCAGCGCGTCGAGGACGTACTCGTCCATGCCGTAGTTGGTGAGGACGACGACGTGCACCTGGGCCAGGGCCGGGTCCGCGGCGATGCGCCGGGTGGCCTCGATGCCGTCGACGACCGGCATCTGGATGTCGATCAGCACGACGTCGGGCAGGTGCTGCTTGGCGAGCGCCAGGCCCTCCGCGCCGTCGGCGGCCTCGGCCACCACCTCGATGTCGTCCTCGAGGTCGAGAAGTGCACGGAATCCGCTGCGAATGAGCGGCTGGTCGTCGACGAGCAGGACACGGATCATGAGGTGTGGTCCACGGGGAGTTCGGCCCGGACGGTGAAGCCGTGCTCGGTGCGCGGCTGAGCGCGCAGCAGGCCGCCGAGGGCGGTGACGCGTTCCCGCATGCCGAGCAGCCCCAGGCCGGGCGTCGGCACGGTGTCCGGCGTGGCCTTGCCGTCGTCGTCGACCTGGACGACGAGTGAGTCGGTCAGGTAGTCGATGCGGACCGAGGCGGTCGCGGCGCAGGCGTGCCGGGCGATGTTGGTCAGCGACTCCTGAACGATCCGGTAGGCGGTCCGGCCCACCGCGGCCGGCAGGTCGGGCCGCTGTCCCTCGATCGTCAGCGTCGCGTCGAGGCCGGCCCTGCTCGCCTGTTCCACCAGCTCCGGGATGTGGTCGAGCCCGCGGGGCGGGGAGGTGTCGTCATCGCGCAGCGCCTCCAGGGTGGCGCGCAGTTCCCGGGTCGCCTCACGTCCGGCCTCCTGGATCGCCAGCAGGGGCTCGGGTACCTGTTCACCCCGCCTGCGGGCCACGTGGACGGCGACTTCCGCCTGCACCTTGATGATCGAGATCTGGTGGGTGAGCGAGTCGTGCAGTTCCCGGGCGATGCGCAGCCGTTCCTCATCGGCGCGGCGCCGCGCGGTCTCCTCCCGGGTGCGTTCGGCTTCGTCCGCCCGCCGCTCGGCCTGGCGCAGTGCCTCGCCCGCGGCGAACGCGGCGATCAGCCATGCGATCTCAAGGACGTGCCGGGCCTGCGCCAACGCCTCGCCCGCAGGCCCGTCGTGGAAGACCAGCGCGGTGAGGAGAAGAACAACCAGCATGGTCACGGACGCCGCCACCGTGAGGGCGCGGTGCCCGGCCCGCACCGCGCCGTAGACCGCAACCAGGTACGAGACGGCGAGCACGTCGAAACCGGCCGCCTCGTAACCCACCGCGCACAGCCCGGTGACGACCAGGACGGCCAGCGGAGCGCGGCGACGCGCGGCCAGCGCGAGACCGCCGGCCGCCAGCAGCGCGTAGCCGAGCACGTCGGGGTCCGCGTCCGGGTGCTCCTCGGACAGCCCGGTGCCCAGCAGCAGGGCCGCCACGCCGAGGGCGATCGCCCAGTCCCTGACCGCGGCCGGGACGCCGAACCGACCTGTATCCATGCGCGCACCTTAGCCAGACGCCGCCGCGGACGAGTCCAACTCGCGGACGAGCGGCCGGCTACCGCGCCTGCGGTATCCGCGCGGCTCCTGCCGCATCCGCAGCAGGAGCCTGCGGCATCGACGGCAGCACGAAGTGTCTGCGCCTGCGGGACGACCGGCGACGGGGCCGGCGGACACGATCGGAGGCATCCGGATCCCCGAAACGAAACGCGTGAGAGGAGAGCGACATGAACTCGCTGAACCCCGTGAACTCCCCTGAAGCCCTGACGATGTCGATCCAACTCGTTACCGCCGCCGAGGGGTACGGCGTCCAAGGCCGAGGTCCGTCCATCGCGGCTGATCTGGTGGCGCTGGCCGGTATGGCCATCGGCGCGCTGGCCCTGGCCCGGGCCAAGGGACGTGCCGGCACCGGCAGCGGGCGAACCGGTGCCGTCGTGGCCATGGCGGTGGGTCTGACCGGCATGATCCTCGCCGGGGTGGCGCTGGCCATCGCTGACGGCGGCCCCGGCACCGGAAACGGGGTGGTCGGATCCGCCTTCGCCCTCGTGCTGGGGTTGTTCGGCATCGTCCTCGGGGTCCGGGCTCGGGCGCGCTCGCGCCGCGAGGGCCTGACGGGCTGACGCTCCGCCGCAGGGATCCGCTGGGGACGGCAGACCACAACAAACAGCAGCCTTCAGACAGAACTGGTAAACCTTCCGGCCACAAACCTACGGCCGGTGTACGGACACGACCTCGTACGGTACGAGGTCGAGCGTCGCGATCTTCAGTATCTGCTCCATGCACGCCCGTACTTCGGCGTCTTCGCGGGCGGCCGCCAGATCCGCTTGCGAGCGCCACTGGTTGTAGTTGGCCACTCGAGTGCCCTCAAGACCCCGGTGAATATTGGCCTGCACATAGCCAGGCTGCTTCGGCATGACCTCCCGCGCCATGTATTGGAGCAGCTCGATGAGACGTTGCTGATTCTCCGGAGCGACGGTGAAGACATTGATGTAAGTGACCAGGTCGCCGCCCGTGCTGATCTGGGTCATGCTCAATGCCTCCAAGCGAGTCGTGGCCACCTGGGCAACGAAGTCCCGTGATTACGAATGAGCCCCAGGGCAAGGAGTCACCTCAGGTGGCTTTTCGTGGCGGATCCGGCAGGTTGTGCCACGCGTGACGGCATCCCCCGGCGCAGTACACCCTCCGTCTGCGGGCATCCGCGATGCTGAAGAGCGCGATGAGCAGGCGGAAGGACTTGGGGAGTTCGTAGCTCGGAAGGCCTTCCATCCCGAAGCGCCACCTCGTGAGCATCACGGCCGGCGTGTGAGTGGGGCGGATGCCGGAACGCGCGATGCTCTCCGGTACGTCCTCCTCGCAGGCGCGGGCCTGCCCGCAGAACGACACCAGCGTGTGCAGGACCTTGCGTTGGTCGTCCTCCGGAAGGGCCTCGAACCACTCGACGCCCTCGGCCGTCGGTCTGAGTCCCTGGGCGAGTTCGTTCAGGATCACCTCATGTGCGTACAACTTCCACTTCCTCGGTTCAGACCGACGGTACGCGCAGGGATTCACAGCGCGTCGGCGCGAGAGACCAAAATGTCGATGGCCTCCGTCCAACGGAAGCGATCCGCGCCACCACCGGCCTTGGGACGGTGAGGTTCGTAGGAGCCGATATGGACGCCCATCTCCCGCAGTTGTTCCAGGCTCCGCTGGTAGGCGGGGTGCGCAGCCTGGGCCGCATTCAGGTAGGGGAGTGCGACCGTAGGGATGCCCATGCCGTATGCCTCGCACAGGATTCCCAGGGCGAGAGTGTCCGAGATGCCGGCGGCCCACTTGTTGATCGTGTTGAAGGTCGCCGGGGCGACCGCGATGGCGTCGGCGGGTGGGAGCGAGCGGGTCTCTCCAGGGGTGCGCCAGGCGGAGCGGATCGGGTAGCCGGTCTGGGATCGGATCGCCTCTGCGTCCAGGAAGCCGAGGCCTTGGGGAGTGGCGATGACGCCTACGTCCCAATGCCGTTCCTGTGCGTGGGTAATCAGTTTGCCGACATCACCGGCGACTCCGGCCGCGCACACGACGACGTACAAGAAGGGCTTCTTGCCCTGCACGCTGGACTCGGTCACGCGGGAACTCCCAGTCGGTGGCTGAAGCGGTGCAGTTCCGGCAGGGTACGTCGGTGGTCACGGGCGGCCATGTCCGCTGCCAGGTGGCGGATGGCGGGGCGGCGTACGTCCTGAGCCGCACACGTTTCGGCCATGCGCAGTGCCTGGTAACCATCAGCGAGGCGTCCTAGCTGGCTGTGGGCGCGAGCGATCTCCACCCACAGCGCCGCCCGGCGTTCCGGTACGGGGATGGGGCGTTTTCTGAAGGGCCGTGCTGTCTGCAGAGCAAGTCCTGCATCTCCGAGAGCCACCAATGCACTGACTTCGTGCAGGGCGACGTTGGTCTGGCAGAAGTTGGCCCATGCGTCGGGCTGGTCGAGTGTGACGTATCGCGCGACTTCCTTGGCCTCTGTCAGGAATTCCGCCGTAGCGGCACGGTCGCCTCCGCTGCTCGATGCGGTGACTCCGCGGAGCAGTAACAGCCCCACTGCTGCGAGGTACTTCGGTGAGCGCTGATCGTACGAGCCCGACAACTGGTCGGCGGTATGACGGACGAGGGCGACGGCCTGAGTGGTGTGCTTCTCGCGGGCCAGGACGTGGGCCTGAACGCGGACGCTTGAGGCAAGTACGACCGGATCACCCGAGCGTTCGGCCTCTGCCATCGCCCGGCCGACAGCGAGCCAGGCGCTGCCCTGATCGTGCTGCTTGAGCAGGAGGCTCGTAGCGGTCTGATAGGCCGTTGCGAGCAGGCCGGACAGCGTTGAAGCGTCGATCGTGCCGACGTCGGAGGCGCACCGGAGGTCGGCGATCACTCCAGGCAGAATGCGCTCCAGCGTGGCGTAGTCGCAGGTGTGGAACAGCCGACGGGCCGCACCTACCCGGTTCCGCAGGGAAGTTACGTTCGGCGCAGCCCGGGGAACAGGGTCAGCCGCGACAGTCGATCCAGGCAGCAAAGCCTGGACGAGGGCATCGCGCGTAGCGGCGGGGGAGGACGCCACCCCGAGTGCGGCGATGCCGGCGGCGAGGAACGTGCGGCGTTGCACCCCATCCGGCTCGGGAGCGGCGGTACGAGAGGGTGGCACGGGCGCTAACCCCAACTTGTGGGGCGGAATCTCCAATTCCTGCGCGATAGCCCGAAGGACGCTCATGTCGTCCGTGCCCCGGCCGCTTTCCAAGCGGCTCACCTTGGACTGGTGGTAACCGAGTGCGGCGGCGACGTTCTTCTGCGAGCGTCGCTGTAACACCCTTGCCTGACGGATGACCTCGCCGATCCGTTGTGGCGCCTCGTGTCCTCCGGCCATCTGCCACGGACCCTTTCGCCGTCGCCGATCCTGCCTCTTCAAACGAGCGTAGATCAGCAGTGATTCACCCTCATGCAGCTTCTGCATAACTGATGCTGCCGCTGCTCCCAAGCCCGCCGTTCAGCTTGGCCTGGTGGTTGCTTGAAGCGTCGCACTTGCCACAGAACCCCCGCGACGGGTCGAGCCGTCCGGGGGCGTGGTCACCAGCTGAACCCGATGGAGCTGACGACATGACTGACCTTATTCGCCGCCTCATTGCCTGGGGGGGCTCATGGCCACACCGCCCGGCAAGCATCACCGGGCGTCGAGCTCTTCGCTGCCTTCGTATGCCGTTCCGACGTTCCCTGCCCCCGCTTCTCTGCCCGCTCACCGCAGTCCATACGGCCTGGACACGCGTATCGACGGCTCCTCCACGGTTGCCGTGCGTCCCTACCTCGTCGCTCACGAGCAGCGGCAACGGCGTCATGAACCGGCTTGGCTCGCCGCGCGGTCGCCAGCAGCAGGGCCTTACTGGCTCCACGGTGTGGAGGTGGCCTGATGGCAACGGAGGCCGATGCAGCTGAGCCCGAGAGCCCTCATCCACGCCGCAAGCTTCGTCTCTTGCCATGGACGGGCACAGAGGCCAAGCCGTGCTTCCTGATCACGGACGACGAGGGTGGACGCGTGTCTCGTCTGGCCGACATCGCAGAAGAGGTCCAGCTCGAAATGGGCGCCCACCTTCTCGCCTACGCAGCCGACATGCTGACGAACGCCACCGAGGATCAACTGCGTTTCCTGGCCGAGCGCCTGACCGAAGCCCTTCGCGACTCGCTGCGCATCGCCGAGAGCCGGAAGGAGAGGACATGCGGCATTCAGGAGCGGTCCGGCCGATGAGGGCTGCGGCCTCCGAACCGCCCTCGTCCCCCGAGTGCGCCCTCGCCGCCCGCCCCGGCTACCAAGACCTGCACGCCCACTGCCGCCAGACCCGCGACCTACCCCTACCCTTCGCCTTCGGCATCCTGCTCCAGCGACGCTGTGAATGCGCCTGTCACAGGTACGACAGCGAGAGTCCTTGCGGCCTGTAGGCGGCGGGAAACGTCGACGCCCCCTGCCCGATAAACCCGGGACAGGGGGCGTCAAGAACAACCCGCGGCAACCGCCTACTTCACCGGCTCCGGCTCCGGCGCACTCTCCGAGTCCGCCGCCCCCGCCGGCGGCTCCCCGCCGTCGTCGCCGTCACCGTCGTCGCCCTCGCCCTCCGCGGACACCGGCGTCTTCACCGAGTCCAGCAGCAGCTGGGCCACGTCCACCACCTGGATGGACTCCTTCGCCTTGCCGTCGTTCTTCTTGCCGTTGACCGAGTCGGTCAGCATCACGAGGCAGAAGGGGCACGCCGTCGACACGATGTCGGGGTTCACCGACAGCGCCTCGTCGACACGCTCGTTGTTGATGCGCTTGCCGATGCGCTCTTCCATCCACATCCGCGCACCACCCGCACCGCAGCAGAAGCCCCGCTCCTTGTGGCGGTGCATCTCCTCGTTGCGGATGCCGGGGACGCTGGCGATGATCTCGCGCGGGGGCGTGTAGATCTTGTTGTGGCGGCCCAGGTAGCAGGGGTCGTGGTAGGTGATGATGCCCTCGACCGGGGTGACCGGGATGAGCTTGCCCTCGTCCACCAGGTGCTGGAGCAGCTGAGTGTGGTGGATGACCTCGTAGTCGCCGCCGAGCTGCGGGTACTCGTTGCCGAGGGTGTTGAGGCAGTGCGGGCAGGTGGCGACGATCTTCTTCGCCGACTTGGGCTTCGCGGACTCCGGGACGACCTTGCCGTCGTCGTCCATCTCCTCTCCGAACGCCATGTTCAGTGCCATGACGTTCTCCATGCCGAGCTCCTGGAACAGGGGCTCGTTGCCGAGCCTGCGCGCCGAGTCGCCCGTGCACTTCTCGTCGCCGCCCATGATGGCGAACTTGACGCCCGCGATGTGGAGGAGTTCGGCGAAGGCCTTCGTGGTCTTCTTCGCGCGGTCCTCCAGGGCGCCGGCGCAGCCGACCCAGTACAGGTACTCGACCTCGGACAGGTCCTCGATGTCCTTGCCGACGACCGGGACCTCGAAGTCGACCTCCTTGAGCCACTCCAGGCGCTGCTTCTTCGCCAGGCCCCAGGGGTTGCCCTTCTTCTCCAGGTTCTTGAGCATCGTGCCCGCCTCGGACGGGAACGCGGACTCGATCATCACCTGGTAGCGGCGCATGTCGACGATGTGGTCGACGTGCTCGATGTCCACCGGGCACTGCTCGACGCAGGCACCGCAGGTGGTGCAGGACCACAGGACGTCCGGGTCGATGACGCCGTTGTCCTCCAGCGTGCCGACCAGGGGGCGCTCGGCCTCCGCCAGCGCGGACGCCGGGACACCCGCCAGCTGCTCTTCGGACGCCTTTTCCTCGCCCTCCATCGTCTTGCCGCCGCCCGCCAGCAGATACGGCGCCTTGGCGTGCGCGTGGTCACGCAGCGACATGATCAGCAGCTTCGGGGAGAGCGGCTTGCCCGTGTTCCACGCCGGGCACTGCGACTGGCAGCGGCCGCACTCGGTGCACGTGGAGAAGTCCAGCAGGCCCTTCCAGGAGAACTGCTCGACCTGGGAGACGCCGAAGACGTCGTCCTCGCCCGGGTCGGTGAAGTCGATCGGCTCGCCGCCGGAGGTCATGGGCTGGAGCGCGCCCAGCGCCGTCCCGCCCGTCGCCTCGCGCTTGAACCAGATGTTCGGGAAGGCGAGGAAGCGGTGCCAGGCGACACCCATGTTGGTGTTGAGCGACACCACGATCATCCAGATGAACGAGGTGCCGATCTTGATCATCGCGACCAGGTAGACCAGGTTCTGCAGCGCCGTGACCGACAGGCCCTCGAAGGCGAGGACCAGGGGGTACGAGGCGAAGTACGAGGCCTCGTAGTGGTCGACGTGGTGGAGCGCGCCCTCCAGGCCCCGCAGGACGTAGATCGCCAGGCCGATGGTGAGGATGACGTACTCGACGAAGTACGCCTGGCCGGCCTTGGAACCGGCGAAGCGGGACTTGCGGCCGGCCCGCGAGGGCAGGCTCAGCAGCCGGATCACCATGAGCACCGCGATGCCCAGGACCGTCATCACGCCGATGAACTCGATGTACAGCTCGAACGGCAGGAAGTCGCCGATGACCGGCAGCACCCAGTCGGCCTGGAACAGCTGGCCGAAGGCCTGGGCCAGGGTGGGCGGCAGTGTCAGGAAGCCCACGGCGACGAACCAGTGGGCGACACCGACGATCCCCCACCGGTTCATGCGCGTGTGGCCGAGGAACTCCTTCACCAGGGTCACGCTGCGCTGGTAGGGGTTGTCGGTCCGGGTACCGGCGGGCACGGGCTGGCCCAGCTTGAAGTACCGGACGAACTGGCCGATCGCGCGTGCGAGCAGCGCGACGCCGACCACGGTCAAGACCAGCGACACGATGATCGCGGCGAGTTGCATGGGGGCTCCTCGGGCCTGCGAGGGTTTGTCGGGGGAACTTGTCTCTCTGGAAAGTTCCCCGAGATTACTAAGCGGTAACTTATGCAGTCCGTCTGAGACTACCCCTATCCTCCGCCGCACTGTAGCCGGGTGGGCAGTGATCTGAATCGCTGAGGGTTGCCTCAGAAACTCGTGTTATTCGTACCGAATTGTCATAGTGACGCCTAACTTATATCCGTGCTCTACGGGATCGTCGCCGCCGCCACCGCCCTTCTCCTCGCCGCCCTGCTCGCGGCCCTCCTCCGGGCCCCCGCCCTGCGCCTTCGCGTCCTCGACCGGCGGCGGCAGGGGGAGGTGCCGTTGTCCGGGGGTGTCGTCGCCGTGCTCGGGCTCGTCGACGACGTGTGGCGGTTGCGGCGCCGGGTGCTCGTCGCCGGTACGGCCGTGGCGGCGGCGTGCGTCGCGCCGTACGGCGAGACCGGGATTGGGGGCGGGCTGCTCGCCGCCGGGTGGGTCGTGGGGGTGACCTTCGCCTTCCGGGGGCTCGATCACGCCGACGGGCTCGCGGGGTCCGCGGGCGTGCTGACCGCCTTCGGGGTGGCGGCCTGTGCGGCCGTGGAGGTGATGGACGGGATCGCGGTGCTGATGAGCGTGCTGGCCGCCGCGCTGACCGGGTTCCTCCTGCGCGACTGGCATCCCGCCCGGGCCGCGCTCGGGGCGTGCGGGTCGATGTCCGCGGGGTTCGTGCTGGCAGCCGGGGCTGTGTACACACGGGCCGGGTTCGGGGTCGGGGAGAGTGCCGGGGTGCTGTTCGCGCTGACCGCCGTGGTGTGCGCCGACGCCGTGCTGGTGCTGCTGTCGCGGCGGCTGGGCGGGCGGGCCGTCCTCCGGAGCGGGCCCGATCATCTGGCGCACCGGCTGCGATGGCTCGGGCTGACCGTGCCGGGGGCGACTGTCCTGCTGGGGGCCGGGGCGTTCTCCGGTGTGCTCGTCGGGGTACTCGCGCACGCCGGGTGGGTCGGGGGCGACGCCCTGTGGTGGGTGGCCGGATTGGCTCTTGTGGCCGTGTTCGCCCTCTCCCGTGTTCCCGTATACGCCGATCGACGCACCGTATCGCCGCAGGCCAGAGCGCCGTTGCGTGTAAGGAGCGGATAAGACTTGAGCCCGGTCGACTCAGCTCTGTTGACCGGTTGGGAGCCGTCGTGCACACTTGAGTCCGTTCCACTCAAGTCAGCTGGAGGAATCAACCATGGCACGTGCGGTCGGCATCGACCTGGGCACGACTAACTCCGTCGTCAGCGTTCTGGAGGGCGGCGAGCCCACCGTCATCACCAACGCCGAGGGCGCCAGGACCACGCCGTCCGTCGTCGCCTTCGCCAAGAACGGTGAGGTGCTCGTCGGAGAGGTGGCCAAGCGTCAGGCGGTCACCAACGTGGACCGGACCATTCGGTCGGTCAAGCGGCACATGGGCACCGACTGGAAGATCGAGCTCGACGGGAAGCCCTTCAACCCACAGCAGATCAGCGCCTTCGTGCTGCAGAAGCTGAAGCGGGACGCCGAGTCCTACCTGGGCGAGAAGGTGACCGACGCGGTCATCACCGTCCCGGCGTACTTCAACGACTCCGAGCGCCAGGCCACGAAGGAGGCCGGCGAGATCGCCGGTCTGAACGTGCTGCGCATCGTCAACGAGCCCACCGCGGCCGCCCTGGCGTACGGCCTCGACAAGGACGACCAGACCATCCTGGTCTTCGACCTCGGTGGCGGTACGTTCGACGTCTCGCTGCTGGAGATCGGCGACGGTGTCGTCGAGGTGAAGGCCACCAACGGTGACAACCACCTCGGTGGTGACGACTGGGACCAGCGCATCGTCGACTACCTGGTCCAGCAGTTCCAGTCCGGCCACGGCGTGGACCTGGGCAAGGACAAGATGGCCCTGCAGCGTCTTCGCGAGGCCGCCGAGAAGGCCAAGATCGAGCTGTCCTCGTCCACCGAGACCTCGATCAACCTGCCCTACATCACCGCCTCCGCCGAGGGCCCCCTGCACCTCGACGAGAAGCTCACCCGCGCCCAGTTCCAGCAGCTGACCGCGGACCTCCTGGAGCGCTGCAAGACGCCGTTCCACAACGTCATCAAGGACGCTGGCATCTCCATCAGCGAGATCGACCACGTCGTCCTGGTCGGCGGCTCGACCCGTATGCCCGCCGTCGCCGAGCTCGTCAAGGAGCTGACCGGCGGCAAGGACGCCAACAAGGGCGTCAACCCGGACGAGGTCGTCGCCATCGGCGCCGCCCTGCAGGCCGGTGTCCTCAAGGGCGAGGTCAAGGACGTCCTGCTCCTCGACGTCACCCCGCTGTCCCTCGGTATCGAGACCAAGGGCGGCATCATGACCAAGCTCATCGAGCGCAACACCACGATCCCGACCAAGCGGTCCGAGATCTTCACGACGGCCGAGGACAACCAGCCCTCCGTGCAGATCCAGGTCTACCAGGGCGAGCGCGAGATCGCGGCGTACAACAAGAAGCTCGGGATGTTCGAGCTGACCGGTCTGCCCCCGGCGCCGCGCGGTGTCCCGCAGATCGAGGTCTCCTTCGACATCGACGCCAACGGCATCATGCACGTGACCGCGAAGGACCTGGGCACGGGCAAGGAGCAGAAGATGACCGTCACCGGCGGCTCCTCGCTGCCGAAGGACGAGGTCGACCGCATGCGCCAGGAGGCCGAGCAGTACGCGGAGGAGGACCACAAGCGCCGCGAGGCCGCCGAGTCCCGCAACCAGGGCGAGCAGCTCGTCTACCAGACGGAGAAGTTCCTCAAGGACAACGAGGACAAGGTCCCCGGCGACATCAAGACCGAGGTCGAGGAAGCCGTCGGTGAGCTGAAGGAGAAGCTCAAGGGCGAGGACACGGCCGAGATCCGCACCGCCACGGAGAAGGTCGCGGCCGTCTCGCAGAAGCTCGGCCAGGCCATGTACGCCGACGCGGGCGCCGCGCAGGCCGCCGACGGCGCCTCCGCCGGAGCCGGCGCGGGTGCCGGTGCCGGTGACGCCAAGGCCGACGACGACGTGGTCGACGCCGAGATCGTGGACGACGAGCGGAAGGACGGTGCCGCGTGACGGAGGAGACCCCGGGCTTCGACGAGCAGCAGCCCGACGTCCCTTCCGGCGCCACCTCCGATGACGCCGAGCCGAAGGCTGCCGCCTCCTCCCCGGAGGAGGCGGCAGCCCCGGCCGGGGACACGGGCCAGGACGTGGCTCTGGTGGCCCAGCTGGACCAGGCCCGCACGGCGCTCAGCGAGCGCACGGCGGACCTCCAGCGCCTCCAGGCCGAGTTCCAGAACTACCGCCGCCGGGTCGAGCGTGACCGGATCGCGGTCAAGGAGATCGCCATCGCGAACCTCCTGACCGAGCTCCTGCCCGTACTCGACGACATCGGCCGCGCGCGGGAACACGGCGAACTGGTCGGCGGCTTCAAGTCCGTCGCCGAGTCGCTGGAAGGTACCGCGGCCAAGATGGGCCTCCAGCAGTTCGGCAAGGAGGGCGAGCCCTTCGACCCGACGATCCACGAAGCCCTGATGCACAGCTACGCACCGGACGTCACCGAGACGACGTGCGTGGCGATTCTGCAGCCCGGGTACCGGATCGGCGAGCGCACCATCCGCCCCGCGCGGGTGGCGGTGGCCGAGCCCCAGCCGGGGGCACAGACGGTCAAGGCGGACGAGACCGCCGAAGCCGACGACAAGGAGAGCGGTGGCCCGGAAGAGGGCTGACGACATAGCGGACGAAGGGAAGGAGGGGCGTCGAGGATGAGCACCAAGGACTTCATCGAGAAGGACTACTACAAGGTCCTCGGCGTCCCCAAGGACGCCACCGAGGCCGAGATCAAGAAGGCGTACCGGAAGCTCGCCCGCGAGTACCACCCGGACGCCAACAAGGGCAATGTCAAGGCGGAGGAGCGCTTCAAGGAGATCTCCGAGGCCAACGACATCCTCGGCGATCCCAAGAAGCGCAAGGAGTACGACGAGGCACGCGCCCTCTTCGGCAACGGCGGCTTCCGCCCGGGGCCCGGCGCGGGCGGCGGCTCCTTCAACTTCGACCTGGGTGACCTCTTCGGGGGCGCCCCGGGCGCCCCGGGCGGCCAGGGCGCCGGCGGTTTCGGCGGTGGACTCGGTGACGTCTTCGGGGGCCTGTTCAACCGTGGCGGCGCGGGCGGACCGGGGACGCGCACGCATCCGCGGCGCGGCCAGGACATCGAGTCCGAGGTCACGCTGAGCTTCACGGAGGCGATCGAGGGCGCGACCGTCCCGCTGCGCATGTCCTCGCAGTCGCCCTGCAAGGCCTGCTCGGGCACCGGCGACAAGAACGGCACACCGCGCGTGTGCCCGACCTGCGTCGGCACCGGGCAGGTCGCCCGGGGCAGCGGCGGTGGCTTCTCCCTCACCGACCCCTGCCCGGACTGCAAGGGCCGCGGCCTGATCGCGGAGAACGCCTGCGAGGTCTGCAAGGGCAGCGGCCGGGCCAAGTCCTCGCGGACCATGCAGGTGCGCATCCCCGCGGGCGTCAGCGACGGCCAGCGGATCCGGCTGCGCGGCAAGGGAGCCCCGGGCGAGCGCGGCGGCCCGGCGGGCGATCTGTACGTGGTCGTGCACGTCGACTCCCACCCGGTCTTCGGCCGCAAGGACGACAACCTCACCGTCACCGTCCCGGTGACCTTCGCCGAGGCGGCCCTCGGCGGCGAGGTCCGGGTGCCGACGCTGGGCGGGCCGCCCGTCACGCTGAAGCTGCCGCCGGGCACGCCCAACGGCCGCACCATGCGCGCCCGGGGCAAGGGCGCGGTCCGCAAGGACGGCACCCGCGGCGACCTCCTGGTCACCGTGGAGGTGAGTGTTCCGAAGGACCTGACGGGGAAGGCTCGTGACGCACTCCAGGCGTATCGCGAGGCGACCGCGGGTGAGGATCCGCGGGCGGAGCTGTTCCAGGCCGCGAAGGGAGCATGAGTCAGATGGACGGTCGTCGACGCAACCCGTATGAACTGACCGAGGAGACCCCGGTCTACGTCATCTCGGTGGCGGCCCAGCTGTCCGGCCTGCACCCGCAGACCCTGCGTCAGTACGACCGCCTGGGCCTGGTGTCTCCGGACCGCACCCCGGGCCGGGGTCGCCGCTACTCGGCCCGGGACATCGAACTGCTGCGCACCGTCCAGCAGTTGTCGCAGGACGAGGGCATCAACCTGGCCGGCATCAAGCGCATCATCGAACTGGAGAACCAGGTCGCCGCGCTCCAGGCCCGCGTGGCCGAGCTGGAGGACGCGCTCGACGGCGCGGCGGCGGCCATGCGCCAGCGCGAGGCGGCGGTGCACGCGTCGTACCGCCGCGACCTGGTGCCGTACCAGGAGGTCCAGCAGACCAGCGCGCTGGTGGTGTGGCGGCCGAAGCGGCAGCAGCAGTCGGACTGACGCGCGTACGCCTGTGAAAGGGGCCGGGAGGAGACTCCCGGCCCCTTTCGTACGTCTTGGGCCGTTTTCCGCCGGGTCTCCCGTGGATGACTGCATGGTGCATGGCACTTGGAGACGATTCCGCAGAGCCTTCACAACACTCGCGGAGCGTGGTGTTGTCATCTCGTTAAGTGGTTCCGCTTGACGCTGGGGGCGCGTCCGCGTTGGCTTTTCAGTCACATGGGCCACAAAGGTGTGCCCACGTCCGAATCACACGCGAAGTGAGCTCCGCATGCGTCGTCGTATCTCCATATCCGTGGCCGCGGCCACGATGTCCGTCACGCTCGCCGGCTGCGGCGTGCTCAACGCGACCGGGAGCAGTGACGACGCGAGCCCGACCAAGGGCAACGACATCACGGTGGGTCTGCTCCTCCCGGAGAAGGCGAACACGCGGTACGAGAACTTCGACTACCCCATCATCAAGACGAAGGTCGAGTCCCTCACCAACGACCAGGGCCGCGTCGAGTACGCGAACGCCGAGGCGAGCGCGGACAAGCAGGCCGACCAGTTGCAGAAGATGATCGACGACCGGGTCGACGTGATCCTGCTGGACGCCGTCGACGCGCACGCCATCGCGGGCGGCGTGCAGAAGGCCAAGGACGCGGGCATCCCGGTCATCGCCTACGACCGGCTGGCCGAGGGCCCGATCGACGCGTACATCTCCTTCGACAACGAACTGGTCGGCGAGGTCCAGGGCCGCACCCTGCTGGAGGCCATCGGTGAGAAGGCGAGCCTCTCCGACAAGATCGTCATGATGAACGGCTCGTCGACGGACCCGAACGCCAAGCAGTTCAAGGCCGGTGCGATGTCCGAGCTGAACGGCAAGGTGACGATCGCGCAGTCCTTCGACACCAAGGACTGGAAGCCGGAGAACGCGCAGGCCAACATGGCCGAGGCGATCGAGAAGATCGGCAAGGACAACATCGACGCGGTGTACTCCGCCAACGACGGCATGGCCGGCGGCATCGTCAAGGCCCTGGAGGCCGCGGGCGTGACCGAACTGCCGCCGATCACCGGCCAGGACGCGGAGCTCCCGGCCGTGCAGCGGATCATCACCGGTGAGCAGTACATGAGCGTGTACAAGTCGTACCCGCAGGAGGCCGAGAACGCCGCGGAGATGGCCGTGGCCAAGGTCCAGGGCCGCGACATCCAGTTCGCCGCCCTCGCCCGCGACAAGGTCGACAGCCCCACCCACAAGGGCATCCCCGCCCAGCTCGTGCCGGTGGTCGCCCTGACGAAGGCCAACATCAAGGACACGGTCGTGGCCGACGAGGTCTACAAGCTGGCGGACATCTGCACGGCGAAGTACAAGGCGGCCTGCCAGGCGATCGGCCTGAAGTAACCGCTTGGTTCGTCGTCTTCCGCTCTCCCTGGATGCCTCCTCCTCACCCCGGAGGGATCCGGCGGCATCCGGTGGTCACCGGTGGTTTCCGGCGAGGGCGGCGCGGGGAGCCGTGTTGCGGAGCAGGTCCCGTCCGCGCATAGTTGCGCTGCGAAGGACGGCGAAACCGGGGGTGGGATGGGCGATGGCCGGGCACGGGGCGGAGGAGCATCCACATGGTGCTGACCGACTGTGCGAGGCCGGGGATCGCGTGTATTCCCGGGCCGTACGGCGGGGCCGCGTGCCGCGCCGGGACGCGGATCCGGTGCCGTGCCTGCTGGAACTCGCCCTGCTGCACCCGGACCCCGACGACATGGACTGGCTGGTGCCGACCTCCCCGCAGGAGGTCATGACCCGGCTGCTGCGCGGGATGTACGACGAGGTCAGCGCGAGTCAGCGGCGGGTGGGTTCGGCCGTCGCGGCGTTCGAGTGGTACGCCGGGCTGGGGCGCCACGTGCAGCCGGCCCCGTCGGCGGGCGAGGGCTCGGCGATCCGGGTGCTGGACGGCCTCGCCCGGATCCAGGCCGCGATGGACGAGGCGACCCAGGCGTGCACGACCGAGGTGCTCACCGTGCAGCCCGGCGGCATCCGGCGCGAGGCGGAACTCTCCGAGGGGCTGCACCGGGCGCTGACGCTGCGCGGCCGTGGCGTGCGGATGCGGGACCTGTACACGCATGTCGCCCGGCACGGGCACGGGCTGCTGAACTACCTGGAGCTGATGGGCGACGCGGTGGAGGCGCGCACGCTGGACGAGGTGATCGACCGGCTGATCCTCTTCGACCGGACGGTGGCCTTCATCCCCGCCAACACCGACCGCACGATGGCCCTGGAGCTACGGCACCCGGCGATCGTCGAGTACCTGGTCACGGTGTTCGAACGGCTGTGGCGCCTCGCCATCCCCCTGACCGCCCCGCTCCCCGACACCGGCATCGAGGGCATCTCCCACCGGGAGCAGTCCATCGCCGCGCTGCTGGCCGAGGGACACCAGGACGCGGTGATCGCGGAGCGGCTGGGGATAAGCGTGCGGACGTGCCGGGCGCACATCGCCCGGCTGTCGGAGACGCTGGGGGCGGCGAGCCGTACGCAGTTGGGGGTGCGGATCGCCCAGGTGGGCCTGGACGGACAGCCGCGCTCGGCGGCGTCCCTCAGCATCCCTGATCAAGAATCCCCGAGCGTGCGATGAGGAACCCGAGCTGCGCCCGGCTCTGACTGCCCAGCGTCGCCGCGAGCTTGGCGATGTGGACGCGGGCTGTGCGGATGTTCATGCCGAGACGGTCTGCGATGACGGCGTCGGTGTGGCCTTCGGTGAGGAGGGCGGCTATGGCGCGCTGGCGGGCGGTGATGCCCTTTGGGGAAGGCTCGGGTGCGGCTTCGGGGAACATGGGGGTGGCCAGGCGCCAGAGGCGGTCGAAGGTGGTGGCCAGGTGGTCGACTACGGCCGGTTGCCGGATCTCCAGGGCGAGTGCGTCGTCCTTGTCGGCCGGCACGAAGGCCACGGTGCGGTCGACAAGGATGAGACGGTCGGGGACTTCGTCCAGGGATCGCGCTTCGACGTCGCCCTTCAGGCGCTCGTGACGGGCGGTGATCGTCGGGAAGTGGCGCATCGTGTGCGGGTACAGGGTGCGCAGGCGGCAGCCGCGGTCCAGCGCGGCCTGGTCACGGCCGAACGCCGTGGCGTCGGCCACCTGGCCGCGTTCGCCGGTGAGTCCGGCGCGGGGCTGGACGGTGGCTGTTTCCTCAGAGGCTTCGGCCATGGCTTCGGTGATGGCCTGGTTGATCCGCTCCGTGCCGGTGAGCAGCCGGATCGTGGGGGTGTCGGTGACCGCGGGGTGTGGGCCGGCCATCCTCATGAGGGAGCCGAACGTCTCGGCCAGCCGTGCCTCACGCCGCCGTTCGCTCGCTATCCGCTCCTCGGAGGTCCGCAGCAGCCGGTGCAGCGCGACGACCGGGGCGACGGGCTCCAGCCGGGTCGGTTCGTCGACGGCGGGGTGCAGCAGACCCAGGTCGACGAGGCAGGGGGCGGCCTGGGCTTCCTCCGCCGGCAGCTGCCCCTGGCGCAGGGCCCGTTCGTACAGCTCCGTGCCCGCGGAGCACAGGTCCTCCATGCCGTGCTCGCGGTGCGGCGCGCTCACTCGGGCGCTCCCTCCCGTTCCAGGATGCCCGACTGTGCGATGAGATAGCCGAGTTGGGCTCGGCTGCCGCTGCCCAGGAGCGAGGCCAGCTTGGCTATGTGGGCCCGGCATGTACGCACGTTCATGCCCAGGCGGCGGGCGATGGCCTCGTCGACGTGGCCCTCAACGAGGAGCTTGGCAATGGAGTACTGGATCTCTGTTATGCCGTCGGGCGCGATCTCGTAGGGGGTGCTCTCGCTCAGCGGGACCGCACGGTTCCACATGAACTCGAACACCTTGATCAGGTAGCGGATGATCCCCGGGTGCCGCAGCTCCAGCGCGACCTGCTGGTCGTCACGGGTGGGGATGAAGGCGACGGTCTCGTCGCAGATGATCAGGCGCTCCACGAGCTCGTCGATCGTGCGGTACTCCGCCTTGCCGTCGGCGAGCCGGGCGGAGTAAGCCAGTTGCTCCGGGTTGTACCGGGCCGTGTGCTGGTACACCGTGCGTATCCGCACGCCACGTTCTATCAACGGCCTGTCGCGCATCATCCCCTGGAGGAGGCTGTGCTCGGACACCCGGTCGCTCGGTTGCAGCGTGAGCATCTCGCTCTGGCACTGGGCCGTGGCCATGTTCAGCGCGGCGTTGATCCGCTCACCGCCCTCCAGGACGGTGATGGAGTCGCTGGTCGTGGCCATCTGGGCGCCGAGCGTCATGAACGGCTGAAAGGTCTCTGCGAGTTCGACCGCCCGCCGCCTGCGCGCCGCTATCTCCTGTTCCAGAGGGTTGAGCTGCCGGGAGAGGGCGACCACGGGGGGAACCGGGCGAAGCCAGGTCGGGTCGTCGGGATCGGGGTGGAGCAGGGCCAGCTCGATCAGGCAGGGAGCGGGGTCGGCGTCCTCGCGCGCCAGGCGTCCGGCGCGCAGGGCGATGGTGTATAGACGGCCGCCTTCCTCGCACAACTCCGTAATCGGATGGGGATGTGTCGCATTAGTCTGATTCGATCCCAAATCTGCACCCCCCAGGGTCCTGAACATGCAGGAACATGATGCATTGATTCTGTGGCCATGACGTGCCCGAATGAGCCATCGTCGTACCTGACGGGGGAAAAGGGGACCTTCAAGTGAGGACGAAGCCGACTATGTGCAGCAGAATGCTTCGCTCGGTGCTTGTCGCCGCCTTCTCCGCCGCCGCGGCCCTGGGGGTGCTCGGGGGCTTCTCCGACGCGAAGGACGAGGTGCGGGCGAACAGTACCTGGCCTTCGGTGGCGGTGAACGCCGACGCCGCCAGCAGTGGAAACTCCGCGGGTTCCGCTGCTGACGAAGCCGGGAGCTGACCGTGACCACTCCACCCGACGACCGCTCCTTCCGCCGTGAAATGGCCACCGCCTACCGCTCGGGCTGGCACTTCATCGACCTGGTCACCGCCATCCCCCACAGCGGCGACTCGTTGATGGTGACCGTTTTCGGCGAGCCGGTGGTCGTCACGCGGGACGAGGAAGAGGACGTACGGGCTTACCGGTGTCTGCGGCGGCCTCGGGGGGCGCCGCAGCCCGTCCGGTGTGCCGTACGGTACGGAATGATCTTTGTGAACCTGGATAAAAGGGACCATGAGCAGGTGGAGGCCGACTCTCCTGCTCCGAGGACCATCTCTGCCACCCCCCGCAGTGCCTGACGCGATTCCCCCGTCGTAACAGATCGCTCAGGTGCTTCCCCCCGCAGCGGCGTCACCGTGACCTGAACACGGTGACGCCGCTGCAGTTTCTGGCGACATTTCCGGTTATCGCCCCAGTCACACGGTGGCTGGATCCAGTCGATCACCGGTGTGGATTTTCACTCGGGTCAACCTCGCCCCATCGCTCGCGTCAGCTCTATCTCGATCACCACGCGTGCGGGGTTCGGTGAAGGGGTTCGCCCGTAGCGCTCCGCGTAGCGGCGCTCCGCCTCCGCGACCCGGTCCGGTTCGGTGCGGACGAAGGCCCGGCCCTCCAGCGTCGCCCAGCGCTTGCCCTCCAGCTGGCAGACGGCGACCGCAGCCCCTTGTTCCCCCGCGGCCAGCACGTGCCGCGCCTTCGCGCTCGCCTTGTTCGTGATCACCCGAGCGAGCCGGGCCGCGGGATCGTATGTGACCCCGACGGGTACCACGTGCGGAGTGCCGTCCGGGCGGGGAGTCGTCAGGGTGCACACGTGCCGTTCCCGCCAGAAGCTGAGATACGGCTCGTCCGGAGCGCCCGGATCAACGGAGTACTTGGTCGCCATGCCCAGGAACTTAGCTCCTGTGACCCTCCCCGAACCGGCATTGAGTGGACTAGACTCAACTTTGTGCAAGTCGTTCGGGTCAGTGCAAGGAGGAGAACGCGAACGTGGACGCCGAGCTGACCAACCGGAGCCGGGACGCGATCAACGCGGCCAGCAACAGGGCGGTGACCGAGGGGCACCCCGACCTCACCCCCGCCCACCTGCTTCTCGCACTGCTCCAGGGGCAGGACAACGAGAACATCACCGATCTGCTCGCCGCGGTCGACGCCGACCAGGCGGCCGTACGCGCCGGAGCCGAGCGCGTGCTCGCCGGGCTGCCCAGTGTGACCGGGTCCACCGTGGCGCCGCCCCAGCCCAACCGCGAGATGCTCGCCGTCGTCGCCGACGCGCAGGCCCGCGCCAAGGACCTCGGGGACGAGTACCTCTCCACGGAGCACCTCCTCGTCGGCATCGCCGCGAAGGGCGGCGCGGCCGGCGAGGTGCTGTCCCAGCAGGGCGCCGACGCCAGGAAGCTCCAGGACGCCTTCCAGAAGACGCGGGGAGCGCGCCGGGTGACCACGGCCGACCCCGAGGGCCAGTACAAGGCCCTGGAGAAGTTCGGGACCGACTTCACCGCCGCCGCGCGGGAAGGCAAGCTCGATCCCGTCATCGGGCGGGACCAGGAGATCCGGCGCGTGGTGCAGGTGCTGTCCCGGCGGACCAAGAACAACCCCGTCCTCATCGGTGAGCCCGGCGTCGGCAAGACCGCCGTCGTCGAAGGGCTCGCCCAGCGGATCGTCAAGGGGGACGTGCCGGAGTCCCTCAAGGACAAGCGGCTCGTCGCGCTCGACCTGGGGGCCATGGTCGCCGGAGCCAAGTACCGGGGCGAGTTCGAGGAGCGGCTGAAGACCGTCCTCGCCGAGATCAAGGAATCCGATGGGCAGATCATCACCTTCATCGACGAGCTGCACACCGTCGTCGGGGCGGGCGCCGGCGGCGACTCGGCCATGGACGCGGGCAACATGCTGAAGCCCATGCTCGCCCGCGGTGAGCTGCGCATGGTCGGTGCCACGACCCTCGACGAGTACCGGGAGCGGATCGAGAAGGACGCCGCCCTGGAGCGGCGCTTCCAGCAGGTGCTGGTCTCCGAGCCGACCGTCGAGGACTCCATCGCGATCCTGCGCGGGCTCAAGGGCCGCTACGAGGCCCACCACAAGGTGCAGATCGCCGACAGCGCGCTGGTCGCCGCCGCCACCCTCTCCGACCGGTACATCACCTCCCGCTTCCTGCCCGACAAGGCCATCGACCTCGTCGACGAGGCGGCGTCGCGGCTGCGCATGGAGATCGACTCCTCCCCTGTGGAGATCGACGAACTGCAGCGCGCCGTCGACCGGCTGAAGATGGAGGAGCTCGCGATCGGCAAGGAGACCGACGCGGCCTCCCGCGAGCGCCTGGAGAAGCTGCGCCGCGACCTCGCCGACAAGGAGGAGGAGCTGCGCGGCCTCACCGCCCGCTGGGAGAAGGAGAAGCAGTCCCTCAACCGCGTCGGCGAGCTGAAGGAACGCCTCGACGAACTGCGCGGCCAGGCCGAGCGCGCCCAGCGCGACGGCGACTTCGACACCGCCTCCAAGCTCCTCTACGGCGAGATCCCCGCCCTGGAGAAGGAACTGGAGGCCGCTTCCGAGGCCGAGGAGGCGCTGACATCTTCCGCCTCCGGCGGGGGCGCCAAGGACACCATGGTCAAGGAGGAGGTCGGCGCCGACGACATCGCCGACGTCGTCGCCTCCTGGACCGGCATCCCCGCCGGGCGCCTGCTGGAGGGCGAGACGCAGAAGCTGCTGCGCATGGAGGACGAGCTCGGCAAGCGGCTCATCGGCCAGACCGAGGCCGTGCAGGCGGTCAGCGACGCCGTGCGGCGGTCCCGCGCCGGGATCTCCGACCCCGACCGCCCCACCGGCTCCTTCCTCTTCCTCGGCCCGACCGGTGTCGGCAAGACGGAACTGGCCAAGGCCCTCGCCGACTTCCTCTTCGACGACGAGCGGGCGATGGTCCGCATCGACATGTCGGAGTACAGCGAGAAGCACAGCGTGGCCCGGCTGGTCGGCGCCCCGCCCGGATACGTCGGCTACGAGGAGGGCGGCCAGCTCACGGAGGCGGTGCGCCGCCGTCCGTACTCCGTCGTCCTGCTGGACGAGGTGGAGAAGGCCCACCCCGAGGTCTTCGACATCCTGCTCCAGGTGCTCGACGACGGGCGTCTCACGGACGGCCAGGGCCGCACGGTCGACTTCCGCAACACCATCCTCGTCCTGACGTCGAACCTGGGCAGCCAGTTCCTGGTCGACCCGATCACCAGTGAGGCGGAGAAGAAGGAGCAGGTCCTGGAGGTGGTGCGGACCTCCTTCAAGCCGGAGTTCCTCAACCGCCTGGACGACCTGGTCGTCTTCTCGGCCCTGACCAAGCCCGAGCTGGAGCGCATCGCGAAGCTCCAGACCGAGCGCCTCGCCAAGCGCCTCGCCGAGCGGCGCCTCACCCTGGACATCACGCCCGAGGCCCTGGCCTGGCTCGCCGAGGAGGGCATGGACCCGGCGTACGGCGCGCGTCCGCTGCGCCGCCTCGTCCAGACCGCCATCGGCGACCGCCTCGCCAAGGAGATCCTCTCCGGCGAGATCAAGGACGGCGACACGGTACGGGTGGACCGCTTCGGCGACGAACTGCTGGTGGGACCGGCGACGGGCAAGACGCTGTAGGACCTCACATGGTGAACGCCGAGAAGCGCACCCGCGCTGTCTCGGCGTTCTCGTACTCCACCCGCACCTGCACCACGTGTGCCTCGGCCGTGGCGGGCAGGCCGTCCTCGTGGCTCACGTCGAGACAGACAGCCCCGCAGGAGGCATCCGAGCGGGCCTGAGGCGCGTTCGGATACGTCTCGCGCAGCCAGTCGCGTACGTCCTCGCGCGGCATCCGCAGCACCGCCGCATACGCGGTGTCGATGCCCTGCTGCATGGTGCAGTTCCCGACGTGGGCGTGCGCCGGGGGCGAGGCACCGCCGAAGGCCAGTGCCTCGGCGCAGGTCACCTTCTTCAGGGCCCCCGCGCGTGGGTCCCCCTCGTCCGACAGGGCCCATATGAAGAGGGCGGCGATCAGGAATCCGAGGACGAGCACCGGCACGGCCAGGACGGTCAGGATCATCCGCCACCGCGTGTAACCCCTGCCCGGTTCCGCCACTGCCGCCCCCTCCGTCCGCTATTCAGGAGGACGGCGTGCGGCACCTGGAGGTTGCGGTTGACCGGATCGTGTCAGCCATGGGCTTAGAGGGTCTGTCGGGGCTTGCCACCCCCCTCCCCGCATGGGGGAGGATGGCGGAATCCGTACGAAGGGAAATTCACGGTGACCATCGACCCGTCCTCGATTCCGAACTTCGGGGGCCAGCCCGAGCCGCAGCCGCAAGGACCGGCGGGCCCCGTCGTCCCGGATCAGGACCTCGTGAAGCAGCTCCTCGACCAGATGGAGCTCAAGTACGTCGTCGACGACGAGGGAGACCTCGCGGCGCCGTGGGAGCAGTTCCGCACCTACTTCATGTTCCGGGGTGAGGGAGACCAGCAGGTCTTCTCCGTGCGGACGTTCTACGACCGGCCCCACGAGATCGAGGCCAAGCCTCAGATCCTGGAGTCCATCGACGACTGGAACCGCCGCACCCTGTGGCCCAAGGTCTACAGCCACACCCACGACGACGGCACGGTCCGCCTGATCGGCGAGGCCCAGATGCTGATCGGCATGGGCGTGAGCCTGGAGCACTTCGTCTCCTCGACGGTCAGCTGGGTGCGGGCCGCGATCGAGTTCGACAAGTGGCTCATCGAGCAGCTCGGTCTCGAGGAGGAGATCAACGAGGCGGAGAAGCCCGAGGACGAGGAGTAGGCCCAGCAGGCCCCCGCCCCAGCGGCGCGTCGGCGCGTACGAGCAGGTACGTGCTGTACGCGCCGTTTGCCTTTTCCGGGGCCGGTGCGGGCAGGCCCGGTGACACGGCGCTGTCCGCCGTATCCTGACCACACACGGGAAGGAGCCGTCCATGAGCGTCGAGGCGATCGTGCACACCGAGTTCCCCAAGGGGTACACGGTCCTGTTCGGGGCCGACGGAAAGGTGATCATGACCCCGCAGAGCGAAGAGCACTCCAGCACCATCAGGTCGATGCAGATCGACTCCGCTCTCGCCCTCGGTCGTCACGCGAAGGTCACCTCCGATGTCTACATCGACTTCCCCGCCGATGAGAACTCCGCCCCCGATCTCGCGATCCTGCGCGAGGACGCACGCAAGGAAGGCAAGCGCTACAGCTTCGAGGACGTCCTGCTGATCTCCGAGGTCGTCTCGACCTCCTCCGCACGCAAGGACTACGACGACTGCACCGCGAAGTACGGCCGCTACGGCATCCCGATCTATCTGGTCGTGGACCCGTACGCCCAGGAAGTCGTCCTCCACACCCAGCCGACCGCCACGGGTTACATCGCGGCCCACACCCACAAGTACGGCACGGGCAAGCTCCCCATTCCCCTGGCCGACGGCCGCACCTTCACCCTCGACCTCGACGAGCTCCCGCGCCCGGAGCCGGACGCGGACGCTCGCTGAGGACGGATCCCGGATCGCCTTCAGATCTGAAGACACAGCTCCGCCCATACCGTCTTGCCCACCGGGCTGCGTGGCGCCGACCCCCAGCGCACGGCCAGGACGTCCACCAGGAGCAGCCCCCGGCCGGACTCACCATCGGGGGACGACGAGGGCGCGGCCGTAGGCAGTCGCCTCGCGGAGGCGGCGTCCGCGACCTCGACACGCAGCAGCCCCGCAGCCCGGTCGAGGGCGAGCCGGAGACCGAACTCCCGGCCGGGAACCCGGCCGTGCTGTACGGCGTTCGCCGCGAGCTCACCGACGACGAGGGCGACCGCGCAGGACACGTCCGACGCCGGCGGGCAGCCCCGTTCCTCCATCCACCGGACGGCGTGCCGCCGGGCGAGCTGCGCACCACGCGGGGAGGAGGGGAACTGCAGGGTGAGCGAGTGGAGTTCATGCTCGCCTCCGGGGGTGGCGATTTCTGTCAGCACGGCCCGTTCGTCCTTTGTTCGTTGGGTCGAGGCGCTCCGTGGCGCACACGAGTCATCACGTTCCGTGCTCAAGAGTCGGCCGATCGTCCTACGCTCGACAGGGGGCGCAGCCTTACTTTTCAGCCCGTAAGGAACGGAAGTGACGCTTTGGCCAACGGAATTGACCCCAGTACGTCGATGGCGGCGCTGTTCGGCGCGCGGGTACGCAGGCTCCGTACGGCGGCCGGGCTGACCCAGGCCGAGTTCGGCGAGAGAACACATGTGGTGAGCACGCGGATCACGCAGATCGAGCGAGCCTCCGGAGCGAAGCCGACGCTGGAGCTGGCGCGTGCGCTGGATGTGGCCCTCGGTGCGGACGGTCTCCTGGTCGACTTGTGGCCGTACGTGTACCGGGAGGCGTTTCCGGACTGGTCGCGGAGGTTCATGGAGTGCTCGGCGCGGGCGGTGGCCATCCGCGAGTACGCGGCTCATGTGGTGCCAGGCTTGTTGCAGACGAAGGCCTACGCGCGGGCGGTGCTGAGCGTCGGCCGGACGCTCGGCAGTAAAGAGCAGTTGGAAGAGCGGGTCGCCCTTCGCATGGGACGACAGGAGCGTCTCGGCGCGCCCGATCGGCCCGAGCTGTGGGTGGTCCTCGACGAGGCGGTGCTCAGGCGCCCGGTCGGCGGCCGGGCGGTGATGCGTGAGCAGTTGGCGCGGCTGCTCGGGACCACGGAGGAACCTCACATCACCGTGCAGGTGCTGCCGTTCGACCAGGGCGAGCACGAGGTCATGGGCGGCTCGCTCACGGTGCTCACCATGCCGGACGGCTCGGAGATCGCCTACACGGAAGGCGTGCACTACGGCCAACTCATCGAGGATCCGGACGAGGTCAGGTACTTCGCGCTGACCTACGATCGGCTGCGGGCGGCAGCTCTGCCCCCGCTCATGTCACTCGACATGATCCGATCAGTGATGGAGGACAACCACCGTGAAGCGAAGGTCCCGTCCCGATCTGAACGGCGCCGCCTGGCGCAAGAGCAGCTACAGCAATCAGGAGGGCGGCAACTGCGTGGAGGTGGCCGACGGGTTCCCGGCCGTCGTCCCCGTCCGTGACAGCAAGGTCCCGACTGGTCCGGCGCTGTGCTTCGAAGCCGCCTCCTGGGCCGCCTTCATAGGTGAGTTGAAGGCGCGGCGCGGCCGTCCCTGAGGGAGGCCGGTTCCCGGTCGCCGTCCGCATCGCGGGTTCACCGGGCCCTTGTCCGCGAGGGTCCGGCGAGCCGCTGACCTCCTCAAAGAACCGGGGAAAGAACTACCCGCCCACCCACCCTCCCCGCGCCAGAGGGCGGGCGTCACCCGTGCGAGTGACCGGCTTGCAGGCGCGGGACACGGACCGTTACGTTCGCCGCGACAACCGCAAACAGATACGGCCCCCGGCCGGGACTGGCATCCCGATCGAGGGCCTGACCGATCAGGAAGTAGTGCCTTCCCGATGGCTGACCCGCAGTCTAACGCGCCCCTGCGCGCCGACGCCGGAGTTCCGACCTCCGGTGTGATCCACGTACGAACCCGGCTGGCGACCGACTTCACGGTGATCTCCAACGCCCTCGCGCAACGGCGCGGCAGCGCGGTCACGGTCGGTGTCGCGGCGTATATCGCCTCTCTGCCCGACGGTTCCTCGGTGACCATCACCGCTCTGTGCGAGCACTTCAGCGAGGGCGAGATCCTCATCTCGCGAGCGCTCCGGGAACTCGAAGCGGCCGGATACCTGGAGCGCCGCCGGGAGCGGACGCCCACCGGGCAGGTACGTACCAGGACGTACTTCTACGACGTACCCCGCGGCGAAGGCCCTGACGACCCGCCCGAGCCGCCCCGCCCCCGGCCCGCTGTCCGGGAGGCCGCGCCCCGACGGGAGGCGGCCCCCGCTTGCCGTCCTGAGGAGACCGAGAGCCCGGCACCCACGCTCGGCGATGCCGACCCGAAGGCGGTCGCCGTACTGGCCGCCCTGCGCCGGGTCGACCCTCGTCTCGTCCTGTCCGCCCAGGAGGCCGCCCGACTGGCGCCGGCCGTCGCGGAGTGGCTGGCGGCCGGTGTCGGACCACGGGAGATCACGGAGTTGCTGACCGTACGGCTCCCCGACCGTTTCCGGGCCCGACCGGCAAGCGTCCTCGCCTTCCGGCTCCGCGAGACGCCGCTGCCGGCGCCTCCTCCGATCCCACTGCCCCCGAGCGTCGAGCGCCCGGCCGTACTGCCCTTCCAGACCTGTGACGGCTGCGAGCGTGCCTTCCGCGCCCCGGCGCCCGGACACTGCCGGAGCTGCCGGGACCGCTTGGGCGAGGAACGCCTGCGTGCGGCCGGATGAGCCGGTGGGCGGGTGTGCTGTTCACCCCTGGGTGGCAGGCTTGATGTGCGACGATGCGAAACGCGGTACTGGGCACGACGGCAGGAGGAGGTGGGGCATGGTCGACAGGTTCAGGGACGGACTTCTGACTCCCACGGAAACAGCCTCCTACCTGGAAATTCCACAGTCGACGCTCCACTCGTGGCTCAAGGGCAGGGCTGCGGGGGCGCCCTTGGTGCACCAGGTCGAGCCGTCGCGCAAGGGGCAGCCCTCGGTGCCCTTCATCGCAGTCGCCGAGGCTCACGTCCTCCGTTCCCTGCGCTCCCTGGGGCTCCGGATGAGCGAGATCAGGGAAGCCGCCGCCGCCGTACGGGACGCCTTCGCCACTCCGTACGGTCTCGTGTCGAAGCGGATCGCGACGGACGGCGTGGACATCTTCGTCGAGCATGGCCTAGGCGATCTCCGCAGGGCCCGAGACGGTCAGGCGCCCATCCATGAGGTGGTCTCCGATTACCTCCGCTACCTGAACTGGGAAGCCGATGACGACTTTCCCTCCAGCCTGCGGCTCAGGCAGTACCCGGACTCCGTCCCTGTCGTGATCGACCCGAGGTTCGGGCACGGGACACCCGTGGTTGCCGCCTATCGGGTCGCGGTCAAGGCCATCACCGACCTGTGGGAGGCCGGGGAGAGCGTCGAGGACATCGCGTACGACTTCGATATGACGCCCGAGCAGGTCAATGAGCTGTGCAAGGCAGTGGTGCGCCTTGCCGCCTGAGTTCTTCCTCGACCGCAATCTCGGACGTCGCGTCGCGGAAGGGCTGAGGGCGTGCGGCTGGATCGTTCACCGCATCGGTGACGTCTTCTCCGACGACGGACAGGACGTCGCCGACGAGGAGTGGATCGCTCACGGTCTTGACCAGTCCTGGGTCCCACTCTCGAAGGACGGCCGGATCAAGAGCCGGGACCTGGAATCCGACCGGTCCTGGAGCAGGAGGCAGTGCTGTTCTACCTCGACAATCAGCAACTGCGCAGTGTCGAGATGGTCGAACGGCTCGACGCACACCGCGAGGCGATCCATCGGGCAGTCGACAGGGGTGGACCCGCCACCTACGCGGTACGACGCGACCGCATCGAGCGCACCTGGCCATGATGGGCCGTCAGGCACTGGCGTGGCCAGCCGGCGTGTCTAAAGTGTTCTGAGCCGTTTCACGGCCTCCTCCAGTACCCCCGTCCGCTTGCAGAACGCGAACCGGACGAACGGTGCGCCCTCCTCGCGGTGGTCGTAGAAGACCGCGTTGGGAATGGCCACCACGCCCGCGCGCTCCGGAAGGGCGCGGCAGAAGGCGAAGCCGTCCTTCTCGCCGAGGGGGCGGATGTCGGTGGTGATGAAGTAGGTGCCGGCCGACTTGAAGACCCCGAAACCGGCCTCCGCCAGGCCGCCCGCCAGCAGGTCCCGCTTGGCGAGCATGTCGTCGCGGAAGGCGGTGAAGTAGCTGTCCGGGAGGGCGAGTGCCTCGGCGACCGCGTACTGGAACGGGCCCGAGGAGACGTACGTCAGGAACTGCTTCGCCGAGCGCACCGCCGTGACCAGCTCCGGAGCCGCCGTAACCCAGCCGACCTTCCAGCCGGTGAACGAGAACGTCTTGCCGGCCGACCCGATGGTGACCGTGCGCTCGCGCATCCCCGGAAACGTCGCCGGCGGCACGTGCTCGGCGTCGTCGAAGACCAGGTGCTCGTACACCTCGTCCGTCACCACGAGCAGGTCCCGCTCCACCGCCAGCTCGGCGATGGCGGCCAGCTCCTCGCGGGTGAGGACCGTGCCGGTCGGGTTGTGCGGGGTGTTGATCAGCAGCAGGCGGGTGCGGTCGGTGACGGCGTCGCGCAGTTCGTCGAGGTCGAGGCGGAAGCTGCCCTCGTGCGGGCGGAGCGTGACCGGTACCCGGCGACCGCCCGCCATCGCGATGCACGCCGCGTACGAGTCGTAGTACGGCTCGAAGGCGATCACCTCGTCGCCGGGCTCCACCAGGGCCAGCAGCGAGGCGGCGATGGCCTCGGTGGCCCCTGCGGTGACCAGGACCTCCGTGTCGGGGTCGCAGGACAGGCCGTAGCGCCGCTGCTGGTGGGCGGCGATCGCGGTGCGCAGCTCGGGGACGCCGGGGCCCGGCGGGTACTGGTTGCCCAGGCCGTCCCGCAGCGCCCGTACGGCGGCCTCCCTGACCTCCTCGGGGCCGTCGGTGTCGGGGAAGCCCTGCCCGAGGTTGATGGCGCCGGTGCTCAGGGCCAGGGCGGACATCTCGGCGAAGATCGTCGTCCCGAACTCGGCGAGCCGGCGGTTCAGGAGGGGGCGCGCGCTGGAGGTCATGCGGGTCATCCTCCGCCGAAGCTCTGGACTTCCTCAACTCTGCTTTGGGTCGTGCGAGGGGCGGGCATCTCCTGTTCACGCAAGAGCGAGGCGCCCACGGGGGGCCGCTTCGGGGGAACGGAAGGAGGGTGACGCCATGGTCGTCGGCATCATCCTGGCGGTGATCGGAGTCGTCCTGGTCGGGGCGCTGGTGTCCAAGGCCCGCAGCGGCGGATCCGGACGGACGACCCGTCGCGGGGCGGGGGCGTCCACCGGATCACGCCACGACAGCGGCGGCAGCTGGTGGGCCGGGGGCTCAGACTCCGGCTCGTCCGGCGGACACCACGGGGGGCACTCCTGCGGCGGCGGTTCGTCCTGCGGCGGGGGTGGAGGAGGAGGTGGCTGCGGCGGCGGAGGCAGCTGACGTACGTCGGCCGCGCTCCCGACGGGGGAGCCGCAACCATTGAACGCGGGGTCCGCACCTGGGGCGGGCCCCGCGTTTGCGTGCCTGCCGGAGGTCCGGGGTTCCCGTCCGGCGGATGCGTCGAACCTCTGTCGGCAACTCGGAGTGTGTGCCCGCAATTTCGCATGTCTGTAGGGCAACTGCCGCCGGGGAGTGACGGACCAGGGCGTGACTCCGGCAACTGCGTGTGTCAAACAGGCACTTCGTTCGGCTCCGGGCGTGATCCACGGCGCACCGGCGCACGCCTCCCCGGCATCGGCGCACGCCGTGGTTGAACAGTTGAGCTGTGGAGCCCTCTGAGGGATGGAAACCCTACGAACTTGGGTAAAGACGCTGTTGCGGCGCCACAGTTCATGATTCCCTCTAAAACACCAACGCAGCCTCTCGGACGTTCTGCGGACACCTTCCCGAAACCGGCCGACCGGTTTATCCCGGGCCGAATCCCCCGGTGCGACCGGGGTGCAGCGGACCCATCTCCCTCTCCTTGTGTGCTTGCGGAGCCGATCCATGCTCACGACCCTGAACACCTCCTACACCGACACGCGTGCGGCCGATCTCGCCTGGGCCCTGGGGCGCGAGCCGCTGCCCGCACTGGCCACCCTCGACCTCGAACTGGCGGGCACCAGCCTTCAGTTGCGACTGCTCGGCGCGTCCCACCAGGTCCTGCTGGAGGAGGAACGGGGCGTCTGCTCGGAGACGGTGGCGTGCATTCCGGGCAGCAGCATGCCGCTTCCGCTCGGCGTCGCCACGCGGGTGGGCGACTGGGAGTACGAGTTCGCGGCCCGGGTCGAGGTCCTCTCGCCGGGCTCCTTCGCTGGTCGCGCCCAGGAGTTGCTGGCCCTCGTCTCCGACCATCCGCACGGCCTGGCCGGCGTCTTCCCCGGCAGCCCGCACGCCTTCACGGCACTGCTGGCCCAGCACCACGAGGGACAGGTGCACTGGCGGACCTGGCACGCGTACCCGCAGGACGGACAGTTGGTGGCGACCCGCACGAAGGTGGGCGTACGGGTGCGGAAGCCGGCCGCTGTCGCCAACTGAATCTCTGCGGCACCTCACTCACTCGGCGAACCGGATCTCGTACCGTTACCGCGCCTCTGTAAACCAGCACCACACGTGTGGGTGACGAACCGCAGTGGAGGCGTGACGTAACGTCGCAGCGTGATCGAGCCGCCCATGCCCATCCCGCCCGGTTCCCCGCCGCCCTGGAGCGCCCCGGGCGGCCCCGGCGGCCCGGCGCGACTGCCCGTCCGGCCGGGCACCGGGCGGTTCCTGGTCCTCGCGGGCGTGTTCGTCTGCGCGGCCTGCGGACTGGTGTACGAACTGGAACTCGTCGCTCTCGCCTCGTACTTGATGGGCGACTCCGTCGCCCAGGCGTCCGTCGTGCTGTCCGTCATGGTCTTCGCGATGGGCATCGGCTCCCTCGCCGCGAAGCGGCTGCGCGGGCTCGCCGCGGCCGGCTTCGGCGCGGTCGAGGCGACCCTCGCCCTCGTCGGCGGATGCAGCGCGATGGCCCTGTACGCGGTCTTCGCCTGGACCGGCGACTGGGGCGGGATGTGGGCCAGCGGGCCGCGCTGCCTCCTGGTCGCCTTCTCCCTCGCGACCGGGCTGCTCATCGGCGCCGAGGTCCCGCTGCTGATGGAGCTGATCCAGCGCATCCGCCGCCAGGACCCGGGCGGCGCGGTGGCCGACCTGTTCGCCGCGGACTACGTCGGTGCGCTCGTCGGCGGACTCGCCTTCCCCTTCCTGCTACTGCCGTTCCTCGGCCAGCTGACCGGCGCGCTGATCACCGGCGCCGTCAACGCGGTCGTCGGGGGCGCGCTGGTGCTCGGCCTGTTCCGCCGGGACCTGACCCGGCGCGCCCGCTGGCTGCTGCTGCTCGCCAACGCGCTCGTGCTGGCGATCCTCGCCTCGGCCGCCGTCCTCGTCGACGATTTCGAACGGGCCGCGCGGCAGGCGGTGTACGGCGGGGACGTGCGGGTGGCGCTCCAGACCGGCGTGCAGGAGGTGGTCCTCGCCGGGGGCACGCACGGGCGGCCCCTCGACCTGTTCCTCGACGGCCGGCTGCGGGTCAGCGGGCGCGACGAACTGCGCTACCACGAGGCCCTCGTCCACCCGGCCATGACCGGACCGCACGCGCGCGTGCTGATCCTCGGCGGCGGTGACGGACTGGCGGCCCGCGAGGTGCTGCGGCATCCCGGGGTGGACCGGGTCGACGTCATCGAACTCGACGAGGAGGTGGTGCGGCTGGCCCGCACCGACTCGGCCCTGTCGGCGCTGAACAAGCACGCGTTCGGCGACCCGCGCGTGCGCGTGACGACGCAGGACGCTTTCGGCTGGCTGCGCGGAGCGCCCTCGGCGGCGTACGACGTGGTCCTCTCGGACTTGCCGGACCCGGACATCACGGCCAGTACGAAGCTGTACTCGCAGGAGTTCTACGGCCTCGCGCGGCGGGTGCTCGCCCCCGGCGGCCGGCTCGTGGTGTTCGCCGGGCCCGTCGCGTCCAGCCCGCGCGTGTACTGGACGGTGGACGCGACCCTCCGCGCGGCCGGCTTGTGCACCGCCCCGTACGGCACGGGCGGGCGGCACGCCGGTTTCGCCGTCGGCCCCGACCGCACCCCTGCCGACCGCTTCCGGGAGCCCCGGGACTGGGGTTTCGTCCTGGCCGCCCGCACGGAGCCGCGACCCCGCCTCGACCCGGACGGTCCGCGCCCGCACGTCCTTGACGACGTGTCCCTCGCGGTGGGGGAACGGGCGGCGCGGGGCACGCGGATCGCGGGGCTGCCCGCCTCGACGCTGGTGCATCCGCGCTACTGAGCGGGCCCGCTGCCCGGCGAGGGCCGGCGAGGATACGCCTGGCGGGGCGGATCGGGGGCGAATTCCGAAGGTGGGGGTGCGTTTCGGCCCATGCTGGGTAGAGTCCGTCGACATGGAGCACGAGGTGTTCGTTCCGGTTCCGGCCGAGCGGCTCAGGGAGGTGCTGGACGACCCCGCGCGGGTCGCCCGGGCGGTTCCGGGGCTCCAGCAGGACGCCGGCGCCGAGCCCGTCACCGGACGGCTGAAGATCAGGGTCGGCAGCCACTCCGTCACGTACCGGGGTGCCGTACGGGTGTCCCGGGGAGACGACGGGGCCTACGCCGTCGAAGGCGAGGCCACGGAGGCCCGCGGCACCGGCTCGGTGAAACTCGCGCTGCGGATCGCCCTGCGGGACGCGGAGTACGGCACGACGATCGTGTTCGGCGGTACGGCCGCCGTGGACGGACGGATCAAGGACCTCCCGTCCGACGCGGTGGAGGGCGCCGTCACCCGCCTGTTGAACCGTTTCGCGGAACAGCTGGCCGAGGCGGCCCCGGAAACCACCACGCCCCTCGCCACGCAGGACTTCGAACCCCGCGCCACGACCGACTACGAGACGACCCCGGACGCGGACGACGCGGCTGCGCCGCCTCCGCCTGTGGCGAGGACCGAGGGCAGCGCGAGGGCCGAGGCCGACGAGGAGGCCGGGACGTCGGGGACCGCCGGGGAGACTTCCGCCCCCGGACCCGACGACAGGACGCCGGCCTCCGGCCACACCGCCGATGACGCTCGTGCCTCAGGGGGCACCGAAGAGCCGACGGCCCCGGGGCACGCCGGCCAGGCGTCGCCTCGTGGTCACGCCGACGACGCTCGTGCCCCTGAGGCCGGCGACGAGCCCTCGGCTCCGGGGAGCGCCGACGAGTCCCCTGGCCCAGCAGCCGACGACGCTCCCGCCCCCGCCCCCGAGCCCCCCTCCGTCTTCGAGAGGGATACTCCGCCGTCCTCTCTCGGGCCCTCGGACGAGGACATTGAGGACGACGAGGACGACGAGGACATCGCCGAGGCGGCGCATGCGCGGCGGACGATGATCGGGCGCAGTGCCGAGGAGGTCGATCACGCCCCGCCGAGAGGGCGGTACGCGCCGGTGCCCGCGCCGCAGACCGTGATGCCTCCCGCCCCGCTGCGCTGGGCGGCCCCCGCGGCGGCGCTCGCGCTGGCGTCGGCCATCGTGGCGGTCCGGGCCCTGCGCAGGCGCCGCTGAAAACGCCCCGTACGGGGTGAGGCCCTCTTGATCACCCCAGTAGGGTCGTCCCGTGAGTGACGAAGACATCACGCTGACCGCGGGCGACGCGGAGGTGACCGTGCAGCCGGGCAACGGCGGCCGGGTCGGAGGGCTGCGGATCGGCGGCGTGGAGCTGCTCCGGCAGGGGGAGCGGTTCGGCTGCTTCCCGATGGTGCCGTGGTGCGGGCGGATCCGTGACGGGCGCTTCCTGGACGGCGCCGTCATACGGCAGATGCCCCTCAACGCCCCGCCCCACGCCATCCACGGCACCGCCCGCGACGGCGCCTGGCGCACCGCCCGCACGAGCACGGACGAGGCCGTCATCACCTACGAGCTCGTCGACCCCTGGCCCCACCCGGGCCGCGTCACCCAGGTCGTCGCCCTCACCGAGGACGCGCTGACGCTGACCATGTCCGTGGAGACGTACGAGTCGTCGTTCCCGGCGCAGATCGGCTGGCACCCGTGGTTCAACCGGAACCTCGGCGGCGAGGACGTACGCCTCGACTTCCACCCCGCCTGGCAGGAGGAACGCGGCGACGACCACCTGCCCACCGGCAACCGCGTCGAGCCGAAGCCCGGCCCCTGGGACGACTGCTTCGGGATGCCCGCCGGCGTCGACGTGACCCTCACCTGGCCCGGGCAGCTGGAGCTGAAGGTGACCAGCCGCCAGGAGTGGGTCGTCGTCTACGACGAGCAGGACGCGGCCGTGTGCGTGGAGCCGCAGACCGGCCCGCCCAACGGGCTCAACACCCTGCCGCGCCTGGTCACGCCCCTGGAGCCGCTGGAGGCCACCACGACCTGGAGCTGGCGCCGCCTCTAAGCTGGGCGGCATGACGGACACACGTGGCGCGCTGCTGCGACAGATCAAGGACAAGGCCGTGGTGCACGGCAAGGTGACCCTGTCGTCGGGTCTGGAGGCCGACTACTACGTCGACCTGCGCCGCATCACCCTCGACGGCGAGGCCGCGCCGCTGGTCGGGCAGGTGCTGCTCGACCTGACCGGTGACTTTGAGTTCGACGCGGTGGGCGGGCTCACCATGGGCGCCGACCCCGTCGCCGCCGCCATGCTGCACGCCGCCGCCGCGCGCGGGCGGCGCCTGGACGCCTTCGTCGTACGGAAGGCCGCGAAGGCGCACGGCCTGCAGCGGCGCGTCGAGGGCCCGGACATCGCGGGCCGCCGCGTGCTGGTCGTCGAGGACACCTCCACCACCGGCGGCTCCCCGCTCACCGCCGTCGAGGCCGTGCGCGAGGCCGGGGCCGAGGTCGTCGCCGTCGCGACCATCGTCGACCGGGCGACCGGCGCCGCGGAGAAGATCCAGGAGGGCACCGGGGTGCCGTATCTCTTCGCGTTCTCCAAGGACGAGCTGGGCCTGGACTGAGCCCGGACCGACCAGGGCGTGGACGGTGGCCTGGACCTTCCGGCCAAGTCTGGAAAGATGGGGCCGACGATGACGTCGCACCCCAAGGTCTAGGTCAGGGCCGACAACGCAGTACGCCAACCCGCAGATACAAGGAGCGGACGCATGCCCATCGCAACTCCCGAGGTCTACAACGAGATGCTGGACCGGGCGAAGGCAGGAAAGTTCGCCTACCCGGCCATCAACGTGACCTCCACCCAGACCCTGCACGCGGCCCTGCGCGGTTTCGCTGAGGCGGAGAGCGACGGCATCGTCCAGATCTCCACGGGTGGCGCCGAGTTCCTGGGCGGTCAGTACAGCAAGGACATGGTGACCGGAGCGGTCGCCCTGGCCGAGTTCGCGCACATCGTCGCCGAGAAGTACCCGGTGAACATCGCGCTGCACACGGACCACTGCCCCAAGGACAAGCTCGACGGCTACGTACGTCCGCTGCTGGCGCTCTCCAAGAGGCGCGTCGAGGCCGGCCTGAACCCGCTGTTCCAGTCGCACATGTGGGACGGCTCCGCCGAGACCCTCGCCGACAACCTCTCCGTCGCACAGGAGCTGCTGGAGCAGGCCCGCGCCGCGAAGATCATCCTCGAGGTGGAGATCACCCCGACCGGTGGCGAGGAGGACGGCGTCACCCACGAGATCAACGACTCCCTCTACACCACGGTCGACGACGCGATCCGCACCGCCGAGGCCCTGGGCCTGGGCGAGAAGGGCCGCTACCTGCTGGCCGCGTCCTTCGGCAACGTGCACGGCGTCTACAAGCCGGGCAACGTCGTCCTGCGCCCCGAGCTGCTGAAGGAGCTGAACGAGGGCGTCGCCGCCAAGTTCGGCAAGGCCTCCCCGTTCGACTTCGTCTTCCACGGCGGCTCCGGCTCCACGGAGGAGGAGATCCGCACCGCGCTGGAGAACGGCGTCGTGAAGATGAACATCGACACGGACACCCAGTACGCCTTCACGCGCCCGGTCGCGGACCACATGTTCCGCAACTACGACGGTGTCCTGAAGGTCGACGGCGAGGTCGGCAACAAGAAGACCTACGACCCGCGCACCTGGGGCAAGCTGGCCGAGGCCTCCATGTCCGCGCGTGTCGTCGAGGCCTGCGGCAACCTGCGCTCGACCGGTACGAAGATCAAGTAAGTCCCGTTCCGCTCGCGTGGAGCCCGGCACTCCTGTGGTGCCGGGCTCTTTCGTATGCTCCCTGCATGCCCGATGTACGGCTGGCCTCACCACAAGGCAAGTGGGTCCTGCTCACCACGGTCCTCGGCTCCAGCATGGCCCTGCTGGACTCGACCGTCGTCAACGTCGCGCTGCCGCGCATCGGCCGTGACCTCAACGCGGACATGGCGGCCCTGCAGTGGACCGTCAACGCGTACATGGTCACGCTGGCCGGGCTGATCCTGCTGGGCGGGGCGCTGGGCGACCGTTTCGGGCGCCGGAAGGTGTTCGTCGTCGGTGTGGTGTGGTTCGCGGTGGCGTCCCTGCTGTGCGGGATCGCGCCGAACGCCGGGGTGCTGATCGCCGCGCGCGCCCTGCAAGGGGTGGGCGGTGCCCTGCTCACGCCGGGGTCGCTGGCGCTGATCCAGGCGTCCTTCCACCCCGACGACCGGGGCCGCGCGGTGGGCCTGTGGTCCGGCTTCGGCGGGATCGGGGCCGCCGTCGGGCCCTTCGTAGGCGGCTGGCTGGTGGACGGGCCGGGCTGGCGGTGGGTGTTCCTGCTGAACGTTCCGCTGGCGCTGCTGTGCGTGCCCGTGGCGCTGCGGCACGTGCCCGAGTCGGGCGGTGAGGGGGCCCGGGGCCGGTTCGACGTGCTGGGGGCGGTGCTGGGCGCGTCGGCGCTCGCGCTGCTGACGTACGCGTTGATCGAGGCGGCCGGTGTGGGCGGCCTGGTGGTGGCGGGTGCGGCGGTGGCGGGGGCGGTCGCGGCCGTCGCCTTCGTGGTGGTCGAGCGGCGGCGGCCCCAGCCGATGATGCCGCCGGACATCTTCTCCTCCCGCCAGTTCACCGCGGTCAACCTCGTCACGCTGTGTGTGTACGCCGCCCTCGGCGGGTTCTTCTTCCTCGCCGCGCTTCAGCTCCAGGTGGTCGTGGGTTACTCGGCCCTCGCGGCCGGTACGGCGTTGCTGCCGACGACCGCGCTGATGCTGGTGCTGTCGGCGCGGTCCGGCGAGCTGGCCGACCGGATCGGGCCGCGGCTTCCGCTCACGGTGGGGCCGCTGCTGTGCGCCGCGGGGATGCTGCTGATGCTTCGGGTCGGGCCGGAGGCGTCGTACGTGGCTGATGTGCTGCCTGCGCTGGTGGTGCTCGGGCTGGGCATGGTCACGCTGGTGGCGCCGCTGACGGCGACCGTGCTGGGGTCGGTGGATGTGGCCCGGGCGGGGCTGGCCAGCGGGATCAACAACGCGGCGGCTCGGGCGGCGGGGCTGGTGGCGGTGGCGGCGTTGCCGTTGCTGACGGGGATGGGGGAGGAGGCGTACCGGGAACCGGGTGCGTTCGATCTCGCCTTCGGGAAGGCGATGGCGTGGTGTGCGGGGGCATTGGTGGTGGGGGCCGTCGCCGCCGCGGCGGTGGTGCGCAGGCCGCAGCCGGGCTGCAAGCGGCCGGAGTGTCTGAGGCACGGGGGTGTGACGGCGCCGCCGCTGGAGGGGGAGCCGGTGCGCAAGCGGTTGTCGTAGGGGCGGGGCGTTGGCGCTGAGGCCGGGGCGTTGCGCAACCCGGCGGAGCGGGGTGCCGCTTCTTCGGGACGGATGCCGCCCTGGGGGTACCAGGCCCTTAAGGCACTGGGGGAGGCACGACTGCCCGCAGCTCACGCCTGCGGCAGACTTGGGGCATGTCCATTCACGAGAACCTCCTCGGGGGCCCGCCCCCGACCCACCTCCCCGACGACCCCGGGCCACGGGAAATGCTCGCGTCGGGTACCGCGCCGGTCGACGTCGCCGCCGCACACCCCACCTCCTCGCTCGCCTGGGCGCAGCTCGCCGACGAGGCGTACGAGCGAGGCTCGACCGTCGAGTCGTACGCGTACGCCCGTACGGGCTACCACCGCGGCCTGGACGCGCTGCGTCGCAGCGGCTGGAAGGGCCACGGCCCGGTCCCGTGGGAGCACGAGCCGAACCGCGGCTTCCTGCGTGCCCTGCACGCCCTCGCCCGGGCCGCACAGGCGATCGGCGAGCAGGAGGAGTACGAGCGCTGCTCCCAGTTCCTGAAGGACTCCTCGCCGACGGCGGCGCAGGTCCTGGGCTGACGGCGGTCCGTGTGCGCGAGGCCCGTCCGCCGAGCGGGCGGGCCTTGCGGTTTCGGGGGACGATTGCGGAGTATGCCGGTGGGGACCGGGGCCCCCGTGCCGGCATCGGCAGGGGCGGACCGCTACCCGGAGTTGCAAAGCAGGAGACAGCGATGTCCCACGAGGCTCACGAGCCCGAGACCCCGCATCTCGATTTCCACGGCACGACGCCGTACGAGGACTACGTCAAGGCGGACGTGCTCACCCACCTCCAGCACACCCTCTCCGACGATCCCGGAGAGATGGTCTTCCTGGTCACGACCCAGGTGATGGAGCTGTGGTTCACCGTCATCGTCCACGAGTGGGAGACGGCGGCACACGCGCTGCGCGGCGACGACGTACCGACCGCGACCGCCGCGCTGAAGAGGTCCGTACGCGAGCTGGAGGCGCTCAACGCCTCCTGGAAGCCGCTCGGCCAGCTCACACCGGCCCAGTTCAACTCGTACCGGTCCGCCCTCGGCGAGGGCTCCGGCTTCCAGTCGGCGATGTACCGGCGGATGGAGTTCCTGCTCGGCGACAAGTCCGCGTCCATGCTGGTCCCGCACCGGGGCGCGCCGCGCGTGCACGCCGAGCTGGAGAAGGCGCTGCACGAGCCGAGCCTGTACGACGAGGTGGTGCGGCTGCTCGCGCGGCGCGGGTACGACATCCCTCAGGCCGTGCTGGGGCGTGACGTGTCGCTGCGCTACGAGCCGTCCCCGGAGGTGGAGGCCGCCTGGACGACCGTCTACTCGGGCGACGAGAGCGACGAGGTCGCCCGGCTCGGCGAGGCGTTGAGCGATGTCGCCGAGCTGGTGTGGCGCTGGCGCAACGACCACCTCGTCGCCACCCGCCGCGCGATGGGCGCCAAGACCGGCACGGGCGGCTCCGCCGGAGTGGCCTGGCTGGAGAAGCGGGCGCAGAAGCAGGTCTTCCCCGAGCTGTGGACGGCGCGGTCCCATGTCTGAACTCGCGATGCGTGCGGAGAAGCTGGACGCCGCCGACGACCTGCGCGGCAAGCGGGACGCCTTCGTCCTCGACGACGTGACCTACCTCGACGGCAACTCGCTCGGCGCGCTGCCGGCCGTCGTCCCCGGGCGGGTCGAGGATGTCGTACGCCGCCAGTGGGGCGAGCTGCGCATCCGGTCCTGGGAGGAGAGCGGCTGGTGGACCGCGCCCGAGCGGATCGGTGACCGGATCGCCCCGCTGGTCGGGGCGGCGCCCGGGCAGATCGTGGTGGGCGACTCGACAAGTGTCAATGTCTTCAAGGCGCTTGTGGGTGCGGTGCGGCTCGCCGGGCAGGGCCGCGATGAGGTCCTCGTCGACGCCACGACCTTCCCCACCGACGGATATATCGCGGAGTCGGCCGCCCGGATGACCGGCTGCGCGCTGCGGCCGGTGGCACCGGCACAGGTGCCGGGCGCTCTGGGCGACCGTACCGCCGCCGTCCTCCTCAACCACGTCGACTACCGCACCGGCCGGCTGCACGATCTGCCGGCGCTGACGGCCGCCGTGCACGGGGCGGGCGCGTACGTCGTCTGGGACCTGTGCCACAGCGCGGGCGCGCTGCCGGTCGGGCTGGACGAGCACGGTGTGGACCTCGCGGTCGGCTGCACCTACAAGTACCTGAACGGCGGGCCGGGGTCACCGGCGTACCTGTACGTGCGCCGGGAGCTTCAGGACCGCTTCGACTCCCCGCTGCCCGGCTGGAACTCCCACGCCGAGCCGTTCGGGATGCGCAGCGGCTACGAGCCGGCCCCCGGCGCCCTGCGCGGCCGGGTCGGCACGCCCGACATCCTCTCCATGCTCGCCCTGGAGGCGGCCCTGGAGGTCTGGGACGGGGTGTCGGTCGAGGCGGTGCGGGCCAAGTCGCTCGCGCTGACGGACTTCTTCCTGGAGTGCGTGGCCGCGTATGTACCCGAGGGCAGGGTCGAGTGTGTGACGCCGGTGCCGCACGCGGAGCGGGGCAGCCAGATCGCCCTGCGCTGTGACGACGCCGGTGACGTCATGAAGCGGCTGATCGAGCGGAATGTGGTCGGTGACTTCCGGGCACCCGACGTGCTGCGCTTCGGCTTCACACCGCTGTACGTCGGGTTCGCCGACGTGGAGCGGGCGGCGCGGGTGCTGGCTCGGACGCTGGAGTGAGTTCCCCGGGACGAACGGCCCCTGCCGCCGCGGGGGCCGTTCGTTCAGGAACCTCGTCCGCCCCTCCCGGCGCGCCGGGAGGGGCGTCGGACGCGGCGGGAGATGACACTGGCCGACCGCTGCCACGCGGCAGACCAGGAGCGCATCGCACCCGGACAACGGTGGACGCAAGGACGGGCCGTGCTTCGCCGGGTACGTCGAGGTGCTCGGCCCGCTGCATCCGTCTCGCCCGCCCCGGCATCGGCCGCACCCGGATCCGGCCGACGCCTGGCAGCGACAGGCGCTGATCGGCGCGGCCACCGCCGCGCCCAGCCGCACCACCGGCGCCGGTTCCCCGAGGGAGGCCGCACGGCGCGGCCGAGCCCGGTGATCGGGCTGATCGGCCGCGCCGGACTCGGGTTCGCGTTGCCGGGAACCTCCCTCCTGGCGCCGAAGCCGGTCCAGCGGCCGACGCCACGTGGGAACGCACCTGCACGGTCCGGCGGTCGCGTTCCCACGCTGCATGAGGACGTCCCGGTCACGCCCTGGACGGCACCTCCGCCTTCTCGTCCGGCTCGGCCTCGCCCACCTCGGATGCGGCGAGCGCCTTGTTGCGGCGGACGGAGGCGAGGAAGGACGCGGCGATCAGGACGACGCCGATCAGGCCGGTGATGATCTCGCTGATCTGGTGCTGGATGGTGATCAGCAGGATCGTGGCGAGGGCACCGATGGCGTAGTGGGCGCCGTGCTCCAGGTAGACGTAGTCGTCGAGGGTGCCCTGGCGGACCAGGTAGACGGTGAGGGAGCGGACGTACATCGCGCCGATGCCGAGGCCGAGCGCCATCCAGAAGATGTGGTTGGTGATGGCGAAGGCGCCGATCACGCCGTCGAAGGAGAAGGAGGCGTCGAGGACTTCGAGGTAGAGGAAGAGGAAGAACGCGGCCTTGCCGGCGAGGGCGACCGCCGAGACCGGTCGGCCTTCGGCTCCGGCCTTCTCCTCCCTCTCGTGTTCCTCTTCTGCTTCGAGCCTGTCCTCGAAGTAGCCGGAGAGGCCGCCGACCACGAGGTAGGTGATGAGACCGGCGACGCCGGAGAGCAGCACGGTGGCGGACTTGTCCGCGTGGCCCGTGCTGACGTGGGCGTGGGTGGCGAAGGTCATCGCCGTGGCGAGCAGGACGATGAGCGCGACACAGACCGCCAGCATGTCGATCTTGCCGAGCCGGGCCAGCGGGCGCTCCAGCCGGCCCAGCCACTTGATGTCGCGGTCCTCGAAAATGAAGTCCAGGAAGATCATCAGCAGGAACATGCCGCCGAAGGCCGCGATCGCCGGATGGGCATCGGTGACCAGGTCCTCGTAACGCCGGGGTTCGTCGAGGGCGAGCTGGACCGCCTCGACGGGGCCGACCTCGGCGCTGATGGCGACGATCAGGACCGGGAAGACCAGCCGCATGCCGAACACCGCGATCAGGATGCCGATGGTGAGGAAGAACTTCTGCCAGAAGGCGTTCATCTTCTTCAGGATCCCGGCGTTGACGACCGCGTTGTCGAAGGACAGCGAGATCTCCAGGACGGAGAGGATCAGGACGATCCCGAAGGCCTCCCAGCCCCACTGCCACGCGGCGAAGGCGAGGCCGAGCGCCGTGACGGCGAACGACCAGCCGAAGGTACGCAGCACCACCGCTAGCCCTCCGCCTTCACGGCCAGGACCGGGCAGCCCACGCCCAGGAGGATCTGCTGGGCCGCCGAGCCCATGATCAGCTTGCCGACCGCGCTGCGGCGCCGCAGCCCGATCACGACCAGGGACGCGTCCGTCCGCTCCGCCAGGTCGATGATCTCCTCGGCGGCGTCCCGGGCCCCGAGGACCTGGCGGATGTCGAAGTCGACGCCCAGGGCCGCCAGATCCTCGCGGACGTGGCTCAGGTCGGGCTCCTGGGCGAAGCGCGGGTCCACATACGCGTCGCCCCGGGTGGTGTTCACCACCAGCAGCTTCTCGTCGCGCCGGTGGGCCTCGCCGATCGCCGCGCGCAGGGCCGCCTCGCCCTCGGGGGAGGGCACGTAGCCGACCAGAATGGTCATCTCGATCTCCAGATGTCTCAGGCGGCGTTGCGCGCGCGCAGGGGACGTACGACGAACCGGCCTATCAGCGGCCACACCAGGACCAGCGCGATCGCCGCGTAGACGGTGTACGACACGGGACCGCCCAGCAGGCCCGACAGCTCGCCGCCGGAGAGCTGGAGGGAGCGCCGGCCCTGCAGCTCCGCGCGGGGGCCGAGGATCACGCCGACGATCAGCGGCAGGACCGGCAGTCCGAAGCGGCGCATGCAGAAGCCGAGGAGGCCCAGGGTGAGGAGGATGAACAGGTCCAGGGGCTGGGCGTTGACGGCGTAGGCGCCCATCGTGGCGAAGAACAGGATGCCCGCGTAGAGGTACGGGCGCGGAATCCGCAGCAGCTTCGCCCACGCCGGGGCCAGCGGAAGGTTCAGCAGCAGGAGCAGCAGGTTGCCGATGAACAGGCTCGCGATCAGGACCCACACCAGGCTCGCCTCCCGTTCGAAGAGGAGGGGGCCGGGCTGGATGCCGTACGACTGGAAGGCCGCCAGCATGACCGCCGCCGTGGCGTTCGTCGGGAGGCCGATCGCCAGCATCGGGACCAGCGTGCCCGCCGCGGATGCGTTGTTCGCGGCCTCCGGACCCGCCACGCCCTCGATGGCGCCCTTGCCGAACTCCTCAGGGTGCTTGCTCAGCCGCTTCTCCGTGGCGTACGACATGAACGTCGGGAGCTCGGCGCCACCGGCCGGCAGCGCGCCGAACGGGAAGCCGAACGCCGTGCCGCGCAGCCAGGGCTTCCAGGACCGCCGCCAGTCCTCCTTGCCCATCCACGGGCGTCCGACCGGGATCACCTCGGCCGGCTTGCGCCGCAGATGCGCGGCCACCCACAGTGCCTCGCCGACGGCGAAGATGCCGACCGCCACCACGACGACGTCGATGCCGTCGGCCAGCTGCGGGACGCCCAGGGTCAGGCGCTGCTGGCCGGACACCGAGTCGATGCCGACCAGACCGATCGTCAGGCCCAGCGACAAGGAGATGAAGCCCCTGACGCGGGACGATCCCAGCACGGACGTCACCGCTATGAACGCCAGCAGCATCAGCGCGAAGTAGTCGGGCGCGCCCAGGCTGACCGCGAAGGACACCACAAACGGGGTGACCAGGACCAGCAGCAGGGTGCCGATCGTGCCCGCCACGAAGGAGCCGATCGCCGCCGTGGCGAGGGCCTGGGCGGCCCGGCCCGCCTTCGCCATCCTGTTGCCCTCGATCGCGGTGACCACGGACGAGGACTCGCCGGGGGTGTTCAGCAGGATCGACGTCGTCGAGCCGCCGTACATGCCGCCGTAGAAGATGCCGGCGAACATGATGAACGCCTGCACCGGCTCCATGCCGTACGTCACCGGCAGCAGCAGCGCCACCGTCATCGCCGGGCCGATGCCCGGCAGGACGCCCACCGCGGTGCCGATGACGACGCCGATCAGGGCGAGCAGCAGGTTCATCGGGGCCATGACGTCCGCGAAGCCCTGCATGAGGTTGTTCAGATTGTCCATCGCCCAGGCCTCACAGGATTCCTTGCAGGACACCGGCGGGGAGGTTCACGCCGAGGCCGATCGCGAACGCGTAGAACGTCGTCAGGGACAGCGTCACCGCGATCAGGAGGTTGCGGATGTAGTGCCGGTTGCCGAGGGTGAACGCCGTGCCCCAAAACAGCAGGGCGCCGCTGATCACCCAGCCGAGCCGCTCGATGAGCAGCGCGTTCGCCACGAACACACCGATCAGCAGCAGCACGGTGCGCCAGTCGCTCCCCTGGGACAGGTCGACGTCCTCGCCGGCCTCCGGCTCACCGCGGCCGCCCCGGGCCACGTCGACGGCGTACAGCACCGCGAGCAGGACGAGCAGGCCGCCCAGAATCAGGGGCACCGCGCGCGGCCCGACCGGGTCGGTGCCGCTGGTGACGTGCGGGATGCCGAGGGCGTCCACGATCACGGCGGCGCCCAGCAGGGCGAGGAACGCGCACACGCCGTACTGTGCGCGGTCCCCGCCCTCCCGGGACGGACGGGAGTCCTCCACGGTCCGTTCGTTCGCCTGGGAGCTCATGCCAGCCCGAGCTCTGCCAGCAGGTCGGCGACCGCCTTGTCCTGCTTGGTCAGGTAGCTGCCGAACTCGTCACCGGTCTGGAACGCGTCGACCCAGCCGTTCTTCTCCAGCTGCTTCTTCCACTCGTCGGAGTCGTGCATCTTGGTCAGCGCGTCGACCCAGGCCTGCTTCTGCTCGTCGGTGATGCCCGGAGGGGCGACGATGCCACGCCAGTTGGTGAAGACCAGGTCGATGCCGGAGTCCTTGAGGGTGGGCGCGTCCTTCAGCGCGTCGACCGGCTTCTCGCTGCTGACCGCGAGCACCCGCACCTGGCCCGCCTCGACCTGGTCGAGGAACTCACCGAAGCCGCTCGCCCCGAAGGCGATCTTGTTGCCGAGAAGGGCCGGGAGCAGCTCGCCGCCGCCGTCGTACGAGACGTAGTTGACGTCGGTCGGCTTGATGCCGACCGCCTTCGCCAGCTGCATCGGGAGCAGGTGGTCGGGGCCGCCCGGCGAGGAGCCGCCGCCCACCGCGAGCTTCTTGGGGTCCTTCTTCCAGGCGGTGACGAGGTCGTCGATCGTCTTGTACGGGGAGTCCTTCGGCACGACGATCGCGCCGGCCTCCTCGATCAGCCTGGCGAGCGGCGTGGTGTCGGTGAGCGTCGCCTTGGACTTCTGGGTGTGCGAGGCTCCGACGACACCGAGGCCCATCTGCATGGCCATCTTGCCGTTGCCCTTGTCGTTCACCAGGCGCTGCAGGCCGACCGTGCCGCTGGCGCCGGGCAGGTTGAACACCTGGACACCGGAGGCGGCCTTGGTGTCCTGCATCACCTGGGAGACGGTGCGGGCGGTGAGGTCGTACCCGCTGCCAGGGGTGTTGGGGACCATGAGGCGGAGGCCGGTCACGGGCTTCGAGGCACCGCCTGCGCTCCCGGACTCCTCTTTATCGGCGGTGGCGCCACAGGCGCTGACCGCGATCATGGATACGGCAGCAAGAGCTCCGACAAGTGCGGCTCGTCGCGTTCTCATGGCTCATCTCTTTCGCTTGGGCCGATCCGGCGCCATGAGTGTGCGGTTCCTGAGATATCCTGTCTCGGTTGTGTGACCATTGAAGGTTGAGTTCATTGTGGTCACGACGTCACGCGGCTGTCGTTCGTGCCGCCCTCCGCCTGGGGTAACCCAGCGTGACATCCCCGTGTCCGCGCATGTCGCGCGCCCTGATACCGTCCCGGCCAATGGCCGAACCCCCACCTGGTCCGCCATATACGTTTGAGCGCTGAGAGGTTGGAGCATGACGGACGACGTCGCAGCAGCACGGGCCGCCGCCGAGGAGAAGTCGGCGTTCTCCCACGCGCCCGTCGCCCCCGACGCCACCGCCGCCTACGGCGACCACCCCGACCAGGTGATCGACTTCTACGCCCCGCGCGGGGAGGGCGGCCCGGGCGGGCCCGCCCCGGTCGTCCTCGTGCTGCACGGCGGTGCCTGGCGGGCACCGTACGACCGGCGTCACATCAGCCCGTTCGCGGACTTCCTCGCCCGTCGCGGGTTCGCCGTGGCCAGCGCCGAGTACCGGCGCGGTGGTGACGACGACTCCGTCGCGGGGCGCTGGCCCGACACCTTCGACGACGTCGCGGCCGCGCTGGACGCCCTTCCGGCGCTCGTCCGGGAGCTGCTGCCGCAGGCCGACCCGCGCCGTACGGTCCTCACGGGTCACTCGGCGGGCGGGCACCTCGCGCTGTGGGCCGCGGCCCGGCACGTCCTGCCGGCCGGCTCGCCCTGGCGCGCCGGCAGCCCGGCGGCACTGCGCGGGGTGGTCGCCCTCGCACCGATCGCGGACTTCGCGGTCGCCGACAAGCTGGACGTGTGCGGCGGTGCCGTACGGCAACTCCTGGGCGGGGACGAGCACTTCGCCGAGCGGCAGCCGTACGCGGACCCGGCGCTGCTGCTGCCCACCGGCATCGCCACCACTCTCGTCCAGGGCCGCACGGACCTCGACGTGCCGCAGGCGGTCGCCGAGTCGTACGCGGACGCAGCGGCGAAGGCCGGGGAGATGGTGGGAGTGACGCTGCTGGAGGACGTGGGGCACTTCCCGCTCATCGACCCGGCGGCGGACGCGTGCGCGGTGGTGGTGGAGGAGATCGCGCAACTGGCCTGGTGAGCGGCTTTCCTGGGCGCCCGTGGGAGACCCCCGGTCCTACCCGTGGGAGACCCCCGGTCCTACCCGTAGGAGCGACCCCCGGTCCTACCCGTAGGTCATACCCGTAGTACCTGAGAGCCAGGCCGCAGGTGAGCTCCGCGGTGTGACGCGGACGACGGGTCCCGCTCCGTAACTTCCCTTCCACGCAGACCCGATGGCCGGGTGCGCTGGAGGGGGACGACCATGGGGTTCGCAGCGAAGTACGGCCGTGGCGACGGCGGTCGGCGCCGCGGCGGCCGATGGCGTCGTGCCGCGCTCGCCGCCCTCATCACCGGCGCGGTGGTGTTCCCTCTCTCCGGGGCGGTGCGGCCGGAGATCCCCGCGCCGGCACCCGCCTCCCTCGCACCTCTCAGCGCGTCGACGCTCGACGAGGCGTACGCGGCCAACCGTGCCAACGCCGCCGAAGCGGCCCGAATGGCCGCCGCCCACCAGGACCGGGACCGTGCCGCGACGGACCGTGCGCTGGCCGCCCCGGCCCGGCGTCTCCTCGGGTTCGACGGCCGCGGCTCCGGCCGGGTGACGGAGGTCCTGGGCGACCTCGCCCGCGCCGACCGCATCGCCGTCCTGGTCCCCGGCTCCGACACGAGCCTCGACACCTACGGCCGGTTCCACGCGGCCGCCGCCGCCCTGTACGGGCAGCTCGCCCGGCAGGCTCCCGCGGGCACGCGCACGGCGGTCGTGGCCTGGCTGGGCTACGAGACGCCGGGCACGGTCAGCGCGACGGTCACGACGACCGGCAGGGCGGAGCAGGCGGCCCCGCACCTGCGCGCGCTCGTCACCGACCTGCGCGCCACAACGGGCGGCGGGCCGCGCATCTCGCTGCTGTGCCACTCGTACGGCTCGGTCGTCTGCGGCCGGGCCGCCGCCGGGCTCGCCGTCGACGACATCGCGCTGGTCGGCAGCCCCGGCACGGGCGCGGACTCCGCGGCCGACCTGCACACCCGCGCCCACGTCTGGGCGGCCCGCGGCGGCGACGACTGGGTGGAGAACGTCCCGCGTGTCAGCGCGGACCTGTTCGGCACCACCGTCGGCTTCGGCACCGACCCCGTCTCCCCGGCCTTCGGCGCCCGGGTCTTCGCGGCCGGCGACGGCGGTCACAGCGACTACTTCAGCCCCGGCTCGACCTCCCTGACCAACCTGACCCGGATCGTCCTGGGCGAGACCAAGGCGGTGACTCATGACTGACGTCGGAGTACGAGGTGTCCGAGATGTGGAGCGAGGGGTCCGGCATGCAGTGCGCCGCGGCGCCCAACGCGTCGGTGCGGCCACCCCGGCCGACCGCGACCGGGCCGTGGACGCCCTGCGCGCCGCCGCGGTCCTCGGCGTCGTCCTCGGGCACTGGCTGGTCACGGCCCTGGTCGCCGACGGCCGCGCCCTGCGCACGGCGAGTCCTCTCCAGCACATGCCCTGGCTGACGCCCGTCTCCTGGCTGTTCCAGACGCTCGCCGTGTTCTTCCTGGTCGGCGGGCACGTCGCCACCCGCGGCCTGGCCTCGGCCCGGGCCCGTGGCATCCCCTACCACCGCTGGCTGACGGCCCGTCTGTCCCGGCTGTTCAAGCCGGTCGCCGCCGTCCTCACCCTGTGGACGGTCGCCGCGCTCGCCCTGCTGCTGTCGGGCGCCGAGTTCGGGACGGTCCGGACACTGGTGAAGCTGGCCCTGTCCCCGCTGTGGTTCCTCGTGGTGTTCGCGGCCCTGACGGCGGCGACCCCGCTGCTGACCCGGCTGAACCCGCTCTGGCCGCTGGCCGTCGTGCTCCACGTGGACCTGCTGCGCTTCGGCCTCGGCGGCCCCTCCTGGCTGGGCTGGGTGAACGTGGCCGCGGGCTGGCTGGTGCCCTACACACTGGGGGCGGCCTGGACCCGGGGCGAGCTGGAGCGCCGCCGCGCGGGCTGGATCCTGGTCGCCGGCGGTGCGGCGGCGACCGCGGGGCTCGTCGCGTGGGCGGGCTATCCGGCGTCGATGGTCGGGGTCCCTGGGGAGGGCATGTCCAACCTGGACCCGCCGACGCTGGCCGTCGTCACCTTCGGGCTGGCCCAGTGCGGTCTCGCCCTGCTGCTGCGCGAGCGGCTGCGGCGGGCGATGCGCCGACCGGTGGCGTGGGCGGCGGTGGCGCTGGTCAACCTCTCCGCGATGACCGTCTTCCTGTGGCACCAGACGGCCCTGATGGCCACGACGGCCACCGGCCTCCTCGCGGGCCGGCTCCCCGGCCTGCACACGCTGCCCGACAGCCTCGGCTGGGTCGGGGCCCGGCTGCTGTGGCTGCCCGCGTTCGCCCTGGCCCTCGCCGTCTGCTGGGCCGCCTTCCGGTTCTTCGAGCAGGGCGGTGGCCGGGGCAGGCGGTCGCGGGTGGTGCGGGCGCACCGTCCGTCCGACCGGGGGACAGCGGTGAAGGCACACCATGTCTAGGCTGGGGCGCGTGACGGACACGGGGGTGGGCGGCGCGCTGCGGGCGCGCGTCATGGGCTGGCTGCGGGTGCTGCGCGAGGACCTGTGGACCGCCCGGGTGGACCCGTTGCCGCCGTCCACCTGGCTGCGCTGGCTGCCGCACGGTCTGCTGTGCCTGGCCGCTTTCGGCATCACGCTCGGTGGCACGGCCCAGCTCAACGACAACGGCCATCTGAACGCCGGGTACGCCTTCCTGCTCGCGTTCGGGCAGGGCGTGGCGGTACTCCTCGCGATGTGGCGGCCGGTTCCGGCCTGGTGGCTGTCGACGGTGGCGACCGTGGTGGGCGCGGTCGCGGTGTACGCCCGGATAGAACCCGACTACTCATTCACCTGGCCCTGGACCGCGGCCGGGATCATCGCCCACCTGCTCGTCCTGTTGCTGCTCGCGCTGCGGGTGCCCACCCGCGTCGCCGTGGAGGCGCTGGCCGTGACCGTGCTGGCCACCTGGGTCCTGGAGGGACTGACGGTCTCCGGGGTCCAGTACCAGCCCACCGGGGTCCTCGCGGTCACCCTGTTCGCCGTCGTCGTGGTCGTCGGCACCGCCCTGCGCGGCCGCCGAGAGGCCCGCGCGGAGCTCGTCGAGCAGACCACGCTCACCGCCGAGGAGCGCACCCGGCGCACCCTGCTGGAGGAGCGCAGCCGCATCGCGCGGGAGCTGCACGACGTGGTGGCCCACCACATGTCCGTCATCTCCATCCAGGCGCAGGTCGCCCCGCACCTGGTCGAGAACCCGCCCGACGAACTCAAGGAGAACCTCGCGGGCATCCGGCAGAACGCGCTGGAGGCGCTGACCGAGCTGCGCCGGGTGCTGGGCGTGCTGCGCTCGGAGCACCCCGGGCCGGGGGAGCCCGCCGGCCCGGACGGAGACACCGCCGGCCACGCCCCGCAGCCCGATCTCGACCGGCTGGACGCACTTGTGGAGAACACCCGGGCCGCCGGCCGCGAGGTCATCACCGAGATCAACGGCGAGCGGCGGCCGCTGCCGCCCGGCGTGGAGCTGTCCGCGTACCGGATCGTGCAGGAGGCGTTGAGCAACGTCCTGCGGCACGCGCCCGGTGCGAGAGCCACGGTCCGTCTCACGTATCAGCCGGACGGGCTGGAGGTGGAGGTCGTCAACGGCCGGCCGACCGGGCCCGCGCCGCCGTCGACGGGAGCGGGGCACGGACTGCTCGGCATGCGGGAGCGGGTCGCGATGCTCGGCGGCACCATGACGGCGCACCCGTGGCACTGGGACGGCTTCAAGGTCACCGCCTTCCTCCCGGACACCCCGCCCGCCGACGCCCCGGGCACCGCCCGTTCCACCGACCGCACCACCGATCCCCGGGGAGGGACCCCATGACGAGCAGCTCCGGCCGACCCATCCGGGTTCTCATCGTCGACGACCAGGCGATGGTCCGGCAGGGCTTCACCGTGCTGCTCGGCACCCAGCCCGACATAGAGGTCGTCGGCGAGGCGAAGGACGGGGAGGGCGGCGTCGCGAAGGCCGCCGAGACCGCCCCGGACGTCGTCCTCATGGACATCCGCATGCCCGGGATCGGCGGCATCGAGGCCACCGAGCGCATCACCACCGCGAACCCGGACATCAGGGTGCTGGTGCTCACCACCTTCGACCTCGACGAGTACGTGTACGACGCGCTGCGCGCCGGAGCCTCCGGGTTCCTCCTGAAGGACGCGTCGTCGGAGCAGCTCGCCGAGGCGGTCCGGGTGATCGCGGCCGGTGACGCGCTGCTCGCCCCGGTCATCACCCGCAAGCTGATCGCCGAGTTCTCCCGGCTGGACGACCGGCCCCGCGCCCCGCTCAAGGAGCGGATCGGTGACCTGACCGAGCGGGAGACGGAGGTGCTCGCCCTGATCGCGCAGGGCCTGTCGAACGCGGAGATCTCCAAGCACCTGTTCGTCGCCGAGCAGACGGTGAAGACCCACGTGGGCCGGATCCTGGTGAAGCTGGGCCTGAGGGACCGGACACAGGCGGCGGTGTTCGCGTACGAGTCGGGGCTGGTGCGCCCGTCGGGGTACTGAGGGCGGGCCCCCGGGGACCCGTAGTACCTGAGAGGGACGCCGGGGAACCCCTCTCACTGGGGACGACCGCGACCCGGGGGTGCGCATACCGTTCTGTACGTGACCGAGACGACTCACATGCAGACCACGCCGCCGGGGGACGGGGCCCAGATGCGCAGCCCCGAGTACCGAGTGGCCGTGGACTCCCTGCGCGGGCTGCGGCAGGACCTCATCCACGACGCGTTCGCCTACCGGCCGCTGCCGCGCAGGAGCACCGACGGGCGGATCATCCGGCGGCTGCCCGGCCGCCTGCGGGAGTACGCGACCTGGACGCCGCACGCACTGATAGCCATGGCGGCCCTGTTCGCCCTATTCCTCTCCAGCGTCGACACCGATGGCGAGCTGCTGCTGGTCGCGCCGCTGACCGTGCTTCCGGTCCTGCTGACCATGATCCGGCCGGTCGGAGCGTTCTGGGCGTCCATGGCCTTCACGCCGCTGGCCGCCGTGCTCGGCAGCAACGGCGAATGGCCATGGGCCCCCGCCAGCTTCGCCTGCCATCTGACCGTGCTGACGGTCGTGGCCATACGCACCAGGCCGCGTGCGGCCGGGTGGATGTGGGCCCTGACGGCGCTGTACGCCCTGATCGCGGACAGCGGCATCGGCCCGACCTACCTGTACGGCACCAACTCCGCCCCCATGCTGGTCTTCTCGGCCATGATCCTCCTCTGCGTCACCGTCTGGCACATCCGCCGCCACGCGGAGCAGGAGGTCACCGCCCAGCAGACGGTCACCGCGCACGAGCGCTCCCGCCGCACCCTGCTGGAGGAGCGCACGACGATCGCCCGCGAGCTGCACGACGTGGTCGCCCACCACATGTCGGTGGTCGCCATCCAGGCGGAGGCCGCGCCCTACCGGGTGGAGAACCCGCCGCCGGAGCTGGAGAAGGCCTTCGCCACGATCCGGGAGAACGCGGTGGCGGCCCTGACCGAGCTGCGCCGCGTCCTGGGCGTCGTCCGCGCCGAGGACTACGAGGCCCCGGACGCCCCGCAGCCCACGCTCGCCGACCTGGAAGGGCTGCTGGCCAATGTGCGGGAGGCCGGACTGGGTGTCGACAAGGTGGTGACCGGCGCGGTGCGCGAGCTGCCGCAGGGCGTGGAACTGTCGGCGTACCGGATCGTGCAGGAGGCCCTGAGCAACACCCTGCGGCACGCGCCGGGTGCGAGCGCCCGCGTCGAGATCGGATACGTTCTCGGGGGCCTGGGCCTGCGCATAGTCAACGGCCCGCCGCCGAACCCCGGCCTGATCAAGCCCTCGCCGGGCGCCGGGCACGGCATCACGGGCATGCGGGAGCGCGTGACGATGCTGAACGGCGAGATGACGGCGGGCCGGACGGACGACGGAGGCTACGAGGTGGCGGTGTTCCTGCCGGTCGCCCTGCCGGACGAGGATGACGCATGACCATTCGCGTGCTGATCGCGGACGACCAGATGATGGTGCGCGAGGGCTTCTCGGTCCTGCTGAACGCAATGCCGGACATGGAGGTCGTCGGCGAGGCGGTGAACGGCCGGGAGGCCGTCGCGAAGGTCCGCGAACTCGCCCCGGACGTCGTGCTGATGGACATCCGCATGCCCGAGCTGAACGGCATAGAGGCGACCCGCGAGATCGTCGCCGCCGACGGTGCGGCGAAGGTGCTGGTGCTCACCACCTTCGACCTCGACGAGTACGTCTACCAGGCGCTGCGCGCGGGAGCCTCCGGCTTCCTCCTCAAGGACGCCTCGGCCCGCCAGCTCGCCGACGGCGTGCGGGTCGTGGCATCCGGTGAGGCCCTCCTGGCCCCCTCGGTGACCAGGCGCCTGATCACCGAGTTCTCCAAGCTCTCCGAGACCCCGCGCCTCATGCCCTCCGCGCAGGCGGCGTACGGCGACCTCACCGACCGGGAGACGGAGGTGCTGGTCCTCATCGCACAGGGCCTGTCGAACGCGGAGATCGCCGAGCGGCTGGTGGTCGCCGAGTCGACGATCAAGACGCATGTCAGCCGGATCCTGGTGAAGCTGGGGCTCAGGGACCGGACGCAGGCGGCGGTGTTCGCCTACGAGGCGCGGCTGGTGACGCCCGGCTAGCCGGGGACGTCGCCCCGCAGGCCCTCGGGCCCGGGGGCGACGGGCCGGATCAGTCCAGCTGCATCGGCACGCAGTCGCTCACGTACGACTTGTTGACCCAGCCGGTGGTGCCCTTGGCCAGCCCGCTCTTGGACTTCTGGCCCAGCTTCAGCTTGATCCAGGAGCCCTTGGTGCCGACCTTCTTGCCCCAGTCGTTCTTGTGGAGGATGCCCTTGGACTTGTAGCCGGTGCCGGGGCCCGTGCGGAAGTTCACGCCACTGCTCTTGTAGACGTAGTAGTAGACGCGCGGCTTGCACGGCATCTCGGCGGCGGTGGCGGCCGGGGCGCTGGTCGCGACCGCGCCGGCGGTCAGCGACAGGGCCAGCACGGCCGAGGCGGCCAGTCGTGCGGGGACGCGGGTGCGGAACTCGGCTCGCTGCTGTGTCATGAAGTTCTTTCCTTGCGAAGGCATGTGCCGCTCAGTCGGCACGCACAGCTTAACGATCTTGGTCTGGATGGCTGACCCTGCCTGTCCTGCCGGAACACCCCTGGTCAGATGGGCGGATGTGGGGCTAGCGTCCGTCCATGGCAGCTGCTTTTGACCTCGCGTTCGACCCGTGGGACCCGGCGTTCCTCGCCGACCCGTACCCCGCCTACGCCGAGCTGCGTGCCCGGGGCCGCGCGCACTACTACGAGCCCACGAACCAGTGGCTCGTCCCGCACCACGCGGACGTCTCGGCGCTGCTGCGGGACCGGCGCCTGGGCCGGACGTACCTGCACCGGTTCACGCACGTGGAGTTCGGCCGCACCGCGCCCCCGCCGGAGCAGGAGCCGTTCCACACGCTCAACGACCACGGGATGCTCGACCTGGAGCCGCCGGACCACACCCGGATCCGGCGCCTGGTGTCGAAGGCGTTCACGCCGCGCACGGTGGAGCGGCTGAAGCCGTACGTGCGGGGCCTGGCGGACGAGCTCGCCTCGGCCCTGGTCGAAGAAGGCGGCGGCGACCTGCTGAAGGACGTAGCCGAGCCCCTCCCGGTGGCGGTGATCGCCGAGATGCTCGGCATCCCGGAGTCCGACCGGGCCCCGCTGCGTCCCTGGTCGGCGGACATCTGCGGGATGTACGAGCTCAACCCGTCCGAGGAGACGGCGACGAAGGCGGTCAGGGCGTCGGTGGAGTTCTCCGACTACCTGCGCGAGCTCATCGCGGCCCGCCGCAAGGAACCGGGCGAGGACCTCATCTCGGGCCTGATCGCGGCCCATGACGAGGGAGACCGCCTCACCGAGCAGGAGATGATCTCGACGGCCGTCCTCCTCCTCAACGCCGGTCACGAGGCGACGGTGAACTCCACGGTCAACGGCTGGTACGCCCTGTTCCGCAACCCGGCCCAGCTGGAGCTGCTGCGCGCGGACCACACGCTCATCCCCTCCGCCGTGGAGGAACTGATGCGCTACGACACCCCGCTCCAGCTCTTCGAGCGCTGGGTCCTGGACGACATCGAACTCGCCGGCACGACGATCCCGCGCGGCGCGGAAGTCGCCCTGCTCTTCGGCTCCGCCAACCATGACCCGACGGTGTTCGAGACCCCGTCCGCCCTGGACCTGACCCGCCAGGACAACCCCCACATCTCCTTCAGCGCCGGCATCCACTACTGCATCGGCGCACCGCTGGCCCGCATCGAACTGGCGGCGTCGATGGGGGCGTTGCTGGAGCGGGCCCCGACCCTGCGACTGGCCGCCGAGCCGGTCCGCAAGCCGAACTTCGTGATCAGGGGGCTGGAGGGGCTGGCCGTGGAGATGGGCTGATCACCCGTTTCGGATGATCACTGAGCGATTCCGGGTGATCGGTGCCGGTGGCCCGGTCACGCTGGTGCCTGCCTGCGGAGGGAGGCACCATGACGGTTATGGCAGAGCGCGCGTCGTCTCAGTTGTCGGTGGCCATGTTCGAGCGGATCGCGGAGTTCGCCGAGCGTGAGGACGAGACCCGGAAAGGGCGACTGGGCCGACCCCGACGGCGTGCTGATGGCCGTCGAGGTCACGTCGTACGACTCGGACACCCACAACCGCGATCGTGTGGAGAAGCCCCGGACGTACGGCGAGGCCGGTGTCCCCGTCTATCCGCTGATCGACCGTGATCACCTGTCGGTCCTCGTGCACAGTGACCCGGACCCGGACCCGGAGGTGGGCTACCGGACCACTCGCATGTCCAAACTCGGTGGGAAGGTCGCCCTCCCCGACCCGGTCGGCATCGAACTCGACACCGCGGAGCTCAAGCAATACGCCGACTGATCACGTCGTCATGTCCCGCCTCCGCAATCCCGCCAGCCCCGCAGCCACCAGCACCACAGCCAGCGCGGTCAGCACCACCACCGGCCCCCACTCCATGGATCCTCCCGGCAACTTCGGCAGATGCCCGAACGGCGAGAGATCCAGCACCGCCTGCGGTACATCCAGCGCAGGCCCGACCCAGCCGATCAGCAGCACCGCCCCGGCGGCCACCCACGCCGCCATGGCCCCCCGCGGCAGCACGCCGTGCAGCAGCACCGCCACCCCGCCGATCACCCACACCGCCGGCAGCTGCACCAGGCACGCCCCCAGGATCGGCCCGGTCTCCTTGCCGTAGCCGGCGGCCAGGCCCAGGCCGGCCAGGAGCATGATGAGCGCCGAACCGCCGAAGGCGATCACCAGGTGGCCCGCGGCCCACCGCAGGCGCCCGACCGCGTTCGCCAGGACCGGTTCAGCCCGGCCGGAGGTCTCCTCGCCGTGCAGGCGGAGCACCGACGCCACGATGTACAGCGCGGCGACCAGGCCGAGCATGCCGACCATCGACGCCAGGAACGCGTCCGTCAGGCCGGACCGGCCGCCCATCCGCTCGAAGATCCGCCGGGCGTTCTCGTTGTCCCCGACCAGGTCGGCCGCGCCCTCGGTCATGCCGCCGTAGACGCCCCCGGCGAGGAGGAACCCGATGCTCCAGCCCAGCACGCTGCCCCGCTGCAACCGCCAGGCCAGCGCGCCCGCACTGCCCAGGCGGCCGGTCGCCGGGCCCGGCCGGGTGGGCAGGAAGCTCATGCCGAGGTCCCGGCGGCCCGCCAGCCCGTACGCCACCGCGCCCTGCAGGAGGACCGCACCGGCGAGCAGCGCCAGCACCCACCAGCGTTCGTCCGCGTACGGCCGCAGGTTCTCCAGCCAGCCCAGCGGCGACAGCCAGGTCAGCACCGACGAACCGTCGTCCGTCGCCGAGTCGCCCGCCGCGCGCAGCACGAACGCGGCGCCCAGCACCGCCGCCGTCAGACCACGGGCCAGCCGCGCGCTCTCCGTCAGCTGGGCGACGATCGCCGCCATCGTGGCGAAGACCATCCCGACACCGGCGATGCCGAGGCCCAGGGCCAGTGCCCCGGCCGCCCCCTGTCCGGCCAGGCCGACCGTCAGCAGCAGCGCCAGCACCCCGTTCGCGACCACCGCCGCCAGCAGGGCCGCCGTCAGGGAGGCCCGGCGGCCCACCATCCCGGACGCCACCAGCTCCTGACGGCCGCTCTCCTCCTCGTCCCGGGTGTGCCGTACGACGACCAGCAGGCTCGTCACGGCCGCCAGGGCGCCCGCGTAGACGCCGGCCCGCCAGGCCGTCAGCGCGCCCAGCGAGTCGCCGAAGACCGGACCGACCATCGCGCGCAGCGAGGAGTTGGCCTCCATCTGCCGGATCAGGTCGGCGCGTTCGGCCGGGGTGCCGTAGAGGCCCTCCAGGGTGTTCGGCATGGAGAGGACCATCAGGGCGTTCACCGCGATCCACACCGGGATCATCAGCCGGTCCCGGCGCAGGGCGAACCGCAGCAGCGTGCCCGTCCCGGCCAGCTGGCGTGAGCTGCCGGGCCTCACCGCGAAGGCCGTCATCGGGTAGCCGCCTCGTCCTGGTAGTGCCGCAGGAACAGTTCCTCCAGCGTCGGCGGCGTCGACGTCAGCGACCGTACGCCCGACTCGCTCAGGGACCGCAGGACGGCGTCCAGCCCGTCGGTGTCGACCTGGAGCCGGACCCGGCGCCCCTGCACGTCGAGGTCGTGGACGCCGGGCAGGTTCGCCAGCCCGTCGGGGGAGGCCGCGAGTTCGGCCGTCACGCTCGTACGGGTCAGATGGCGCAGGTCGGCGAGCGAACCCGACTCGACCGTGCGGCCTTTGCGGATGATGCTCACCCGGTCGCACAGCTCCTCGACCTCGCTCAGGATGTGGGAGGAGAGCAGGATCGTGCGGCCCCGGTCGCGCTCCTCGGCCACACAGCGCTGGAAGACCTCCTCCATCAGCGGGTCCAGGCCCGAGGTCGGCTCGTCCAGGATCAGCAGGTCGACGTCCGAGGCGAACGCGGCGACCAGGGCGACCTTCTGCCGGTTGCCCTTGGAGTACGTGCGGCCCTTCTTGGTCGGGTCGAGTTCGAACCGCTCGATCAGCTCCGCGCGGCGCCGGGGGTCCAGCCCACCGCGCAGCCTGCCGTACAGGTCGATGACCTCGCCGCCGGAGAGGTTGCGCCACAGCGTCACGTCCCCGGGGACGTAGGCGATACGGCGGTGCACCTCCACCGCGTCCGACCAGGGGTCGTGGCCGAGCACCTGTGCGGCGCCCGAGTCGGCGCGCAGCAGGCCGAGCAGGACCCGGATGGTGGTGGACTTGCCCGAGCCGTTGGGGCCGAGGAAGCCGTGGACCTCGCCGGAGGCGACCTCCAGGTCGAGCCCGTCCAGCGCGTGGGTCCGCCCGAAGGACTTGTGCAGTCCGGAGACGGTGAGGGCCTTCGTCATGCTTCAGAACGTACGTCTGCTTCAGAAATTTGTGAAGTTAAGGAAGCGTATAAATCGTCGATAGGATGGGCGCATGAGGGAATCAGCCGGGGCGGACCGGAACGCGCAGGCCGTGTCGAGGTTCGTCGAGTCCTTCGCGGCGCAGCTCGTCGAGGCCGGGATGCCGCGGATGCCCGCCCGGGTCTTCGCCGCTCTCCTCTCCTCGGACGAGGGCTCGATGACCTCCGCCGGACTGGGAGAACAGCTGCGCATCAGCCCCGCGGCGGTGTCCGGGGCGGTGCGCTACCTGGCCCAGACGCACATGGTCTCGCGCGAACGGGAGCCCGGCTCCCGCCGGGAGCGCTACCGGGTGCACGGCGACCAGTGGTACGAGGCCCTGACCAACCGCGACGCCGTCCTCAAGCGCTGGGAGGCGGCCCTGCGCGAGGGCGTCACCAGCCTCGGCGCCGACACCCCGGCCGGCCGCCGCATGTCCGAGACGCTCGCCTTCTTCGAGTTCCTGGAGAGCGAACTCGCGGAGCTGATGGAGCGCTGGCGGGTGCAACGGGAGAAGACGTTCGGGCAGGAATGACGCGAGGGTGCGGTTCACGGCGCGGCCGGCACCGTCAGCCCCCAGGCCCCCTCCCGGACCACCCACGTCCGGGTCCGTACCGGCCCCGACACCACCGTGTCCGCCCGGTAGCGGAAGTGGGCCCCCGACACCGTCACCGTCCGGCCCTCGGCGAGCAGGGGTGAGGCCTCGGCGCCCACCGACACCGGGCGGACCTCCACCGACGCCACACCGGAGGCCGAGGGCGACACCGACACCGCCTCGACCGGCTGGTTCAGGTCGACGAGGGTTTCGCCGTCGACCTCGACCCGCAGCCGGGAGGGGCCGGGCTCGGGAGCGGAGGCGAGCCGCGACGGGCGGGAGGCCGGGACCAGGGTGCGTACCAGGGACTGGCAGGTCCGCAGCCAGGGGCGGCCCGGCTCGGCCTCGGGGTCCGGCGCCTGCGGGCCTGCCTGCACCGGCGGTATCCGCAGTGCGCCGAGCACCACCCCGTCGCTGTCGTCGACCAGCAGGTCCATCCGCCGCTCGACCCCGTCGAGCACCGCCCGCGCCGCCGCCACCGTCCCCGTCGGCACCCCCAGCGACCGGGCGAGGGACAGCACGTCCCCGACCGGCACCACCGACAGTGCACATCCGGCCAGCTCCCGATGCCGGTGCAAAAGCGACACCGCGCGGATCAGGGCCCGGTCGTCACCGACCACGACCGGGCGCCGCGAGCCCCGCCGGGCCAGCGCCCGGGCGAACTCCTCCGGCCCCTCCGGCAGGCACAGCTTCACGGCCGCACCCGCTCCGAGCACGTCTTTCGCGATCCGTACGGACTCGCCGTCGGACCGACGGGCGACCGGGTCGATGACCACCAGCAGCTGCTCGGACGTCGCGGAAGTCGCCACCTCGGCCATGCCTCGCTTCCTCGGGTAGCATCTTTGTGCAAGAGCCCCTTGCGCTATTGCGCCAGGGGCTTCGTCTATTCCGGGGCATCCGGTCCGACGGTTGGCGGCCAACGGCGGTCGCGGTGCACGCGGCGGAGATCCGCCGCGTTCGCCCTCGACCATGGACATGCCCCGCCCGGAAGGGGTGTACGCGCGTGCCCGCACTTGTGCTGCTCGGTGCTCAGTGGGGTGACGAAGGCAAGGGAAAGGCCACCGACCTGCTCGGTGGCTCGGTGGATTATGTAGTGCGCTACCAGGGCGGCAACAACGCCGGCCACACCGTGGTCGTGGGCGACCAGAAGTATGCCCTCCACCTCCTCCCTTCCGGAATCCTGTCCCCCGGCTGCACGCCGGTCATCGGTAACGGTGTCGTCGTCGACCCGTCGGTCCTGCTCTCCGAGCTGAGCGGTCTGAACGAGCGTGGTGTCGACACCTCCAAGCTCCTCCTCAGCGGAAACGCGCACATCATCACGCCGTACAACGTCACGGTCGACAAGGTGACGGAGCGCTTCCTCGGCAAGCGGAAGATCGGCACGACCGGACGCGGTATCGGTCCGACCTACGCCGACAAGATCAACCGCGTCGGCATCCGCGTGCAGGACCTGTACGACGAGTCGATCCTCACGCAGAAGGTCGAGGCGGCCCTCGACGTCAAGAACCAGATCCTCACCAAGCTCTACAACCGGCGCGCGATCGCCGTCGACCAGGTCGTCGAGGAGCTGCTGGGCTACGCCGACAAGCTCGCGCCGTACGTCGCCGACACCGTCCTGGTCATCAACCAGGCGCTGGAGGAGGACAAGGTCGTCCTGTTCGAGGGCGGCCAGGGCACGCTCCTCGACATCGACCACGGCACGTATCCCTTCGTCACCTCCTCGAACCCGACCGCGGGCGGCGCCTGCACGGGCGCGGGCGTGGGCCCGACGAAGATCAGCCGGGTCATCGGCATCCTCAAGGCCTACACGACCCGCGTCGGCGCGGGCCCGTTCCCGACGGAGCTGTTCGACGAGGACGGCGAGGCCCTGCGCCGCATCGGCGGCGAGCGCGGTGTCACCACCGGCCGTGACCGGCGCTGCGGCTGGTTCGACGCGGTGATCGCCCGCTACGCGACCCGGGTGAACGGCCTGACCGACTTCTTCCTCACCAAGCTCGACGTCCTCACCGGCTGGGAACAGATCCCGGTCTGCGTGGCGTACGAGATCGACGGCAGGCGCGTCGAGGAGCTTCCGTACTCCCAGACGGACTTCCACCACGCCAAGCCGGTCTACGAGATGCTGCCGGGCTGGAGCGAGGACATCAGCAAGGCCAAGTCCTTCGCCGACCTGCCGAAGAACGCCCAGAGCTACGTCAAGGCGCTGGAGGAGATGTCCGGCGCCCCGATCTCCGCGATCGGCGTGGGCCCGGGCCGGGACGAGACGATCGAGATCAAGTCGTTCCTGTAGCCGGACCGAGCGGCATACGCCCTGCGTCCCGGCGACCCTCGTGGTCGCCGGGACGTTCTGCTGTCTGCTCCTGATGGAGCAATCAAGGGGCTTGAAGGGCAAATCGGGTCATACGCTGAGCTTGCGATTCGCAGCAGACACCACCCCGACGAGACAGACACCACCCCGATGAGACAGAGGAAGTGAGTGCTATGCGCGTGATGCTCAAGGCGACGCTGGACACGGACAAGGGCAACGAGGCGATCCGGGGCGGCAAGATGCCGCAGCTCATGCAGGAGGCCATGGAGAAGCTCAGGCCGGAGGCGGCCTACTTCGGCCCCGAGGGCGGTCGCAGGACCTGCTTCATGGTCTTCGACATGCAGGACAGCTCCCAGATGCCTCCCGCGCTGGAGCCGTTCTTCACCGGCCTCAACGCCGAGGTCGAGGTGTTCCCGGTCATGAACAGCGACGACCTGCAGAAGGGGCTGTCCCAGCTGCGCTGACGCTCAGCTGAAGACGATCATCGACCCCTGGGCCAGACTCCGCGTCACGGCCGCGTGCAGGCCGAGCCAGACGTGGCGCTCCCTGGCGAAGGGGCTGGGATCGTAGGGGGCCGGGACCGCGGGTTCCTCCAGTTCTGTGGGCACGAGCGGCGGTTGGGGCGGCGCCGGCGGATTGGCCGGGTCGATGCCGATGGCCGGCGCGACCAGCTCCAGCTCCCGCAGCAGGGCGTGGGAGGAGCCCAGCGGACCGCCGCCCGCGAGGAGCTCGTCGTCGGCGAGCGGGCTGGGGAAGTCGACGGGGACGTACGCACCCGCGTGGTCGTAGTGCCAGACGAGGTGCGACTGCTGGGCCGTCGACTCGAACATCTCCAGCAACTGCTCGTAGTCGCCGCCGAGTTCGTCCACGGGCGTCACCGGCAGCCCGCACACCTGGAGCAGATAGGCGCGGCGCAGGAAGTGCAGCGCGTCGTAGTCGAAGCCCGCGACCGGGGCGACGTCGCCCGACAGGCCCGGCATGTACTGGTACACCGGCACCGGCGGCAGCCCGGCCTCGGCGAGCACCTTGTTGTATTGCGCGAGTTCCTCGGCGAACGGGTTGTCCGGCGTGTGGCACAACACGTCGACGAGCGGTACCAGCCACAGGTCACAGGCCAAAGAAGGCTCCTCGCTCAGCTCGTTGGTCGGGTGGCGCGGTGGTCAGGGAAGGGTATCGGTGCGGCACGGAAGCGGCTCCTGCCGTGCATGTCCCATACCCATACGAACACATGCGACGCAGGTCATCCTGAGGCGAGGCGCTCGATCAGGGCGATGGAGTGGGCGTTGTAGTCGGCGATGATCGACCGGGCGGTGTCGTTGTCGCGGGCGATCAGGGCGTCGACCAGTTCGGTGTGACCGGCCCACAGCTCGCCGCGCAGGTCGGTGAGCCGACGCAAGTGCTGCACCGCGCAGACCCAGCTCTGAACGCGCAGCCGGTTCAGGAAGTCGGCGAGGTAGGGGTTGCCGAAACAGGCGCCGAGCTCGCGCCAGAAGCGCAGGTCGTAGCCGATGAGGACGGTGAGATCACCGGCGGCGGCGGCCCGCTGCGCCTCCTCGCCGCGCCTGCGGACCCCGGCGACGACGGCGGCGGCCCGGGGGTCGTCGGGCCGCACGGCGCCGGGATGCCCCTCGCTCAGCGCGAGGAACATCCCCTCGATGACCAGGCCGCGGGCCTCGATCATGCCGCGGAAGTCCTCGACCGAGTACTCGTGGACGCGGAAGCCGCGGTGCTGGTCGGCGTCGAGGAGCCCCTGCGCGGAGAGGTCGACCAGCGCCTCCCGGACCGGCGTGGCGGACACCCCGTACTGCTCGGCGATCTCCTTGACCGTGAACTCCTGCCCCGGCTGGAGCCGCCCCGCCAGCACCTCGTCACGAAGCGCGTCGGCGATCTGCTGCCGCAGGGTGCTGCGCGTCACGGCGCCGTTGCCGGAGCTGCGGGGCATGGTCAGAGCGTCTCCCTCGTCGCGTTCGGGGGCCGTGCACGTATATGTCTACGGGCACGCCACCTTACGCGTTCGAACGAGGGGCGAGATGGTCGGCTACTGACGGGTTGTGGTCGGCTGCTGGCGGGATTACGGCTGTTTACTCCGTGTATTCGTCCGCCACCGAGAGCGCCGCGTCCAGGGTCGCGAGCCCCTCCTTCAGCTCCGCCTCGGTGATGTTGCAGGGCGGCACCACATGCGTCCGGTTCATGTTCACGAACGGCCACAGCCCGCCCGCCTTCGCGGCGGCGGCGAAGGCGGCCATCGGCGCGTTCGCCTCCCCGGCCGCGTTGTAGGGCACCAGCGGTTCCCGCGTCTGCCGGTTCCGGACCAGTTCCAGCGCCCAGAACATGCCGACACCGCGCACCTCGCCCACGCTCGGGTGCCGCGCGGCCAGCTCACGCAGTTCCGGCCCGAGGACGGACGCGCCCAGCCCGGCCGCGTTCTCCACGATGCCCTCCTTGGCCATGACGTTGATCGTCGCGACGGCCGCGGCGCACGCCAGCGGATGCCCGGAGTACGTCAGACCACCGGGGTAGGGCCGCTTCCCGAAGGTCTCCGCGATCGCGCCGGAGATCGCGACACCGCCCAGCGGCACGTATCCGCTGTTCACGCCCTTGGCGAAGGTCAGCAGGTCGGGCGTGACGTCGAACAGGTCCGCCGCGAACCACTCACCGGTCCGCCCGAACCCGGCCATGACCTCGTCCAGGACGAAGACGATCCCGTACTTGTCGCACAGCTCCCGCACCCCGGCGAGATAGCCGGGCGGCGGGACCATGATCCCGGCCGTCCCCGGGATCGTCTCCAGGATGATCGCCGCGACGGTCGAGGGCCCCTCGAAGGCGATCGTGGTCTCCAGGTGCTCCAGCGCCCGCGCGCACTCCTGCTCCTCGGTCTCCGCGTAGAAGCGGGAGCGGTAGAGGTAGGGCGCCCAGAAGTGCACGACCCCGGCGGTGCCGCTGTCGGAGGCCCAGCGGCGCGGGTCGCCGGTGAGGTTGACGGCCTGCTGCGTACCGCCGTGGTACGAGCGGTACGCCGAGAGCACCTTCGGGCGGCCGGTGTGCAGCCGGGCCATCCGGATCGCGTGCTCGACGGCGTCGGCGCCGCCGTTGGTGAAGAAGATCTTGTTCAGGTCGCCCGGGGTCCGCTCGGCGATCAGCCGGGCCGCCTGCGACCGCGCCTCGACCGCGAACGCGGGCGCGAAGGTCGTCATCGTCGCCGCCTGCTCCTGGATCGCGGCGACGACCTCGGGGTGCTGGTAGCCGATGTTCGTGAAGACGAGCCCGCTGGAGAAGTCGAGGTAGCGCCGGCCGTCGTAGTCCCAGAAGTACGACCCCTGCGCCCCGGCGACGGCGAGCGGGTCGATGAGCTCCTGAGCGGACCAGGAGTGGAACACATGGTCACGGTCGGCGGCCTTGACGGCGGCACCGGCTTCGGGGTTCGGCTGAGGGGTCATGCGGGCGAGCGTAGGTGCGGGGGAGAGGGCGGTGAAATCGGCGGCCTGTCTGCCGTCGGCGGCATTCCGCGACAGGTTGTACAGGTGAGGCGTCGGATGTTGACAGTGTGCTGTCTGAATGTCAGGATGCTGTCATATCTACTTCGGGTGGGAGCTCGGGTTTCAGGAGGAGCCATGAACGCCATCGCAGACCGCAAGCCCGTCCATCTCGCCGTCTACGACACCCTCGCCGACTGGGAGACGGGCCACGCCACGGCCCATCTCGCCCGCGCCGGACACCGGATCCGCACCGTCGGCCCGTCCACGGACCCGGTCACCAGCATCGGCGGACTGCGCATCCAGCCCGACACGGCCCTGGACGAGGTGCGGCCCGAGGACAGCTCCCTGCTGATCCTCCCGGGCGCCGACCTCTGGGACGCGGGCGACGACCTGGCACCCTTCGCCCGCAAGGCCCGGGCGTTCCTGGTGGCGGGCGTGCCGGTCGCCGCGATCTGCGGGGCCACCGCCGGGCTCGCCCGGGAAGGCCTGCTCGACGACCGGGCCCACACCAGCGCGGTCTCCTTCTACCTGGCCGCGACCGGCTACGCGGGCGGCGAGCGCTACGTCGAGGCCGACGCCGTCACCGACGGAAACCTCGTCACCGCCGGCCCGACCGAGCCCGTCGCCTTCGCCCGGGAGATCTTCCGGCTGCTCGGTGTGTACGAGGGCGAGGTGCTCGACGCCTGGTACCGGCTGTTCCACGACTCCGACGCGGCGGCGTACGCCGTGCTGGAGAAGGCCGGGGCGGCATGAGCCGGGAGCGTCAGGACCTGCTCAGCCGCAGCGCCCTCGGGGTGTTCCGGCTGAACGGCCAGTTCCTCGCCGTGGCGGAGGAACTGGCCCGGCCGGCCGGGCTCACCGCCGCCTGGTGGCAGGTGCTCGGCGCGGTCCTCGGCGAGCCGCTGCCCGTCTCCGGCATCGCCCGCGCCATGGGCATCACGCGGCAGAGCGTGCAGCGCATCGCCGACCTGCTGGTGGAGCGCGGGCTCGCCGAGTACCGGCCGAACCCCGCGCACCGCCGCGCCAAGCTCCTCGCGCCGACCGAGGAGGGGCGTGCGGCGATCGCCCGTATCGGCCCCGGGCACGCGGCGTTCGCCGACCGGCTGGCCGAGGCGTTCGGGGAGGCGGAGCTGGCGGAGGCGGTGCGGGTGCTGGAACGGCTGTCGAAGGTGCTCGACCAGGAGGGGCTGCCCGTCCCGCCTGTTACGGAACCGTAGACATCGCCCAGGTCACCCCGCCCGGGCCCCGCACTATTCTCGATCCGTTGCTCACGTGTGGGGGGAAGGCGGCTGAGCGATGGAGAAGCTGGGGCCCGGGGATCCGCTGGGGGTGCCCCCAGGCGTCAAGAGCATCGGTGCGTACCGGCTGCTGGCGCTGCTCGGTGCGGGTGGCATGGGGCACGTGTATCTGGCCCGCTCGGAGCGGGGTCGTACGGTCGCCGTGAAACTCGTGCGCGAGGAGCTGGCCGCGCAGGAGGAGTTCCGCGAGCGGTTTCGGCAGGAGGTGCAGGCCGCGCGGCGGGTCGGCGGGTACTGGACGGCGCCGGTGCTGGACGCGGACACCGAGGCGGCGGTGCCGTGGGTGGCCACCGGATACGTCGCCGGGCCGAGCCTGCAGCAGGTCGTCGGACACGACCACGGCGCCCTGCCCGAGCGGACGGTCCGCATCCTCGCGGCCGGGCTCGCGCACGCGCTGAAGGACATCCATGCCGCGGGCATCGTCCACCGCGACCTCAAGCCGTCCAACGTCCTGGTCACCATCGACGGCCCGCGCGTCATCGACTTCGGTATCGCCCGGGCCCTGCAGACCGTGACGGACGGCGGGCTCACCCGCACCGGCGCGCTCGTCGGATCGCCCGGGTTCATGGCGCCCGAGCAGGTGCGGGGCGACCGCATCACCCCCGCGTGCGACATCTTCTGCCTCGGCTCGGTCCTCGCCTACGCTGCCACCGGCGCCCTGCCCTTCGGCACCGCCAACAGCGGCGTGCACGCCCTGATGTTCCGCATCGCCCAGGAGGAACCGGACCTGGAGGGCGTCCCCGAGGGCATCGCCGACCTGGTCCGTGACTGCCTGCGCAAGGACCCCGCCGCACGCCCGTCCCTCGACCGCATCCTGGAGCGCACCGGCGCCGACGACACCGTCTCCGACGGCCGCGCCCTCGACCCCTGGCTGCCGAGCGCCCTGGTCGCCCAACTCGGGCGGCACGCGGTGCGGTTGCTGGACGCGGAGGATCCGGAAGGGGAGGCCGCAGGGGAGCGGGCCGGTGGCGCCGGCCTCCCAGACCTCCCTGTGGAGCAGCGGGGTTCCGGTCCTGACGAGAGCCCCGGCCCCGACCCGACACCCGAGCACGCCCCCGCCGCCGACGAATCGTCCCCGGGCCCCGCGTTGCCCCCGGCCCCCGCGACGGCGCCCGCCGCGCCCGGCGGCCCGCCCCCGCCGGGCCGCCCGGGCGAGGGCCCGGCGCTGAACCATCTGCCCACCATGGTCGTCGGCCCGAGCACCGCCCCGGCGCCCCAGCAGACCCCGGGCGCGCCGTCCCACCCGCAGGCACCTCCGCCCCCGTACCCGGCATACGGCTACCCCCAGCAGCACCCCCACCCCGGCGCCCCGGGCGCCGCCCCGCCGTACCACCCCGCCTACGGCGGCCTCGGCTCCACCCCGCCCTACGGCCCGCCGCCGTACGGCACGAGCCCGCCCTACGGCATGGCCCCGCCCTACGGTCCCCAGGGGCCGGCGCGAAGAAACGGCCGTTCCACCGCGCTGCTCGTCGTGATCGCCCTGGTCGTCGCGCTGGCAGCGGGCGGCTCCGTGTACGCGCTGATGAATGGCGGCGATGGCGGCCGGGCCGGCGGCGACCCCACCCCCACGCAGAGCACCGGCGCGCCCCCGACCACGCCGGGCCCGTCCCCGACGACCTCGGCGCCGGACACCTCCGCCTCTCCGACGGACGGCTCGATCCCGACGGCGTACCTGGGCACCTGGACCACGACCATCGACAACGCCGACGGCCGGCACACCCGCCGGCTGACCATCCAGCAGGGCGAGCCCGGCGACACGGTCCTGTCCCTCGTGGCCGACGGCCCCACGAAGGGGGGCGGCAGCTACCACTGCGTCTTCGAGGGCGAACTGACCGACGCCCCCGACGCCGGCGGCCCGGTGAGGATCGGCCCGTCCACCGTGACCGTCGGGCAGCCGCGCACGGCCTGCACCCCGGGCGCCGCCACCGAGATCACCGTCCTTTCGGACGGCACGCTCCAGCGCGTGAACTCAAGCAGCGGGGAGAGGCTGACGTACACGAGGCAGTGACCGGAGGCGGCGACCGAGCTTCTCCCCGCACCCTCTTGCCGAGACTTGGCGTGTCCACAACCATGTTGCGGAGTCGGCCGGCACCCCAGCCCCGGGAGGACGCATGCGCCCCAGCAGAAGAACGGTCCTGACCGCGACGGCGGCGTTAGGGGCGGCAGGGGCGGCGGCGGGCACGGCCGAGGCCGCGTCGCAGCCGGAAGCCGGGCGCCCCCCTGCCACGGCCCAGCGCCCCACCCGCGAACTCCGCGCCCTGCTGCGGGAGATCGACACGGACCGCATCGAGCGCACGGTCCGCAAGCTTGTCTCCTTCGGCACCCGCCACACCCTCTCCTCCCAGGACGATCCGGCACGCGGCATCGGCGCGGCCCGGGACTGGCTCCTCTCCGAACTGCGCACGTACGCCGCCGCGTCCGGCGGCCGGATGACGGTGGAGCTCCAGTCGTACGTCCAGGAACCTGCCCCGCGCATCCCGGCCCCCACGCGCATCACGAACGTCGTCGCCACCCTGCGCGGCTCGGTCACCCCCGACCGCGTCCACGTCGTCGCCGGGCACTACGACTCCCGCGTCACGGACGTCATGGACGCCACGTCCGACGCACCCGGCGCGGACGACGACGCCTCGGGCGTGGCCGTGGTCCTGGAACTGGCCCGGGTCATGGCCAGACGCCGCCCGGCGTCGACGATCGTCTTCGCGGCGGTGGCGGGGGAGGAGCAGGGCCTGTACGGATCGGGCCACATGGCGCAGCAGCTCAAGGCCGCCGGGGCGGACGTCCAGGGGATGTTCACCAACGACATCGTCGGCAGCTCCACGGCCGACGACGGCACGCGGGACCCGTACACGATCCGCCTGTTCGCCGAGGGCGTCCCGTCCTCCGAGACCGGGGAACAGGCGGCGATACGCCGCTCGGTGGGTGGCGAGAACGACTCCGCGACCCGCCAGCTGGCCCGCTTCGTCCGCGACGTGGCCGACAACGACGCGACCGGCATGCACGTCCGGGTGATCTACCGCCGCGACCGCTATCGCCGGGGCGGCGACCACATCCCGTTCCTCGAACGCGGCTACCCGGCCGCCCGCTTCACCGAACCGGCCGAGGACTTCGCCCACCAGCACCAGGACGTACGCGTCGACGACACGGGCAAGCAGTACGGCGACCTGCCGGAGTTCTGCGACTTCGGCTTCATCGCGAGGGTGGCCCGGGTCAACGCGGCGACCCTGTGGACCCTCTCCCAGGCCCCCGGTACGCCGAGGGACGCGAAGATCGTCACGTCGACCCTCACGAATTCCACGGAGCTGGTCTGGAGCCGGGGCACGGAGCCCGACCTGGCCGGCTACGAGGTGGTCTGGCGCGAGACAACGGCCCCCGAGTGGACCCACGTCATCCCGGTGGGCGACGCGACGACCCACGAGGTGGACCTGTCGAAGGACAACGTGTTCTTCGGCGTAAGGGCGGTAAACCGGGCTGGTCTACGTAGCCCCGTGGCGTTTCCCGACCCCGCTTGACCGCGGGCGTTCAGCAAACCAACGCCCGCTCACCGCGGCTCCGGCGGCCGCTGCCGAGGCATGTTCGGCCTCGCACCACCCCCCGGCGGCACGGAGAACCGCCCATGGAAACCCCCCGCCTCGCCCCCGCGCCCACCCCCCGAGAACACCACCGCCTGCAACCCCACGGGCGCATCCCCGCTCCGAAACTCCCCCACCCACTCCGCCGTCTCCCCCCGCACCAGCTCACTCACATCCTCGGAGAACCTCCGCAACACCCCGAGACACCGCTCGGCCGCCTCGCTCGCCGTCCCCTCCGCCGGCCCCAGAACCTCCCGTACGCACTCCGCCGCCCAGTCGAACTGAAGCGCCTGCAACCGGCGCTGGACGGCCTGCGCGGTAGCCACATCCCGCATCCACCCCGACGTCACCCCGAAGTACCGGTCGCCGGCCACACACGCCACCCCCAGCAGCAGCGCCAGACACCCCCAGGGCGCGATCCCGCCCGCGACCCCGGTCAGATCCAGCAGGGGCAGCGCGACCCCGGTGACCGCCCCCACCGCGGCCCCACAGCGCAGCACCCGCGCGCACCGCCGCTTCCACACCCGGTCCTCGAGATACCAGGCCGCCGTCTGCAGCGCCCCGCGCTCCACCCACCGGTACAGCTCGTCCAGCCGGACCGCCGGCTCCCCCCAGTCCCCGAGCGGAAAGGCCCGCCCGGTCAGATCGCCCGGCCGCAGCCGGGCCGCCCCCTCGCCCCGTCCGTCCTGAGGCGGCCCCTCGGGCTGCATCTCCGGCTGACCCACCCGGCACTCCCTACTGACCACGCTGCGTGACAAGCGACACACACGACGCACACGCGCCGGATCCTTCCTACCCCCCAATGGGTGGCGAGATGTAGCTTTCGCCGCTTTTCCGCCCGGAAGTATTCCTTGATCAGTTATAGGGCGCGAGCGGAACTCACCCGAAAGAGTGCTGGGGCGACGGCAGGCCCGACCACGTAGGCTCGTGCCGAACGGGAAAACCCGTACCGAGCAAGGAGCTGATCGTGATCCCCGGTGGTGGCCAGCCCAATATGCAGCAGCTGCTCCAGCAGGCCCAGAAGATGCAACAGGACCTGGCGCGGGCGCAGGAGGAACTGGCGCAGACGGAGGTCGACGGCCAGGCGGGCGGCGGCCTCGTGACCGCGACCGTCACCGGCGCCGGAGAGCTGCGCAACCTCAAGATCGACCCGAAGGCGGTGGACCCGGAAGACACCGAGACCCTCGCCGACCTGGTCGTGGCGGCTGTGCACGCGGCCAACGAGAACGCGCAGGCGCTCCAGCAGGAGAAGCTGGGCCCGCTCGCGCAGGGGATGGGCGGCGGCGGCATCCCCGGTCTGCCGTTCTGAGACGCTCACCGCCTTCCTCGGACAGGCGGCTGACAACTACGGTACGTACGGGAAGGCCGTACGGCGCGAACGACCTCGATGACCCAGGAAAGGCAGTCCGTTGTACGAAGGCGTGGTCCAGGACCTGATCGACGAGCTGGGGCGGCTGCCCGGCGTCGGTCCGAAGAGCGCCCAGCGGATCGCCTTCCACATCCTGCAGGCGGAGCCCACGGACGTACGACGGCTCGCCCAGGCCCTCATGGAGGTCAAGGCCAAGGTCCGCTTCTGCGCGACCTGCGGCAACGTCGCGCAGGAAGAGCTGTGCAACATCTGCCGCGACCCCCGCCGCGACCCCGCCGTCGTCTGCGTCGTCGAGGAACCGAAGGACGTGGTGGCGATCGAGCGCACCCGTGAGTTCCGGGGCCGCTACCACGTCCTGGGCGGCGCGATCAGCCCGATCGACGGGGTGGGGCCGGACGACCTGCGGATCAGGGAACTCCTGGCGCGCCTGGCCGACGGCACGGTCACGGAACTCATCCTCGCCACGGACCCGAATCTCGAAGGCGAGGCGACGGCGACGTACCTCGCCCGCATGATCAAGCCCATGGGCCTGAAGGTCACCCGCCTGGCCAGCGGCCTCCCGGTGGGTGGCGACCTGGAATACGCGGACGAGGTGACCCTCGGTCGCGCCTTCGAGGGGAGACGACTCCTAGATGTCTGACGCCACGCTGCACGCGACCGACCAGAACCCGGATGACTTCGCCGTCCAGATCGCGGACCAGGTCGAGAGCTTCCTGGTCGCCGTCACGGAGATCGCGAAGGGCGACGAGCCGGAATCGGCCGTTCCCTTCCTGCTCCTGGAGGTCTCCCAACTCCTCCTGGCCGGCGGCCGCCTCGGCGCGCACGAGGACATCGTGCCGGACGAGCGCTACGAGCCCGACTCGGGCCCCGAGCCGGACGTCGACGAGCTCCGCGAGAACCTGGCCCGCCTCCTCGACCCCATCGACGTCTACTCGGAGGTCTTCGACCCCTACGAGCCCCGCAAGGCTCCGGTCCCGGCTCGTATCTCCGACGACCTCACCGACGTCATCACCGACCTGCGCCACGGCATGGCCCACTACCGGGCGGGCCGCACCACGGAGGCCCTGTGGTGGTGGCAGTTCTCCTACTTCTCCAACTGGGGCTCCACCGCCTCCGCGACCCTGAGGGCCCTCCAGTCGGTCCTCGCCCACGTCCGCCTCAACCAGCCCCTGGCCGAACTCGACGGCCTGGACACGGACCAGGCCATGGGCGACGACACCCTGGAGATCGAGGCGGGCCGGGTGATGGTGGAGGAGATCGCGGAGCCGCTGGGCATTCGCCCGGCCAAGTAGCCCACCGGCCCGTCACGGCCGCCGCGCGGCCATGGCGGCGCCGCGACGTCACCGGCCCACGGCGGGTGCGATCTTGGCCTTCATGAGTGCCCGGTTCCGACCGTGGTTCAGCTCCAGCTCGGCGAGGGACCGTTCGGCTCCCCGTACGGCACGGGTCGGCCGGTGAACGCGTCCAGCAGAATACGGGTGCCGACCTGCCGGGCCAGTTTGACGGGCACATTCTTGCCGCTCATCTGGCCGGTGCAGGGGCCTGTTTCCGCCCCGATGATGGATGCGGACAGTACTACGCTGCCACTCGTTTCCAGTACGTCCACGGCAGGGCCGTTGTCGCAGGATCCGTGGTTGGCCACCACGGTGACGGACCTTCCGTCTCCGGCTATCTCAACCAGCCGTTGGAGCGACCACAGCTCACCGGAGGGAACACTTGCGGCCGGCTTGATCGGCGGTTCGGGGAGCTTGGACGGCCTGACGGCGACCCGCTTGAGCGGGGTGTCGTAGCCTTCCAGTGTGAACAGCCAGGCCGGAACGGTCGCCGGTCCGCGGTTGGTGACCAGGGTCATCTCGCCCAGACGCGCCCCCGTCACGATCAAGTGCGGGCCGGGGCTGCTGTCGCGGTCCAGGGCCTCGTATGCCTGCCGCGCTCCCATAAGCGGCAGGGTAAGCGCATCCCCGCTCTTCCATTGCACCTGCCCATCCCCGTGCGGGCCGGCAGGTAGCTCGCCGCGCAGGACGAAGTTCTTGGTCTGGTAGGCGCGTTCATCGACTGCGTTGCTCAGGCCGTTCTCCGGCAGCTGGACAGCTTCCCCCAACGGGTAATAGCCCTTACGCCACTCCTCTGCGGCCTTGGAGCCGTCCCACGCCTTGGCGACCTCGCGGGCACGGGCCTCTCGCTTCGGCGCCGTGGCGGCGTCGCGGATTTCCATGCCGCGGCCATCGCCCTTCTCACTGCCGCAGGCGGTGATGGCAGCAGTTCCCACGGTGAACAGGAGAATCGCGACAAGCAGGTTGACTCTGTGCCTGGTGTTGGTGCGCATGGTCCCCCCCGGGGACTGACGATGACAGGCGGAAGCTATGCGGTGAGTGCCGCAGGCTTGTATTCATCTGACGTGGCAGCCCAGGGCTGGGTTCGGGCAGGTCCGTTTGTGAGCCGCGTTCGTAGCCGTATCGTGACCGGACCACCGGGTGCGGGATGCAGGCGACGCCGTGTGGCCTGCACCGACCAGCGACGGTGCAGGCCGTGCGGTGGCTTCAGTAGACGGCCAGGTCGTGGTCGATGAGTACCCTTTGCACGGGCTGATACCAGGTGGCGCGGTCTGGCTGAGCGTCCGTATCACCGCAGGGCTGGTCGGCATAGTTGCCACCGGATGTGATACCCAAGGCGGTCGTCCCCGTGAACATAGCCCCGCCGCTGTCACCGAACATGTTGCAGAGGCTGGTCTCGATCATGTTGTAGAGAGTGACACCGTCCGTGTAGGTGACGGTTGTGCTCGGTTCGAGGACCATGCCGTCGAGATCTTGGCTTACAGCTCCGACACGCTTCACCTTCTCCCCGTCCACAGCCCAGCGAGATCCTGTGATCTGAGGCTGTCTGCCGTCCTTGTACTGGATCACCCCGTATGCGGCGACATTCGGGTTGGTGTAGTCGATGATGGCCCAGTCGCCGGGCTCGTAATCCCAGTCGTTTGACGTCCACACCGTGCCGAGCTTGACCCCGTTGCTGCGCCGAACCCAGTCGTAGTGTCCGCCAAGTAGGCAGTGTCCAGCAGTGAGCAGGAACCTTTCCCCAGTGCTGGTGTCGCCGTCATCTCGGGTGACGTTGAATGCTGAGCTGCAGTAGTAGCGAGTGTCCTGTTCCCAAGCAATGCCGATGCCGCCGACCATAACGTCGGCAGTTCTCTCCAGTTCGCCTGAGTGCTGCTCGATGCGTACCGCGTCGCCGTGGACCGCAGCGACTCGCTCGATTCGGGCCCGATCGGCAGCGGACACCCCCTCGTAGATGTCGACGGAGACCTGGTTGCTGCTCGGATCGACGCCCCACGAAGTGTTGGGAATGCCCGCCAGCTGGTCAAGTTCGGCGTGTATGGAGTCGAGTTTCGCCGCGCTGTGAGCGACCACCTTCGCTGTCCCGCCTGCGCTCCGAACCGACGCCGCGGCGGCCTCGTCAGTGACCGCGACCGTGAGGCGGCCGTCTTTGTAGTAGACGCCTGCGGTGCGGTCGTCGCCAAGCTTGGTGGCCAGCGCGTCAGCCTTGGCAGGGTCCGTGAGCGGTGCCGGGGCTGCCTCCGCGGCAGGCGAGACGAGTGCCGCGAGGAGACAGCCGATCGTCATCGCAATTCCAGTGCGGCATATCCCACGTCTTCGCATGCATTCCTCCACCAATAGACAAAGAGCACGTCATCGTTGATCGACCCGGCCGGAGGAGGGTGTCTGCTATTGGTTGCCGAGGAGTGAACGAGAACCGACAACTCATGTGGGAGAGGCGGAGGTTGGCTTGTTCGCCTTTACTTATGGCGAGAACGGAGTATGGGACGCGAGGCCCGAGCGTCCAACCGTGATACGGAACCCGGGCCTTCAACGTGGGGGGGGCAGGCACCGCTCCTCAAACTTGCGGCAGCCCGCCGTACTGCGGCCACGGGCCGGGGCTGGATTACCAATCCCTGTGTGTCGCCCCTCAGTGGGAGTCCTATGCGTGGTGCGCACGTGGGTGCCGTCCAGCAGTGCCGCCAGCAACTCGATGACTTCCAGCACCCAGCGACGCACCGTGGAGGCGGTGACCTGCCCGGCTGGCAGCTTGCGACCCCGTGAGTTCTTCGCGTAACTGCTGGGCCTGCGGCCGGCCAAGTAGCCCACCGGCCCGCCACGGCCGCCGCGCGGCCGTGGCGGCACCGTGACGTCACCGGCCCACGGCGGTGGCCAGCGCCTGCGCGTCGACGTAGGGAGCGGTCGGCGTGGGCTCGCTGTACCACCTGAGCGGCCAGGTGTTCCCCTCCAGCGCCGGGATCCCGATGTACGTGACCGTGACCGTACGCGAGTCCTGCCCGCCCAACTGCTGCACTCCGAGCGGCCAGTGGTGTCTGCGTACCGCCCCGGGCGCCAGCAGGAAGTACACCCACCGCGGCCCGCTCGCCTCACACACGATCGGCCCCGCGTCCCCGTCGGTCTCCTCGATCAGCCACTCGGCGACCAGCTCCCCCCGCACGCCTTCGATCCGGACCGCGTCGAAGTGCACACCCGCGATGTGGAGTTGATGACCTGCCGCCGGGACCCACTCAGGTCGGTGAATTGCGTTCGTCATGGCCACACGCTCGTGCTCGGGCGGCTACTTTCGGTAGCGACTGTCGTGGTACACGTCGTGGTGTAACCGTCGGAGGTGGACGCTGTGTCGGCCCAGTACAACTCCAATTCCCAGCCGCCGGTCGCCTGGCGGTACAGCGGAAACCAGCGGAAGCGCTGGCGTACGAAGGCGAACGTCAGCCGGGAGGAACTGGCCGCCGCGGCCAACTACTCCCCGGACACGATCAAGGCCATGGAGCAGGGCGTCCGCATGCCGACGCCACGTGCCCTAGACACGGCCGACGACCTGTGTCGGGCCGACGGTTTTCTGAGTGCGGCCAAGGAGTACTTGCAGCGAGAGAAGTTCCCGGCGCGGGCGCAGGGCTTCATGGAGAGGGAGCGGGAGGCGATCAGTCTCTGGTGGTACGAAGCCATGTACATCCCCGGTCTGTTGCAGACCAAGCGCTACGCACAGGCACTCATCGAGAACCATGTCCCGCCCCTCGACGCGGACACGGCGGAGGAACGGGTCGCCGCCCGCTTGGAGAGGCAGGTGATCCTCACCGACCGGAAGCCGCCGGTGGCCCTCTGTTTCGTCGTCTACGAAGCTGCGCTGCGCAGTTCGCAGGTGGACGCGGAACAGTTGCACCGCCTGCTGGAGGTCTCCCGCCTGAGGAACGTCGTGTTGCAGGTTCTGCCCTTCGAACGGGCCATCACCGCAGCGCTCCTGGGGCCCCTGGTGTTGTTGGAGACTCATGACTACGAGCGTTTCGCCTACGCCGAAGGCCAGTTGGGAAGCGAACTGACGGCCGAACCAGGGGCTGTCAGTCGCGCCACGGAGCGGCTTAGCATGATCCGCGCGCAGGCTCTCAGTCCGGACGAGTCGGCACGTTTCATCGAGCGGATGGTGGATCAGTTATGAGTGACCAACTGCGCTGGATCAAGTCGAGTTACAGCGACTCCGAGGGCGGCGCCTGCGTCGAAGTCGCCCTGTCCGCCGCCGTCCACGTCCGCGACTCCAAGACCCCTGCGGGTCCCGAGCTCCACGTCACCGCGCCCGCCTGGTCGGCGTTCGTCTCCGCAGTTCAGCCCGAGGCTTGAGCCTCGGGCTTCGAGCCCTTTCCCTGGGTTTCTGGGCTGGAAAAACCAACCCAACCAACCAGGCCAGTAGGTGAGTTGTGGGCCGCCTACCTCGAACGGGTGACGTTCCGTGACCAGCTTGCGCCGCAGCGTGAAGCACCTCTAGGTTCGCGGCAATAGATCGGCCCCGGTCGGTGCGCCAACACCGGCTCCGGGGCCTGAACCGACGAATCGAAACGGAACTTCGATCGTGGCTTGCTCCCAGCCTAGTCCCGCCCTGCCGTCCCCGTCGCACCCGATGGCCAAATCGGGCTACGGCAAACGCCCCGCAGGTGACGAAGACCCGCACGCCGACCCGGACTTCGCACACCTGAGCCCCCGTGACCGCGAGATCGCCGTCTTCGTCGACCATCTCGAAGAGGGCCACGCGATGGGCTACAAGGCGATCGCGTCCGTGCATCCCCGCTACGGCCAGCAGGCCGTGCGCACCTCGCTGAAGAGTCTGAGCGAGGCCGGCCACTCGCGGCAGATCCGGGAGCACATCACCGTCGAGGACAACTCGATGCGGTGGGTGACCCGGACGTACTGGTCGCGTACGCACAGGTCACCGGAGTGGTGGGCGGAGTTCGCCCGGGAGCGCAAGGGCAGGATCGTCCCCGACGACTACCGGCCCGGGCTGGCCAGGACGGACGCCCCCGAGGCACCCGCCGAGGAGCCTGCCCCGGAAGCCGAACCTCAGCCCCGCACTGCCTACCGCACCCTCGCCGACGTCCGCGAGGCGGACCCCCGTATGTCCCTGTCCGAGTCCGACTGCCAATCCCTCGAATCGCTCGTGGGGGAGTGGCTGTCGCGCGGCTCGACCCCCGAGGACATCACCAAGGCACTGACCGACGGGCTTCCGCCCGCCGTGACCAACCCGGGCGGGCTCGCCCGCAGACGACTGGAGGACAAGATGCCCCCGAAGAAGGCCAAGATCCGGCAGAAGGCCGCACCGCGCCGGGCCCGCGTGGACCGCGTGATCATGTGCTGCATCACCTGCGACGCGGACGAGCTGACCACGAAGATCGAGGGCGGCATGTGCCCGGACTGCCGTGCCGAGTACGAGGCAGACCTGGCGGCCGAGGCGGCCGGTGAGCTGGACGCCGGATACGTCCCCGACACGTTTCTGGCCAACCCCGATCCCGTGTACGAGGTCGTGGACGTCGCCCGCCGCGCGGCCGAGGTACGGGCCGCGGGCGGCCTGCGCTCCAAGACGACGCCGTGACCTCCCGGACCCAACGCCGGCCGCAGATGACCGTCGAGGAGTTCGAGGAGCTGGAACACCATGCCCCGGAGACCGTTTGGCTGGAGTTCATCAATGGGAGGGTCGTGGTCAAGCCCGCGCCGGACGGCAACCACAGCGAGATCGTTGCCTGGCTGCAGAGGGTGTGCGTGCGGCATCGCCCCGAATTGTGGCTGCACAGCGAGCGAGGCTTGAAGACGGAGCGCTATCGCGAAGGGCGCGCTCGGCCGGACGGCGTTCTTGTGCCGGTCGGCAGCTTCAAGGGCCACGGTGAGTGGTCCGCGACTGAAGGCGCACTGATGGCCGTGGAGGTGACGTCGTACGACGCCGACGCAGGTCAGCGCGACCGAGTCGAGAAACCTGGTGGCTATGCGGCCACCGGTATCCCGGTCTACCTCCTCATCGACCGGGATGACCACTCGGTCACAGTGTTCACCGAACCCCAGGACGGCCGCTATCGACAGCAGGAGAACAGGCCCTTCGGCGCCACCCTCAAGCTCCCCGAGCCCGTCGACTTCGCCCTGGACACCGAGCCGCTGAAGGAGTTCGTCGACTGAGGCCGAGGCCTCTCAGAGCCGTACGGCCGCGCCCGTCACGCCGATCCCCGCGCCCGCCTCCGCCGGTACCGTCACCGTGATCGTGCTCGGCCGTCCCATGTCCACGCCCTGGTGAATGGTCAATGTCGCGGGGACCGGGACGAGCCCGAGTTCCCGCAGGTAGCCACCGAACGCGGCAGCCGCCGCCCCCGTGGCCGGGTCCTCGACCACACCGCCGGGCGGGAACGGGTTGCGGGCGTGGAAGACCGTGGGGGACTCCCGCCAGACCAGGTCGATCGTGGTCCAGTCCTTGCGGGCCATGAGGGCGCCGAGCGCGGCCATGTCGTAGTCCAGGCCGGCCAGCCGGTCCCGGCTCGCGGCGGCGACGACCGGGTGCCAGGCTCCGGCGAAGGCCGCGCGGGGCGGCAGCGCCGGGTCCAGGTCCCCGGCGGACCAGCCCAGGATCCCCAGCAGCTCGGCCAGATCGGCTTCCTCGACCGGTGCCGTACGCGGTGCGACACTCACCAGGGTCGCCACGAGGGTGCCGTCCGCCGCCCGGTCGGTGGTGACGGTGACAGGGCCCGCCGCCGTGCGCAGCCGCAGGCGTCCGGTGCCGTGCCGCTCCGCGTGGGCGACGGCCGTGGCGATCGTCGCGTGGCCGCAGAACGGCACCTCGGCGAGCGGGCTGAAGTACCGCACGTCCAGGGAGCCGTCGCCGGACTCCACCACGAACGCCGTCTCGGAGTAGCCGACTTCGGCCGCCGTCGCCAGCATCGTCGCGTCGTCGACCCCGGTCGCGTCCAGCACCACCCCCGCGGGGTTGCCGCCCTTGGGATCCGTGCTGAACGCCACGTAGCGCAATATCTCCATGCCCAGACGGTAGCGTCCGGCTCCACGTCACGCTGCGTGATTTGGGGGCCCCTTGTACGGCCCCTGTACGTGAGCTGCACGGCCGCTAACCGGTGACACGCGAGTCTGGAGTCACTTCCACCGCAGAGGAAGCGGAGGCAAGTCAACTCCCCTCGATGTCACTGGAGATGTCATGAACCGTCGCCCCGCACGCCGACGCATAGCCGTCGCCACCGCTGTCGCCGTCCTGGCCGCCGGTACCTTCGCCGTCGGTGCCGGGGCCGCCGGAGCCGACTCGCGCGGCACGTCCGAGACGAAGTCCGCCAAGATGGCCACCGAGGCGCAGGTGCTCGGGCTGTTCGACCAGTGGAACGCGGCGCTGCAGACCGGTGACCCGCAGCAGGTCGCCGACCTGTACGCCAAGGACGCGGTCCTGCTGCCGACCGTCTCCAACAACGTCCGTACGGACAGAGCCGAGATCGTCGACTACTTCGAGCACTTCCTCCAGAACAAGCCGGTCGGCACGAAGGTCGAGTCGATCGTCAATGTTCTCGACAGCGACACCGTCATCGACACCGGCGTGTACGAGTTCGCGCTCACCCACCACGAGACGGGCGCGAAGAACACCGTCAAGGCCCGCTACACGTACGCCTATGAGAAGCAGTCCGACGGCAAGTGGCTGATCGTCAACCACCACTCCTCGAAGATGCCCGAGAGCTGACCGCCCGGAGGGTGATCGTCACGCAGAGGCCGCGCCCATGGGGGTGCCCCCGGTCGAGCGAAGCCGAGACTGGGGGAGCGTCCGTCAGGGCCACGGTCCCGCCGTCGTCCGTCGCCAGTTGCTTGACGACGGCGAGACCGAGGCCGGAGCCCCCCTTGCCGGTCAGGCCCTGGCCGCGCCAGAAGCGGTCGAAGGCACGGGACTTCTCGGCGTCCGACATACCCGGTCCCTCGTCCAGGACCGACACCCCCACCACATCGCCCAGGGGGTCCACCCGCACGGTGATCGTCCCGCCGTCCGGTGAGACCTCCAGGGCGTTGGAGAGCACGTTGTCCAGCATCTGGTCCAGATGCCCGGGGCTGGACAGCACAGACGGCCGGCCGTCGATACTCCCCCTGAGCGCGATGGTGACTCCGCGCTCGTCGGCGGCCGGTCTCCACACGGCGAGCCGCTCCCGCACGATGTCCAGCAGCGGGAGCGGCTCGGCCACCGTCACCTTCGCCTCGGCACGGGCCAGCACCAGCAGGCCGTTGACCAGGCGGTTCATGCGCACGACCTCGGCGGTGGCCTGCTCCACGTCCTCCCGTACGAACGCGTCGTCCACACCGTCCGCGATGTTGTCCAGGGACAGCCGCAGGGCCGTGAGCGGGGTGCGCAGCTGGTGCGAGGCGTCCGCCACGAAGATGCGCTGGGCCGCGATCAGCGTGTCCAGGCGTTCCGCGCCCTGGTTGAGGGTGCGCGCCAGCGTCTGGGTCTCCGGCGGGCCCGTCACGGGGGAGCGGGCGGTCAGGTCGCCGTCGCTGAACTTGCTCGCCATGTCGTTGAGCTGGCGCAGCGGGCGGGTGAGGCGGCGCGCCACCCCCACGCCGAGCAGGGCGGCCACCACGAGGACCAGCACCGCGAGGATCGCCCGGAAGCCCCAGATCGTCCACAGGCGGTCGGTCATCTCGTCCGTCGAGTAGACGATGCGCACGGCACCGACGGCCCGGTCCTCGCCGGCCCTCTTGGCGGGGACCGTGATCACCAGCTCGGGTCCCCAGATGAAGGAGGAGCCCCAGTCGGTCGTGGGGTCGTTCCGGTCGAGGGCCGCGGTCAGGGCCGCGTCCTGCCTCGGGCGGAGCAGGCTCGGCGCGCAGCCCGGGGCGCCGGCCACCTGGACGTCGCCGGGCGTCTGGGCGGCGTATGCCTCGGCCATCTCCTGGAGTGCCTCGCACGAGGTGGAGTCGCCGTTGGCCAGCAGCAGGGCCATGGTCTCGGCCTCGCGCACCACGGAATCCTCGGTGTCGCCCCGCAGCTGGGAGGTGAGCGAGAAGGCCACCGGCACCGTGAACAGGGCGATGGCGATGGCGACGAGGAAGATGTAGCTGCGGACGAGCTGGCGGATCATGAGGCGTCGGTGTCCGTGTTCGCGCCGCCGCTGTCCTTGTCGCCGCCGTCGTCCTTGACGATCTCCAGCCGGAAGCCGACCCCGCGCACCGCCTCGATCGTGATCGCGCCCGCCAGCTTCCGCCGCAGCGCCGCCACGTGCACGTCGAGCGTCTTCGTCGGCCCGAACCAGTTCGCGTCCCAGACCGCTTCCATGATCTGCTCGCGCGACATCAGCGCCCCGGGCTCCTCGGTGAGGAAGGCCAGCAGGTCGTACTCCTTGGGCGCGAGGGCCACCTCCTCGCCGTCGAGCCGGACCCGGGCCGCCTTGCGGTCGACGGTCAGGCGGGGGCCGTAGTGGTCGGGGCCGCTCTCGGGCGTCCCGGCCGCGGGGGTGCGGGGCTGCGCGCGGCGCATGACCGCCCGGATGCGGGCGATGACCTCCCGGACGCCGAACGGCTTGGAGACGTAGTCGTCCGCGCCGATCTCCAGGCCCACCACCCGGTCGGTCTCGTCGCTGCGGGCGCTGATCACGATGATCGGGACGTCGCCGCGCTCGCGCAGCGCCTTGCAGACGTCGAGGCCGTCGGTGTCGGGCAGGCCGAGGTCGAGCAGGACGACGTCGTAGGGGTCCGTGTGGTTCAGCGCCGCCTGGCCCGTGGCGACCCACTCGACCTCGAAGCCGTAGCGCTTCAAGCCGCGTCTGAGGGACTCGGCAACCGGTTCATCGTCTTCCACCAGCAGTACGCGCACAGGCGAACCCTAGTGCTTGAAAGTTGGCCCACAACGACAGCCCACGTGCGATTGTGACGCCGGGCACTTTCTCGCGTGGCCTGTGCCCAGATGGGCATGAGCAGCTCTGGACGAGTGCCCGGGAAATCTCAGCATGCGATATCGCGGCGGGGTTTTTCGGACGCTCGTTAGACTGAGCCGACCGCAGTACGAATGCGTATGAGCGGATAGAGACGGATTGAGCGAGGAGCGCACGTGGGCCTTGTCGTGCAGAAGTACGGAGGCTCCTCCGTAGCCGATGCCGAGGGCATCAAGCGCGTCGCCAAGCGGATCGTGGAAGCGAAGCAGAACGGCAACCAGGTGGTTGCCGTCGTTTCCGCGATGGGCGACACGACGGACGAGCTGATCGATCTCGCCGAGCAGGTTTCCCCGATGCCTGCCGGGCGCGAGCTCGACATGCTGCTGACCGCCGGAGAGCGGATCTCCATGGCGTTGCTGGCCATGGCGATCAAGAAGCTGGGCCACGAGGCCCAGTCGTTCACCGGCAGCCAGGCAGGTGTCATCACCGACTCGGTCCACAACAAAGCCCGGATCATCGACGTCACGCCGGGCCGGATCAAGACCTCGGTGGACGAGGGCAACATCGCGATCGTGGCCGGTTTCCAGGGCGTCAGCCAGGACACCAAGGACATCACCACCCTCGGCCGCGGCGGTTCCGACACCACCGCGGTGGCCCTCGCCGCCGCCCTCGACGCCGATGTGTGCGAGATCTACACCGACGTCGACGGCGTGTTCACCGCCGACCCGCGCGTGGTGAAGAAGGCCCGGAAGATCGACTGGATCTCCCTCGAGGACATGCTCGAGCTGGCGGCATCCGGGTCGAAGGTGCTGCTCCACCGCTGCGTGGAGTACGCCCGCCGGTACGACATCCCGATCCACGTCCGGTCCAGCTTCAGCGGACTTCAGGGCACGTGGGTCAGCAGTGAGCCACTCGTTCAAAAGTCACAGCAGCAAGGGGACAAGCAGGTGGAGCAGGCCATCATCTCCGGTGTCGCGCACGACACCTCCGAGGCCAAGGTCACGGTCGTCGGCGTGCCGGACAAGCCGGGCGAGGCGGCCGCGATCTTCCGTACGATCTCGGACGCCGAGATCAACATCGACATGATCGTGCAGAACGTGTCCGCCGCCTCCACGGGCCTGACGGACATCTCCTTCACACTTCCCAAGGCCGAGGGCCGCAAGGCCATCGACGCCCTGGAGAAGAACAAGGGCGGCATCGGCTTCGAATCCCTGCGCTACGACGACCAGATCGGGAAGATCTCCCTGGTCGGCGCCGGAATGAAGACCAACCCGGGTGTCACGGCCGACTTCTTCAAGGCGCTGTCCGACGCCGGTGTGAACATCGAGCTGATCTCGACCTCCGAGATCCGCATCTCGGTCGTCACGCGCGCCGACGACGTGCCCGAGGCCGTCCGTGCCGTGCACACCGCGTTCGGTCTCGACTCCGACAGCGACGAGGCCGTCGTCTACGGAGGCACCGGCCGCTGATGGCCGGTCTCCGACGGGCCGACCGGCCGACGCTCGCCGTCGTGGGAGCGACCGGGGCCGTCGGCACGGTCATGCTCCAGATCCTGTCCCAGCGGGCGGACGTCTGGGGCGAGATCCGACTGGTCGCCTCCCCGCGCTCGGCCGGCCGCAAGCTGGCCGTGCGCGGCGAGGAGACCGAGGTCGTGGCGCTCACCGAGGAGGCCTTCGACGGGGTCGACGTCGCGATGTTCGACGTCCCCGACGAGGTCGCCGAGCGGTGGGTGCCCGTGGCCGCCGCCAAAGGCGCGGTGGTGGTCGACAACTCCGGCACGTTCCGGATGGACCCGGACGTGCCGCTCGTCGTGCCCGAGGTCAACCCGCACGCCGTACGGATGCGCCCGCGCGCGATCATCGCCAACCCCAGCTGCACGACGCTCTCCATGATCGTGGCCCTGGGCGCGCTGCACGCCGAGTTCGGGCTGTGCGAGCTGGTGGTCTCCTCCTACCAGGCGGTCAGCGGCGCCGGCCGCGCGGGCGTGGCGACGCTGCGGCAGCAGTTGTCCCTGGTCGCCGGCACGGAGCTGGGGACCAGCCCCGGTGACGTGCGGCGGGTCGTGGGGGACAGCACCGGGCCGTTCCCGGAGCCGGTCGCGCTGAACGTCGTGCCGTGGGCCGGGTCGCCGCGCGAGGACGGCTGGTCGTCGGAGGAGCTGAAGGTCCGGGACGAGTCCCGCAAGATCCTCGGTCTGCCCGCCCTGCCCGTGGCCGTGACCTGTGTCCGCGTCCCGGTGATCACCACGCATTCGCTGACCGTGCACGCCCGCTTCGAGGGCGAGGTCACCGTCGACAGGGCCCGCGAGATCCTCGCCACGGCACCCGGGGTCGTGCTGTTCGACAACCCGGCCGCGGGGGAGTTCCCGACCCCTGCCGACGTCGTCGGCACCGACCCGACGTGGGTCGGGCGGGTGCGGCGGGCGCTGGACGACCCGACGGCGCTCGAACTGTTCGTCTGCGGGGACAACCTGCGCAAGGGCTCCGCGCTCAACACCGCCCAGATCGCCGAACTGGTGGCCGCCGAGCTTTCGTGACGTGCCGAGCCGGTGGCCGCCGCCGGGTTCTCGTGAGGTTGCCGGGTTTTCGTGAAGTTTCGAACGCCGAAACCCCCCGACCTGTGTCATAGGCGGTTTGTAGGATCTGTGTACGACATGTGAGCCGGCCGATGGTCCGGACCACTTGTCCCGAACCCCATCGGCATCCGAGGATTTACCTCCCCGCCCTCCGCAACCGTGCGGAGGGCGGGGGGCGTCTTTGCGGTCGCCCTTCAGGGCCGTGGGACACCTTCAGGCGTGGGGACGCCTGGAACCGGGCGTGGGGACGCCCGTTCATATCTGGACATAGGGGAAGAGCGGGACGCATGAGGGCATTTGATGCACCATCGGCTGTGCTGCCTGACGCGGGTAGACCTTCGGCGGCGAAGGTCGGCGTGAAAGTGTCGCCCGGCGCGTACAACCCTGACAGGGGTGAGCGTGTCCAACAGGCGTGGCAGAGGTACTCGACTTCAGCGCGGCACGCGGCACGGTCATTCGACCGCCCCGTCCGGCGGCTCTACGACCCCGCATGTCCGGTACTTCCGGTGGCATGCCGGTGATCGCGCCCGTGCCCGCAGCGCGGCCGGCCCGCATCCCGAACCAGCGTGAAGGCGCCGAGGACGGTGTCGCGGCCGGGACCACCGTCGACCACCTCACCGAGACCTACCGCGCGCACTACCGCTCGCTGCTCGGTCTCGCGGCCCTCCTCCTCGACGACACGGCCTCCTGCGAGGACGTCGTCCAGGAGGCCTTCATCCGCGTCCACTCGGCCCGCAAGAGGGTCCGCGACCCCGAGAAGACGCTGGCGTACCTGCGTCAGACGGTCGTCAACCTGTCGCGCTCCGCGCTGCGCCGTCGCATCCTCGGCCTGAAGCTGCTGTCGAAGCCCATGCCCGACATGGCGAGCGCCGAGGAAGGTGCCTACGACCAGTTGGAGCGCGACTCCCTCATCAAGGCGATGAAGGGCCTCCAGCGCCGCCAGCGCGAGGTGTTGGTGCTGCGCTACTTCGCGGACATGACCGAGGCCCAGGTCGCCGAGACCCTCGGCATATCCCTGGGCTCGGTCAAGGCGTACGGCTCGCGCGGTATCGCGGCGCTCCGGCTGGCCATGGAGGCGCCGGTATGAGCGACGGCGACGGCGCGCGCCGCGACGGGCGCGACCGGCACGAGCCCTTCGAGTGGCACGAGCCGACAAAGCTGCACGGGCAAGATCCGAAGCAATCGCACGCTGGGAACGGAACTGTGAACCACGGCCTGGACGAAAAGGGTCCCAAGGGGCTCGAGTCGGACGAGCTGGACCTGCGCAGGATGCTGCACGAAGCGGTGCAGGAGGTGGAACCGCGCGACGGCACGCTGGACTATCTGCGCAAGGCGGTGCCCCAGCGGCGGACCCGCAAGCGGCAGGCCGTCGTCGGTATGGCAGCCGCCGCGCTGTTCATCGGCACGGCCATCCCCGCCCTCGTGCATGTCTCCAACTCCACCGGCTCCGAGGCCAACCCGTCCGCGATCGGCCACGCTTCCGAGGCCCAGGGCGGCGCGGGCCAGGGCAAGGGCCCGGACGGCGGCGAGAGCTCCGTGGGCGGCTCCCCCGGCAGGACCGAGGGCAAGGAAAAGGGCGAGAAGAAGCAGAAGGACAAGGAAAGCAAGGGCCCCGGCGCCTCGGCCGGAGCGTCCCAGGGTGCCGGCCCGTCCTCCACCGCCGCGGCCGGCATCCAGGCGTGCACCGCCGCCCAGCTCGGCCCCGCCGCCGGAAGCAGCGTCGCCCCCGACTCCACCGGCGCGGTCTACGGCACCTTCCGTGTCACCAACGTCTCGGCGGCGAGCTGTACGGTCACCGACCCCGGCTCGGTGAGCGCGCTGGCGCAGGGCGCGGCCGACGTCAGCAAGGTCGGTGCGGCCCGGCACACGGCAGGGGACGCGGCGGCAGGCCTGCCCGACCCCTCCCTGGAGGCCGCCCAGCTGGTGCTCTCGCCGGGCGCCGCCTACGACGTGAAGTTCGCCTGGGTCCCCAGTGAGACCTGCCCCGCCGCCGGCGGTGACCCGGACCCCGACCCCGACCCCACTCCCGACCCCACCCCGACGGAGGACAGCGCGGCCGCGGGCGGCACCTCCACCGGTGGCGACACGGGCACGGGCACGGCCCCGCAGCTGGCCACGGAGGACGGCACGGCCGACGGCAGCGTGGCGGTCACGTACACACCGGCGACCGGCTCGGGCGCGGGCTCGGTGACGGTGCCCAACGCGTGCGCGGGGACGGTCTACTGGACGGGCGTACTGGCGGTGTCGTAACGGTGTGACCCGCGGGCAGTCGTGCCGCCTGGGGCGATGGGGCCCCCTGCTCGAGCGAAGCCGAGAGCTTGGGGGAGGGTGGGCGCGGGCGGCACCCCGCACCGCCGGGCTGCGGCCCCACCCGCCTTCAGCAGCGACGCCGCTTACTTGGCACCGGCGTCCGCAGCGACAGGCTCCTCCTCCGGCACCAACCCAAGCTCCGCATCCCGCGCGAACTCGATCTCGCGCCGCAGCAACCGGAACCACATGAAGATCACGAACCCCACGAAGGCGAACCACTCGGCGGTGTAACCGAGGTTCTGGAACGCCTTCAGATCCAGCCCGGTGTCCGGCGGCGCACTGGCCGGCACCGCCTTCATCCCCGAGTCCCCCTTCGCCAACGTGACCCACGCGTCGTACACGTCGTACGGCACCAGGTTCACCAAGGACGCCGCACTGATCGCCGCGGTCTGCCCGGCCGGCAGCCCGCCCTGCGCACTCACGCCGTTGTCCCCCGGAGTCTCGGACGCCTGGAGGGCCCCCGTGACCGTGACCTCACCGGCGGGCGGCGCGGGCGCCTTCGCCGCGTCGGCGGCACCCGGCAGCCACCCCCGGACCACCGGCAGCGCCTCGCCCGAGTCGGTGCGCAGCAGCGTCAGGACGTAGAAACCCTGCTTGCCGTCGAGCTCCCGGCCGGGCACCAGCAGCTGCTTGCCGTAGCGACCGGTCGCGGTGACCTGCTTGCCGGACGTCGCCTTGGTCACCGGCAGCATCTCCCCGAGCGGCCGGGGCGCCTCGTGCCGGGCCTCGGCGACCTGCTCGGTCGCCGTGCGGTGGTCCTGCACACGGTCCTCGAACCGGCCCAGCTGCCAGGACCCCATGAAGATGCAGAAGGGGATGGACAACAGCACGAAGACGTTGATCCCCCACCATCGGGGCGTCAGCATAAACCGGTACACACCCTTACGGTACGGGGCTGCCGGGCGGGTCCGGCCTGCGGGGTCGGTACGACTCGGTGCCGCTTCGTCAGTCCTTGCGGGCCCGGATCGAGTACATCAGCGGGATCCGCGGCCGGTCCGCCGGATAGCGGAAGTAGCCGTCCCGCCGCTCGAAGCACCCGAACCGCCGGAACAGCGAGACGTCGTGCTCGTGCAGGAACTCGATGCGCAGCCCGGCCGCCGCCAGCGCCGAGACGACCTCGCCGACCGGGTGCTGCCACTCCACGCGCCGGTTGTGGACGAACTCGGAGCCCTCGGCCGCGTACGAACCCGGACTCTCCTCGATCCAGGCGTCACGGGCGAAGTAGTCGTAGGTGATCCGCGAGCCGGTCTCGTCGTCGAGGACGTCGGTGAGCGGATGGAACTCGGAGAGGTATAGGAACCCGCCGGGCGCCACCAGCGAGGCCGCCGTCTCGGCCCAGTGCCCGATGTCGGGCAGCCAGCACAGCGCGCCGACGCCGGTGTAGACGATGTCGTACGACGGGTCCGGGACCGCGCCGGCCGCGTCGTACACGTCCGCCGCGACGAAGGCCGCCCGGTCCTGGCCGAGGCCGAGGTCGCGCGAGAGGCCGCGGGCGATGTCGACCGCCGGTGCGGAGAAGTCCAGGCCGACGACACGGGCGGCGCCGTGCCGGGCCCAGGACAGCGTGTCCAGGCCGATATGGCACTGCAGGTGCAGCAGCGAGCGGCCGGAGACGTCGCCGACCTCGGCGAGTTCGAAGTCGCGCAAGGGGTCCTGGCCGGCCCGGAAGGAGTCGAGGTCGTAGAAATCGCCGGCGGCGTGCAGGGGGACGCGTTCGTCCCAGTGGGCGCGGTTGGCCTCGTGCCAGTCGGCCGGGGTGGGGGAGTACATGGGGGTCACTCCTGACCTGCTCAGAAGGGGGACCGGTGGAGGTTATCCACAGGCTGGGGACCTCGCCAGCGAATTGTCGGCGGGGGGAGGCACTATGGGGCCATGACTGAGAGCAACGGATCCGACGCGCGGGATCAGCGGGACCAGCACGAGCAAGAGGTACAGGCGGGGCAGCAGGAGCGGATGCCGGACTGGGAGAAGCGCTTCCGGGCGCCCAGGGTGTCCCTGCCCGACTGGGCGGAGGACGCGCCGGACCGCTCCCTGTTCGTGTCGAACGCGACGGGGACGTACGAGCTGTACGCCTGGGACCGGTCGACGGGCGAGCAGCGCCAGGTGACGGACCGGCCGAACGGCACGACGGACGGCGTGCTGTCACCGGACGGCGCCTGGATCTGGTGGTTCGACGACAAGGACGGCGACGAGTTCGGCGTCTGGCGCCGCCAGCCCTTCACGGGCGGCCCGGACGAACTCGCCGCCGAGGGCCTGGACGCCTCCTACCCGGCGGGCCTCGCCCTCGGCCGCGACGGGCGCACGGCGGTCGTCGGCCGCTCCACCGACGAGGACGGTACGACGATCCACCTCGTCCGCACCGGCGAGGACCCGGTGGAGATCTACCGCCACCGCGAGTCGGCCGGCGTCGGCGACCTCTCCCACGACGGCTCGCTCATCGCCATCGAGCACACCGAGCACGGCGACGCCATGCACTCCGCCCTGCGCGTCCTGCGCACCGACGGCACCCCGGTCGCCGACCTCGACGACACCGAGGGCGGTACGCGCGAGCTCGGCCTGGAGGTCCTCGGTTTCGCCCCCGTCGACGGCGACACCCGCCTCCTCATCGGCCACCAGCGCCGGGGCCGCTGGGAGCCCCTGGTCTGGGACGTCGCCTCCGGCGAGGAGACGGACCTGGCGCTGGAACTGCCGGGCGACGTCAGCGCCGAGTGGTACCCGGACGGCAGCGGCCTGCTCATCGCGCACAGCTTCGAGGCCCGCAGCGAGCTGTTCCGCTACGACCTGGCGAGCCGCGCCCTGACCGAGATCCCGACCCCGCCCGGCACGGTGTCCGGCGCCACGGCCCGGCCCGACGGCAGCGTGGAGTACCTGTGGTCCTCGGCCGCCGAGCCGTCGGCCGTCCGCTCCACGACCGGCGGTGTCGTGCTCGACCCGCCCGGCATGAAGTCGCCCGGCTCGGTGCCGGTGGAGGACGTGTGGGTGGAAGGGCCGGGCGGCCGCATCCACGCCCTCGTCCAGAAGCCGAAGGGCACCACCGGCCCACTCCCCACGGTCTTCGACATCCACGGCGGCCCGACCTGGCACGACAGCGACTCCTTCGCGGCGGGCCCGGCGGCGTGGGTCGACCACGGCTACGCGGTGGTCCGGGTCAACTACCGCGGCTCGACGGGCTACGGCCGTGCCTGGACCGACGCCCTGAAGCACCGTGTGGGCCTCATCGAACTGGAGGACATCGCCGCGGTCCGCGAATGGGCCGTCACCTCCGGCCTCGCCGACCCCGACCGCCTCATCCTCACCGGCGGTTCCTGGGGCGGCTACCTCACCCTCCTCGGCCTCGGCGTCCAGCCCGACGCGTGGGCCCTGGGCATCGCCGCGGTCCCCGTCGCCGACTACGTCACGGCGTACCACGACGAGATGGAGGCGCTGAAGGCGATGGACCGCACCCTCCTCGGCGGCACCCCCGAAGAGGTCCCCGACCGCTTCGAGGCCTCCTCCCCCCTCACCTACGTCGACCAGGTCAAGGCCCCGGTCTACATCTCGGCCGGCGTCAACGACCCCCGCTGCCCCATCCGCCAGATCGAGAACTACGTCAAGCGCCTGGAGGCGAGAGGCGCGGTCCACGAGGTGTACCGCTATGACGCCGGGCACGGGTCGCTGGTGGTGGACGAACGGATCAAGCAGGTGAGGCTGGAGCTGGAGTTCGCGGAGAGGTATTTGAGCCGACGGTCGTGATGCGCGGGGCGCCGCCGCTGACGCGTGACTCGCGGGGCGCGGGGGCTCGTAATCCGCGGGCAGCCGTGCCGCTGGGGCGATGGGGACCCCCCTGCTCGAGCTAAGCCGAGAGCTTGGGGGAGGGCGGGCGCAGCGGCACCCCGCTGCGCCGGGCTGCGCAACGCCCCGGCCTCAGCCTCAACGCCGCGCACCGGATAACGCCGGGTTGCGCAACACCAGGGCCTCAACCCCCACGTCGCGCACCTCGTGACGCCGAGCCGTGAACCCCACCGCTCGGCGTCTACGCCCCCGCCCGCTCCCGCCTCCTCCGCCCCAGCAAATCCGCCAACCCCCGTCGTGTAGCCGCCAGCACCACTCGATCATCCGCCCCCAGCACATACGTAGGAGGCAGATCCCAAACCAGCCCCGAAGCCGGCGCCCCTTCCTCCTCCGGACTCTCCCCCTCACCCCGCCGCCCCCCAGGAGGTGCCGTATTGAGCGCCAGCACCCGCCACGCCCCCGCCCGGAACGCCTCTCCCACCGTCCGCCCCTCCAACTGCGGATGCCCGGCCACATCCACCTCCGCGAACAGCAACACCCGCCGCTCGACCGGAATCGCCCCCAGGATCTGCCGCCCCATCATCGCCCCGGCGAACGCGGGCGCGGCCAGATGGGACACACTCCGGCTCCGGGTGAGGGCGAACGGATGCGCGGCCCGCAGCGTCCGGTACACCGCGGTCGCGAAGTCGTCGTCGTACAGCCGCAACACCACCCGCAGATCAGGCCGCACGGACCGCGCGTACAACGCGGCCTCCAGATTCGTCGTGTCCGCACTGGTCAACGCCAGCAACGCATGCGCCCGATGGATCTTCGCGGCCTCCAGCACCCCCTCCTGCGTGACGTCTCCGAGCACCACCGGCACCCGCAGCCGCCGCGCCGTCGCCATCCCCCTGGCCTCCGGATCGGACTCGACGCACACCACGGGAATGTGCAGCTCCCGCAGCCGCGTCAGCACCCGCGTCCCGATCTTGCCGAGCCCGAGCAGCACCACATGCCCGCCGAGCCCCCGCGGCGGCTTGCGCAGCGCAGAGGCGCTGCGGAACGTGCCCAGCGCCTCCAGCACCGCGGCCAGCAGCACCGGCAGCAGCAGCAACCCGACCAGCCCGGACAGCAGTTGCAGGACCTGCCGCCCGGTCGACTCGTGGTACGCGGGATCGTTGATGCCGAACAGGTCGAGGAGCGTGACGTACGTGGCGTACAGCGGATGCTCCCCGGTCACGAACATCAACGCGACGGCGAGCGCGAGCACACACCCCACCAGCCCGGCCAGCGACCACCGCAGCCGGCGTGAGAACAGTGAGGCGAACGGCGGCACACCGCCCAGCCCGGCGGGCAGGGACGGCCCGGAGTACGACACCTGCTCCAGGACGACGGTCCCGCGCCCGGTCGCCGACGCCACCGCCGCCTCGTCCGGCAGCAGTTGCGGCCCCTGCTCCCCGCTGCTCTCGGAACCGTCCGCGCCGGCCGGGTCGTTGCTCGTCGCGGACAGCAGCGCCAGGGTGCACAGACCGGGGTCGGCCACCTCGCCCGGCCGCGGCGGCTGCCGCTCCACGGCACGCAGGACGAGCCCTTCGGTCTGGACGACCTTGCTGGTCCCGACGAGGGCGGTGGCGGCCAGCGCGGGCGCGGCCGTGTCGGCGTCGGACAGCACGGTCGTCGACGCGTCCAGCCCTCCCGTGCCGGGCCCCGAGCCGGAGGCCACCGCCGCCGTCTGGTCGAGCAGTTCCTCGATGTGCTGGCCCAACCGCCGGTTGTACAAGCGGAGTACGAGCCTGAGGCGGGGGTTGAGCCGGCGGGCGGTGAGCGCGGCGCGGATGTTGGTCTCGTCGTCGTCGTACACGAGCGCCAGGGCCGCCGCCCGGTCGGCGCCCACGTCGGTGAGCACGGCCTCGGTGACCTCGGCGGCCTCCACGACCTGCTCGTTCGCGGCCGGTTCGGCGCCGCCCGCGCCCGTCCGGTTGACGGCCGCGCTGACCCGGTCGAGCAGGGCCGCCGAGGCGGCCCGGGCCCGTCCGACCACCGGCTGCCGCACCCGGCGCCCCGAGGGCGGCACCACGAGCGTGACCTGTTCGCCGTACACACCGCGGAGTTCGGCGGCCAGCCGGTGCGCGAGTCCGTCGTCCCCGCACACGATCATGTGCGTGGCCGGATCACCTGGCAGACCTTGGTTCGGAACGCTCACCACAAGGGAGAAGACTGCCTCACCGGGACGGCTGGTTCCAGAAAGGAACCGCGGTGGCTGAACGCCCGCCGTGGACGGGCCGTACGAAAGGGGAGGCAATGCCCGTGCGCACGACCGGAGGTACCGGGCCGGTGGCCACCACGAAACCCGCTCCGCAGGAGACCGAAGAGGTCGACAAGGTCGACAAGGTCGACAAGGTCGACAAGGTCGACGAGACCGACGAGACCGACGACCTCGGCCCCGACCCGGACGAAGCCCGCCACCTCAACTCCCCCCTCCTGCTCACCCTCCTGCTGCTAACGGCGGTGATGCTCCAGGACCCGATCCGCGGGGCCCTGTCCGCACCGGTGATGCAGAGCTGGATGACCGTGTTCGTCGCGGTCCTGGTCCAGGCGCTGCCGTTCCTGGTGCTCGGCGTGCTGCTGTCGGCGGCGATCGCGGTGTTCGTGCCGCCGTCCTTCTTCGCCCGGGCCCTGCCGAAGCGCCCGGCCCTGGCGGTCCCGGTCGCGGGCGCGGCGGGCGCGGTGCTGCCGGGCTGCGAGTGCGCGTCGGTGCCGGTGGCCGGGGCGCTGGTCCGCCGAGGGGTCACACCGGCGGCGGCGCTGGCGTTCCTCCTCTCGGCGCCCGCCATCAACCCGATCGTCCTGACGGCGACGGCCGTCGCCTTCCCCGGCGCCCCGGAGATGGTCCTGGCCCGCTTCGTCGCGAGCCTGCTGGTGGCCTGCGCGATGGGCTGGCTCTGGCACCGCCTCGGCCGCACGGACTGGCTGCGCCCGCCCGACAGACCCTCGTACGACGGCCGGGGCAAGGGGGCGGCCTTCTGGGGCTCGGTGCGCCACGACGTGATGCACGCCGGCGGTTTCCTGGTGGTCGGTGCGATGGCCGCGGCGACGCTGAAGGCGGTGGTGCCGGAGGAGTGGCTGCGCGCGGCGGCCGGGAATCCGGTGCTCTCGGTGCTGGCCCTCGCGGTGCTCGCCGTCCTGCTGTCCATCTGCTCGGAGGCGGACGCGTTCGTGGCGGCGTCCCTGACCCAGTTCTCGCTGACGGCCCGTCTGACGTTCCTGGTCGTGGGGCCGATGATCGACCTGAAGCTCTTCGCGATGCAGGCGGGCACCTTCGGCCGTGCCTTCGCCCTGCGCTTCGCCCCGGCGACGTTCGCCCTGGCCGTCGTCGTGTCGGCCCTGACCGGAACGGTCCTGCTGTGAACCGCCTGGCCCAGACGGCCCTCCTCTTCCTGCTCGGCGCGACACTCCTGCACGCCGGCCTGACGGACCTCTACCTGCGCTACGTCAAGGCGGGCCTGCGCCCGCTGGTCCTGCTGGCGGGCGTGGTGCTGATCGTTACGGCGGCGGCGACGCTCTGGTACGAACGCCGCCGCGCACCCGCGCGACAGCACCACCACGAGCCCCGTATCTCCTGGCTCCTCGCCCTCCCCGTCCTCGCCCTGATCCTGGTCGCCCCGCCGGCCCTGGGCTCCTACAGCGCGGCCCACACGGGCACGGCCCTGACCAAGCCCTTCGGCTTCCCGGACCTCCCCGCAGGTGAACCCCTCCGGCTCGGCGTGGCCGACTACGCCGGCCGCGCGGTCTACGACGACGGCCGCTCTCTCCGCGACCGCGAGCTGAAGATCACCGGTTTCGTCACCCTGGACCGGGCGGGCAGCCCTTACCTGGTCCGCATGGGCCTCAACTGCTGCGCGGCGGACGCCCAGCCGGTCAAGATCGCCCTGACCGGCAACATCCCCCCGGTCCTGAGCCCGGACACCTGGCTGGAGATCACCGGCCGGTACACACCCCGCCGGACCAAGGACCCGGTCAACGACGGCCCGATCCCGTACCTCGAGGTCACCAGCGCCCGGCCGGTACCGGCACCGGCCGACCCGTACGACGAGACGTGGAACAACTGAGACCCGCGTACTACGTGTAGTGCGCGTACTCCGCGTACTAGAAGAGCCACTTCCGGGTACTCGGGAATGCCGCTGATGAGCGAGGGGGAGGTATGACCACACAGAGCGGCGAGACGGGGACCGGGACCGGGACCGGGACGCAGACTGACCGCGCGGCGGAACTCACCCGGGACCTTCTGACCGAGGCCCGCGAGCGACTCGCGAAGGCCGACAGCAAGGCCGGACTGACGCTGGCGACCCTGGGCGCGGCCCTGACCGCCCTGCTCGGCGCGATCGCCGGCGGCCTCATAGCGCCCGGCCAGTACGCCGTCATCCCACAGCTCCTGGTCTGGGCCGGCTGCGCCGCCTGCGCCCCGTCCCTCGTCCTCCTCGGCCTGGCCGTCTCCCCCCGGCACCCCTCCCAGGCACCCTCCTCCGGTGACGCGACCCAGCTGGAGATCCTGTCCCGCACCGCCTGGATCAAGTACCGCTGCATCCGCCGGGCGATGGCCTGGGGCGCGGTCTTCCTCACGCTCACGCTGGCGGGAACGCTGGCGGGGGTGCTGTCCTAGCAGACCGCGATGAACCTGATGAAGACCGCCGCGGTCGTTGAATGCTGTTGTGAATGACCCGGTACCGCGACGTCGTCACATCGCCCCGCAGGAGCACGCACTCGTCCGCCGACGCCTCAGGTCAGTTTCTTTCCCCCGCGCTTCTCGGCACGGGACAGCACCTCCCACGGCAGCAACGGCATCACGTTCCGGTCGGCGGAGAGATAGGCGAGATGTAGGACGCGCGCCGGCCCGTCCACGCACACGAGCCAGTGCGCGACGTCGATGCGGCCGAGTGACGCGCCGGCGCGGCGGAACACGCCGTCCACCCACTGGAGGTATCCGCCGGGCATGAGCCGCCGGATCCGCCGCGGCTTCGTGCTGGGCAGGAGGCTCACGACCACGTGCAGGTCGTCACCGAACCGCCGCCCTTCCCCGTCCCGGGCCCCGGCGACGAACGCCAGCGCGTCCTCGCCCGCCAGCCGCTTCCACCCCGGCCGCCGGGTCAGGGCCATTCCGGTGGCCTCGACCCTGACCATGTGCTGGGGGACGACCCGCCGTACCCAGGGGCTGACCTCGCCGGCCCACACGACCACGGCCACGACCGCCCGCCCGCCGGACACCTCGTACGCGTACGTGCCCGTACGGGACAACGCATCGGGCGTGACCTCACCGTCCCTCTCCAGCCGGAGCACGAGGGCGTGGGCCACCGACTCGGTCGGCTCGGCCGCCGGATAGGTGGTCACCCGCGTCCCGGTGAGGCCGTCACCGGAATCCCTCTCGATCGAGTCGACGATCTCCTGGATCTCACCGACGTCGAGGTCGTTCCCCTGATGCAGTATCAGCACTCGCTCCGCGCCCATACGGGCATGGCACCACACCGACCACGGGACCGGTCCCGGCCGACGGCCGGGCCCGATGGCGCAGGGTCCTCAGACCGAGCGGCCGGTCTTGAAGCCGTAGGTGCGGACGCCCTTGCCGTCCTCGTCCCAGTTGAGACGCAGGGCACCGTCGGTGTACGCGCTCTTGCCGCCGACCTTCTTCTTGAGTGGGCGCTGTCGAAGGTCTCCGACAGGTCCGTCCCGGAGTACCACGGGGAGCGGCCCAGCCCACCTTGACCTTGGCGTAGACGTAAGTGCCGGACCGGGCAACGCAGTTATTGACAGTGACCGCCTTGTCCGCAGCGGGCTTCCGGGCCTTAGAGGAAGGGGCAGACCATCGCGCTGTAGATCAAGCACGACCGGTGCCCCGGGCCCTCTTGGGTCGGTGCCATGTTGAGGAACCTGTCGCCGACTCCGCGGGAGCACTTCCGCCAACATCTCCCTCCTTCCCGCGGTGTGATGGCCGAGATGGGGTAGCCGCGAGGGTCGGCGCCTGACGCCAGCGTGTGGCACTCCGATCCGGCCATGGCCGACTCGCGCCCTTCTCGCGCTGCCTCAGGCTGTTCATACTTCCCTTCACGGACCCGGGGGAGGAGCTTCGATCATGGCTGGGCGTGTACGGGGTGCTGCTGCTCGCAGGCGGCGGGCCGCACGGCTGAAGGCGGTTGCAGCCGGCGGTGGCCTGGTACTGGTCTTGCTGGCGGTGTTCTGGTCGGTCGTGTGGCCGTACATCACTGGGGCAGTGATCCTCGGCGGCGTCGGAGCGGCAGGCTGGTGGCTGTGGCGTACGGACCGGCTCGTGCGCGGCCGGGACCGTCTGTGGCGGCAGGAAGACGCGGTGAAGGCCGGTCATCGGACACTGGCCGAAGTGGACGCGATGACCGGCACCGAATTCGAGGAACTGGTCGCAGCCCTCTGCCGACGGGACGGGTGCAGGGACGTCCGGCGAGTGGGCGGCGCGAACGACAACGGCGCTGACGTCGTCGGCCGCCTCCCGGACGGTCGAAGCGTGGTGATCCAGTGCAAGCGCTACGCCCCAAGCAGCACGATCGCGAGCCGTGAGCTGCGCGATCTGCTCGGCGCCAAGGTGCACTTCGGGGCCGACTTGGCCGTGTTCGTGACGACTACGCGATTCAGCCGCCCCTCAGAGAAGTTCGCGCTGCAGCACGGAATCCTCGCCGTGCACCGGGACCACCTCGGGCTGTGGAACAACGGGGCCTCCCTGCTGTCCCTGAGCGAGGTGAACGGCCAAGGGCAGGGCGACCCCCGCCACCGAGCGCGCTGGAAGCGGGCGTACGGGAATTGACCGACCCCGCAGGAGGGTGAGGTCTTCGGCCGAGCCGGCTTCCGACTCCTGGGGTCGGCCGCCTGCAACTTCGCTCCAACGCTACTGACGTGGGCATACACCACGGGGTGCAATGAAGCCGAAGCAGCTCTTCGAGGACGCCGCGGTTCGCGGCGTCGAGCGCTCCACCGGAGCTCGTTCAGCGCGGGCGCCGGGGGCGCTGTTGTCAGTGACTTCCGGTATCAATCGATGCCGAAGCGATCACTGACTACGTCGCGGGATCACAGAGGTGGGGAAGCAAGTGACTGATCAGCCGGTATTCGTTCTAGGCAGCGATCTGCAGGCTCTGGAGCCGGCCGCGTTCAAGACCGAGGAGGAGTTCCAGGAGCTCCTCGCACTCCACCCTCGCGTGCTGGATTTCGGCTCGCTGACGGATGGTCAGCCGTTGCGGCTGGTGTTGGTGGCACGTGAGATGGGTGTTCCGACGAGCGCGGAGAGCGGTCCGGCGTACTGGCTGGACCATCTCTTCGTCGACACCGACGGCGTGCCGACGCTGGTGGAGGTCAAGCGGGCGAGCGATACGCGCATCCGGCGCGAGGTGGTGGGCCAGATGCTGGACTACGCGGCGAACGGAGCGCGCTACTGGCCCGGGCCGCTGCTTCAGCGCTCTTTCGAGGAGACCTGCGTCGCGGACGGCCGATCGCTGGAGGAGGCGTACGGGGAACTCCTCGGCGACCGCTCCCCCGAGGAGTTCTGGACGACGGTCGAGGAACGGCTGGCCGCAGGCCAGATGCGCCTGCTGTTCGTCGCGGACCGCATCCCGCTCGAGCTGAGGGCGATCGTCGAGTTCCTGAACCGGCAGATGCGGCAGACCGACGTGTACGCCGTCGAGCTGACCCAGTACCGAGGCGACGGAGACCTCCGCGTCCTCGTCCCACGCATCCACGGGGAGGTCGCCACGGCCGCGAAGTCCCCCTCCGGCCGCCGCACCACGCAGCGGACCACACGTGCCGACATGGACGCGGTGCTACGGACCCGCCTCGCCCCGGAACCACGGCGGACCGCCACCGCACTGCTCGATCATGCGGCATCCCAGGGCCGGCTGGAGGGCGGAACGGCCAAGTACCCGAGCATGTCCGCCTACTACCCCGTCGCCGGTCGGCAGGTGCCGATCTGGACGCTGTCGCTGTACGACACCCCCGCGAAGGAGGAACTCGCATTCAACTTCGGATCGATCACTCACCACCTCGGTCGCGATCGTGCGGCGGCGTTCGCGGGATCTCTGCCGACCGTTTACGAACTGGAGAAGAAGCTGGAGATGCAGCGGGAGAAGGGCTACAAGGGCTGGCCGTCGGTTCCTCTGTCCGCCCTGGTAGCCGAATCCGGCACGGTGGAGGGGATCCTGGCCGCGATCCAGGAGCTCATGGGCGGCCAGGAAACCTCCGCCTGAGCGGCTCGGCGGCGCTGTCGTCAGCAAGCGGCATGGCAGGGAACGTCGTCGCTGCCAAAGCCGGCTGGTGTGATGCGGCCTCCTGTGGACAGCCCAGCTGGGGTACCTGCAGGCTTTCGCCGGAGAAGGTCAGAACCCCGCGCTCGGGTTGCTCGGCTTCGAGCTGCTCCCAGGCACGTTCGCCGTACCACTCCCACCCGTCCCGCCCCCGCTCTCATCGGGCGGTAGGGGTGCTGAAGCCGCCGGGCAGGTCTGCAGCCGGCACGTGGAAGACGTGGGTCAGGCCGGTGTCGGGGTCGGTTGTGCGGATCGCGCCGTCCACGTCGTCGTCCCAGGCCGACACGAGTCGGGAGCCGCGGGTCTCCGGCCGGACCGGTTCGTTCGTGTCCGGGGCCGGGAGGGGGGAAGCAGAGGCGGGCGCCGTCCGCCGCGGCGTAGACGAGCCCGCCGGGGAGGGCCACGTCGGTGCGGGTGAGGGCCACTGGCTGAGGCTTGTGTCGACGGCTCGTGATCACTTGTCTGGGAGCCTGCCGGGAGCCGGATTCCGAACTTGGCTCCCAAACGGCCCCCACAACCACTCAGGGGCCCGACCCGCGATGCGGATCAGGCCCCTGACCTGGCTACTTCACTGTCGGGGTGGCGGGATTTGAACCCACGACCTCTTCGTCCCGAATGAGGTTCGGGCGCTGATCTTGTCTGGGCGGCTGGCGTTTTACCAGGTCAAGTGGTGGGCGTGGATCGGTCCGGCGTGGTCTCGCGGGCGTTCGGGGAGCGGATTGGCTCCCCAAACGGCTCCCAGGGGGACTTCGGTGGGCGGCGGTGCCATGTCGGCCGCCGCACGACCGTACTCGGACAGTCCTTCCGGACTACGCACATCCGATCACGCCACTGATTCATGAGCTCGGAACAACACATCCGGGTGCCTGGCGGTGGATCCTCAACGTCCTGTACCTGAGACCGGAGCGGGCCGGTCACACCTTCCTGACGACGATCGTGTCCGGGACCAGCTTCTCCAGGTCGTCGACGTCCGAGGTGAAGACGGTGACCTGCCCCTTCTGCTGACGCGCAATGACGGCGAGCACTGCGTCGATCGCGTACTTGTGGCCGTGCAACTTGGCGTCGGCCAGCAGCCGGCGTGCCTGGCGGGCCTCGGCCTTCCCGATATCGACGACCTGGAGCCGGGACAGTACCCAGTCCCAGCGCTGTTCGGTCGTTCTGCCGTCGTACGCCTCGACCAGTGTCATTGGGGACGTCACCACCTCGGCTTCCCCGCGCGCCGCGAGATCGAGCCAGGCGATCATCTTCCGATCGCCGCGTACCGCAAGGGACAGGGCTTCGCAGTCCAGCACGAAGACACGGAGCGGCCGCTGTCGGTGCTCACCGGCTCGCTTCTTCACGCAGCCTCTCCGGCGTTGTGCTTTCCGGTGGCTCGACGCCGCTCGTGTTCGGCGTCGAGTTCCTCCAGCTCGTCGAGCGCTGCCGCATGCTCGTCGTCGGTGACGGGGCCGTGTTCTTCCTGCAGCCAGTCGACCAGTTCCCGGAGCCGGTCCCGGTCGCGTTTGAAGCGCAGCGCTTCGGCGACGTACGCCGACAGGCCCCGCTCTGCCGCGTCCGCGCGGATCTCGTCCAGGAGATCCTCGGGGATCGTCACGGTTACCTTCTTCGTCGCCATACAAGAGACCATACTCCTGGTATCCCGCTCCTTACCAGTGGGCCACGTGATCGACGCTCGGCGATCAGGCGGCCGTGGCGGGGCGTGGGCTGCCGTGGAAGACCTGGGTGGTGTGCCAGGAGCGGTGGATCGCCGCAATGGGGTGGGCGCCCGGTTGAGGTCCGATGAGCGGGCGGCCGGCGAGCGCTATGACGTGCTCGCGGGCGGCGGGACTGTGTCCGACGAAGCGCTGCGAGACCAGGATGCGGTGACTGTCACCGATGCCGAGGACGCCCTTGTCGAAGAGCTTGTGGTGCAGCGAGCACAGGCAAAGTCCGTTATTGATGTCGTCAGGACCGTCGAACGCCCACCAGCGCACGTGCGCGGCCTCCAGTCCAACCGGCACCGTGCCGATCCTGCCGTCGTAGCCGCAGAAGGCGCACTGGTACTCGTAGGCCGTCAGGACCAGCTCCCGCATCCGTGGGTCTCGCCGCCTCCGCACGACCGAAAGCCGTTCGGTCTGAGTCGGCTCCAGCTCCAGGCCGACGGCTTCGCACAGTTCGCCGTGGAGCGAGGGCGGGAAGTGCAGGTCGAGGAGGACCCGTGCCATCCGGCCGAGCAGCGACGGCTCTCGCCGCAGCGCCGCCCGTAGCTCCGGCGCCAGCCGCCCCGCGGCCCCGACGGCCCGCAGTTCCCGCACGCCGCTGCCGGGGCTGCCCGGTCCGTGGTCGGTGCGCACTTCCCACACGCCGTCGCTCACCAGATGGTGGAACGGGTAGGCGGGCGTCGTCCTGTTGGGCGGTCCGTACTCGGTCAGCAGGCGCTGCAGATCCTCCTCCACCGCGCTGTACCGCAGTTCACCGTCGGCATCCTGCTGGAACCGGCCGAGCGCGTACAGGAACAACAGTGGCTTGTGCGGAGCGCGGCTCCCACTTCTGCTCCACTGCCTCAGCTTTGCGGTGCGCTCCAGCCAGTCCATGACCGGCGATCGTAGTCGTGCCTCGTCGAACAGCGATCTGCGCATGTGGGAAGGGGCGAGGTTGTGGGGGACATCCTGAGTAATGACCGGCCATGAGCCGTGGTCCTAAGGTCCCTTGAGACGGAGCTTCCTGCTGTCAATCGCCGTCGCCCTGCGGCATCGGCCTTGGGTCGTCGGCGCCGTGCCGACGTTGCCCGATGCGACCTATCGAGCCGTGGTGAGGTGATTGCGACGTGCGGTAACCAGGTGGCGCCATCGTTCGCGGGTCTGTCGTTCTCCGTCGATCCACCGTGCTCGCGCGGTGTGCTCGGGGAGCGGAAGGCCGGCCATGAAGTGCGCGATGTCGACGTAGTAGGCGTAGTCGCCGCTCTGCGTGAGTTCACGCAGGCGGGTGATCGCGGTGGTGAGGTCGCCCTGGGCGTCGAGAACGGCGTGGTGGAAGCACAGGGCCAGTTGCAGTTTGGCCGCGGCGTAGGAAATGCCGGAGACGCCGATTTCTGCGAGCAGTACGGATGCCCGGTCGGGCACGTCTGCGGCGAATCCTGCGTCGCGCACGAGCACGGCAGTGCGAGCGGTCATCTCGCTGGAGCGCAGGCTGAGGTGGGACAGCAGCCGCTCCGCCAGGTCGAGTTCGTCAGCGGCCCGAAGCGGGTCGGCGAAGGAGACAGCGAAGGCGAGATGCGCCTGCACCATGGCGGTCTCGCCGACCACGCCGTGCTCCTCGGCTTCGCTTCGGGCTGCCAGGTACGCGGCTACCGACCGCTCCATGTCACCTTGCACCCACCACACGTCTCCCAGTACCCGATGCTGCCGCCCCTCCCAGCCCAGCCTTCCTGCGGCTTCGACCGCCGTCGGGAAGTCTCCGGACAATCGGCTCAGGTGTGCCAAGCCGCGCCGAGCGGCGGAGGCGAGCCGACCGCCGGCGGAAGCAACGCGCTGCATGCCACGGCGTGAATCCTCGGTCAGCCCGAGGTCTCGCTGGGCCTTCGCCAGGTAATACGTGGCCAGTTCGACCAGCTCGTCGGGGAGCAGCCCCGCCGCCAGGACGGCCGAGAGCCGCCTGGCCGTACGCTCACGGTGCTCGTGCTGGCGGCGGGCGATGGCGCTGAGCGTCTCCACCAGGGCATCCGCGGCAGTCTGCAGGCCGCCCGACGACGTGTCGTCGGTGGCAGGAAGTGCCAGCGGTTCCCAGATGGAATCTCCCACGTACTGGAATGCGGCATCAGCGAGCCAGCCGAGATCGAGACGAAAGTCCCGTGCGATGAGTAGCCCTTGCTGCAGACAGCCGACCAGGACCGTGCGGTCGCGTCGGAGGTCCTGGCGCCACTGTGATTCCAGGGCACGCAAGGCACGCTGGGCCGTGCGCTTCCAGTCCTGCTCCGACCACCGGTCGTCACTGCTGTCGTCCGCGTTGCGAATGGCGGCGCGGATCAGGTCGTGGACATGGAAGGGCCACACGCCGGAGGACGACTCCCGGATGAAAGGGCGCTCGGTCAGTCGTAGTGCGGGCGCGTCGTGGTCCATGCCGGCGACCTGGGTGGCCAGGGGCACGGAGAACGCGTTGAGCAGGCTGACGGAGCGCAGCACGTGGCGTTCCTCAGCGGTCAGGTCGCTGAGGGTGCGGGCGATCAGGGCGGGGAAGTCGTGGTCGAAGTCGGTGACCTGCGGCTGTCTGTTACCACGCTGTAGTTCCAGGTAGCGCATGACCGACAGGTCCAGGTACAGGGGCAGGCCGTGGGAGCGCTCGGTGATGATCCGGCGGACCGGTTCGGTGATCAGCGGTTGCCCGTCGCGGCTGAGCCTGCGGACCAGGTAGTCCTCGCAGTCTTCGGGAGAGAAGTCGCCGATCAAGATCTGACGGCCGGATACACCTGTGCCGGTCGGCGCCGTATCGGGGACGAGGCCGGGCCAGGCGTTCGGTCCGGTCCAGTCGAGTTGCCCCTCCAGGCTCGTCTCCGCCCACTGAAGGCGATTGCGTCCTGTGACGAAAAAGAACGCGTTGGGCATCAGCCACACGATGTGCTGGAGCAGACGCTCGAGGTCGCGGTGGGTGCGGTCGCCGGTGTCCTCGAAGGTGTCCAGCAGGATCACAGGCAGTACGCTCTTGTCAGCCGGGAGCTGGGCCAAGTCCCAGGCGAGAAGGTGCGGGTAGAAGCTGAGGGCTTCCAGATCCGGCTCGGCCTCCAGGAGATCGGCCAGGCGCGAGCAGCCAGCAAGGGCGCGCACGGACTGGCGCCGCTCGCGTAACGCCTTGATGAGCGCTCCGGCCCCGTGCCCGAGCGCGCTCCCGACGGTGCCCGGCAGGAGCAGGGCCTGGGCGACATCGCTGAGGGCGGACTGCATCTGCTGAGGCAGAGCCGCAGCGGCGCTGAAGCGGCTCAGCAGCCCGCCCCGGCGCAGATAGTCCTCGATCGGTTCGCCCGGGTGGTTGTGCTCCCAGTAACGGCGCAGGGCGAGGTCGAAGGCGGGCATCGGCCGGCCGAGCGCAGCCATGGCAAGACGGATGGTGAGGATGACACGCTCGAAGTCCATACCCGCGGCGCGCGCGAGGTCGATGCGGATCGGCAGCGTCCGCTCCTCGGGGTAGGACGGCGGCTGCCATTGCGCGGGGCGGTGGTCGCTGTGGGCGAGCGACGCCTCGATCTTGCGGGACAGAGTGGACTTGCCTATCCCGCCCACGCCGTGGAAGACGAGGATGTTGCGGCGGGGAGCTTCCAGGTCTTCCACATCGAAGTCCATACGGGTCACGTGCCGTATGTGATCCGCGAGGGAGGCCGTCACCGCTTGCCACTGTGCCTGTCGGTTCGTGAACGCCTCACTGGCGGCGATGCTCCGGTCGTTCGAGCTGAACAGCGTTCGAAGATCCCGCCCTGTCACTTTCCCCCCTGACGATCAACTGAAGCCAATCTATGCCCCCTTGAGGACAGCGTGCCAAGCCCGCATTCAGGCAGGTCTGCAGGTCGCATCCGACATTCCGAAGTTGAGCGCGGGAACGTCACACTCCACGACGCTGGCCGAAAACAGTGTCTGTGGTTGGCCACCTCAGTAGCCAACACGATGAGCCGACCGGGAGACGCGTTTCACATGATCTACCGTGGGCGGCAAGTAGCGTTGTGGGTACGGAAGTTCCGTGACGGATGACCGAGACGGGGGCTGTGGTGCGGACCGGGTTTGTCGACCGCGTGGAGCACATGGACGAGCTGCGCTCGTTGCGGGCGGACGTGACCGAAGGGCGTGGTGGCCGGGCGATCGCGGTCGACAGCGTCTCGGGTATGGGGAAGTCCGCACTGTTGCGGGCGTTTGAGTCGGAGGTCGCCGCCTCTCACGGGCCGGGCGTCTGTCGTGTCGTATCCGTGCGGTGTCAGCCGTCGATCGGGCCGGCTCTGCACTACGGAGCGATTGTCGAACTGCTCCTGCAGCTGGCCCGGGAGCAGGAGGGCAAGCAGCCCGGCGTCTTCCGTCGGCTCCTGAGCTTCACCGGTCAGGGAGTTGTCCGCTCTGCTCCTGAGGTGCTGTCCGCGATGGTGCCCGGCCTGGGTGCCCTGTTCACCCTCGGCAAGGAAGTGGCGGAGGCTTCCCTCGCTTCTGGATCGATGCCGTTCGACAGCCTGCTGCCTTTCCAGCAGGGAGCAGCCGCACAGATCGTGGACGCTCTGCTGGATCTCGTTCGGCAGGGTCCGCCCGCCGTCGTGCTCATCGACGACATTCAATACGGCGATCCCAGCAGCTTGCTGGTCCTCGACCGGTTGCTGCGGCGGCTGCCCGGCGAGCCGCTCGGCCTGGTGCTCAGCCACACCACGGACGGGGCCTACGTCGATGGCCCGGAATCCACGGTCGAGGATCTGCTGCACGACTGGGCGAAGAACGGACTCCTGCGACGGCGGGTGCTGGGCGGCCTGCCGCACGACGCGGTCGCCGAGTTGGTGCGCTCCCGGCACCCGGAAGCCCCGCCGACGTTGTCTGAACAGCTGAGTCGGCTGACCGCCGGCCACGCCGTCTTCGTCACCCTCTGTCTGGAGGAATGGCGTCCGGACGCCGGCCCCACAGTCGAACTGCCCAACAGTCTCTCGCGCGTGGTGGAAGAACGACTCCGGCTGCTCACCGAACTGGATCGCGAACTGCTCATGATCGGAGCGACCCAGGGCGAGACGTTCCTGTCACGCACGGTCGCCGACGTCAAGGGAGCACCCCACGACGAGGTTATGGAGCGGCTGCGGCTCATCGCCGCCCAGCACCGGCTCATCCTGCCGGCACAGCCGCCAGGGTGGGCACGCCTGGACGCATCCGACTGCTATCGGTTCGAGCACAGTGCTCTGTGCGGCGTGGTGTACGACCAGCAGACCCCTCAGCAGATGCGGTCCCGGCACGCCCGCATCGCGGCGGCGCTCACGACCGGCCCGATGGACGGGATGCCACTGGAACGTCGGCTGGAGGTCGCCCGCCATCTCCGCAACGGCGGAACCGAGTGCCTGCTCGCCTCGGCCGAGGTGCACTACGGGCTGGCCCGGGACGCCGCGATGGAGGGGTTGTCCTTCGCCGAGGCGGAGCGGCACTGTGAGGAAGTGATCAAGGCGGTCCGGGACCTGCCGCAGCAGGAGGAGAGCCGGGACCAGTGGCTCGTCCAGGCCGTGGAACTGCTGCTGTCCCTGACGGAGGTGCGCTGGCGCGGCCAGCACCAGCCGGCCGGCGGGCCGGACATCGACGCCCTGGCCGCCGAGGCGGAAGCCGCGGCGAGTCGCTGCTGCAGCCCTGAGCTGGCGATCCGTACGACGCTCCTGCGTGGCAAGACCCTGCTCGCGACCCAGGGTCTGGTGCCGTCCCTGGACAAGCTTCGCGCGGCCGTGGAGCTGGCCGAGCAGCACGGCGATCCGGTCCCACTCTTCGTGGCCCGCGTCGAATACGGGCGGCAGGTGTCCAAGCGGCGGCTTGCCGACGGTCTGGCCCAGCTGCGGGAGGCCGAGCGCATGTACGCCTCCGACCCACGACTCGGCGGCACCAGTGATCCGGTGCTCCAGCACGCTCGCAACCTGGGAGAGATGCAACTCGGCATCACCCTCTACGACAGCGGACACCTCAGCGAGGCCCAGGCCCGGCTGAGCCGCTGTGTCCAGCGGCTGCGCGACGAGCCGCTGAAGGCGGAGCTGCCCATAGCGCTCAACTACCTGGCACAGGTGCATATGGGCCTCGGCGCGTACGAGGATGCCGAGGAGGTCTTGGGCGAAGCCCTCGCCTTCGAGGCCGACCGCGGGGGCGACAGCGGCTGGCACGCCTACAACAAGGCGTTGCTCGCGCATCTCCTCATCCAGCAGCCGGCGAAGCGCGGCCGGGCCCTGGAACTGATCGCCGACGCGTGGGCGGAGACAGAGCGGACCTGGCTGGCCAACCTCGTCCCCATTGTCCGCAATCTGTACGCCGAGATCCTGCTTCTCGCCGCTGCCGAGCCCGGAGAACTCCTGGATCAGGCCGACCGCCTGGCTGTGGTCACCTGTGTCGAGACCCAGCGCAGCGGCATGATCCGTAGCGAGATCGCCGCGCACTCCCTGCGCAGCCGCATCCTGCTCCGGCAAGGCGACACGGGTGGAGCTCAGGAACAGGCCCAACAGGCCGTTCGCATCCTGGACGAGGTCGGGGACATGCCCGCTCTCCGCACGGAGGAGGTTCTGTACCACTCCGCCGTGGTGCTGGCCGCCGGCGGCGTGCGGGAGGAAGCATCCGCACTCCTCCAGCGGGCCCGGCGTGAGGTCGACCGCAAGGCGGAGCAGGTCACCGACGACTTGTCGCGCGACCGGTTCCTCACGCGTGTCCCCCTCAATAACGCCATCCTCCACGGCGAGGGTGTCGACCAGTGACCAGGATGGACGGCCGACGAGGGGTTCTGACAGCAGGTGGCAGACTGGAGCCGCCATGCTGACGATCACCAAGGAGTTCCACTTCTCGGCCAGTCACGTCCTCGACCGGCTGCCGAGCTGGCACCCCTGCGCCCGCATGCACGGCCACAACTACGTCGTCGTACTGGAACTGTCCGCCCGCCGCGAGGACCTCACCGAGGCAGGCTTCGTCCGCGACTACCGCGAGCTCGACACCTTCAAGAAATGGATGGACGACACCCTCGACCACCGTCACCTGAATGAGGCGATGGGGGGGGGGGTATCTCCCCGTCGGCCGAGAATCTGGCTGCATGGATCTTCGACCTCTGGATCGAGCGTTTCCCCGAGTTGACCGCAGTCAAGGTCTCTGAGACACCCAAGACGTGGGCTGAATACCGGCCGCCGCGGTGAATGGCGACGGCCAGCCCCTGCGACTGACTCGTCCGCCTCTTCATCCAGCTGGTTCGAGGAACGCAGGGGCAGACAGGTCATGCATCCGGCGTGGTGTCGGAACGACGGCTATGTCCCGCTGGTTTCCCACGTCACGCCAGTGCGGCGCGACCGGCGTCCGTGGGTTCGACAAGGTCGGGGTGACTTCCGTCGGCGGACGTGACGACGTGGACGAGGCCCTTCTTCCACAGCTCAGCAGAGACGCCGTACCAGGCCATCTGTCGCTCGGCCCATGCCTCGTGACCGGGGTGGTTCTCGTCCATTCCGGGCTCGGCGGGGTTGAGGACGGGGAAGTAGTCGGACATCGCTACCGGCTTGGGAGACTGGGCGATCAGCTGCAGCAAGTCGCGTTCATCGTTGCGCATGGCCGTGTGCCTAGGCTATGGCAGGGCTCCGACAGGCCAGCAGCCTGGGATGTGCAGTGTAAGGACGCGGATCGGCGGGATCGCGAGGCGCGGGAATAGCGGGCATGCGGGCCCGGTCGGACCTACTCTCTTGCCGCCTTCCGGGGCCCTGTTGGCGAACGCATAGGTCTTGCGGGCTGGCTGCGCTACGGAGCAGCTGTCAGAGGCGCAATGACCTGGGAGACCGCCGACCAAGATCTTCTCCCAGAATTCTCCCAAACGATCTCCAGGAACCACTCAGGGGCCTGATCCACTCACTGGATCAGGCCCCTGACCTGGTATTTCACTGTCGGGGTGGCGGGATTTGAACCCACGACCTCTTCGTCCCGAACGAAGCGCGCTGCCAAGCTGCGCTACACCCCGATGTCGCTGCTGTCGCGGCGACGACGTTTACTTTAGCCCACTGGTGGCTAGAGACGAAATCCGGTTTTCCAGCGGTGGCGGAGGCGGTTCGGGCGGGCGTGGTCGAGGGCCACGAGGATCGCGAGGGCGTAGAAGGAGAGGCCGAGGAGGAGGGCGTTGCCGAGGACCTTCTTGTAGCCGTCCTGGTCGACGTCCAGGAAGGGGTAGAGGTACCGGTCGGGGGTGCCCGGGAGGAGCAGTTCGCCTCGGGTGAGGGAGAAGGCCAGGCAGGCCAGGGGATGGAGGAGCCAGGTGCTGGCCCGACGCAGGTGCAGGCGGCCTGGGGCCGTGAGCAGGAGCCAGTCCAGTACGGCCGCGATCGGGGTCAGCGTGTGGAGGGTGTGGTGGGCGACGGCCTGCCAGCCCGTCGGAGCGGCGGCGGCCTCGCCCGTGAGGGAGAAGGGGCTCGCCTCGTTCATCAGGAGCAGGTGGTGCACCAGGGCCGCGATGGCGACGTAGAGCAGGGTCGCGCCCAGTACGGCTCCTGGTAGCGGGCGGCTGGCCGTCCACGCGCGGCGGGCCGAGAGGGCCATGACCAGCGCGAGCAGGATGTTGCTCTGGATCGCGAAGTAGCCCAGGGCCCGGGACGGGTCGCCCAGGAGTACGTCGAGCGTCACGCCGCCGGCCGCCGCCAGGGCGACCAGCAGGCGGAAGGCCGCGGCCGCCGGACGGGGGACCGGGGCGACGACGGCCGTGGCGGGGACGGGGGAGGGCTTCAGCGCGGGCTTGCCTGGCATCGCGGGGAGATCCGGTATGTCCCTGGGTGTCGGGGCGATCATGCCCCCACGTCGGCAGAAGCGGATATAGGGGGCTATTTGGGCGGGCTGTGTGGCTCAACGGGCTCCCACCGTCTCCCACCATGTCCCACGGTCCCCTGCCTGCGGCAGTGACTCCCCGCTACTCCCGCCCCACCAACGTCAGCAACGTCGCCTCCGGCGGGCACGCGAACCGTACCGGTGTGTAGCGGTTCGTGCCGCAGCCCGCCGAGACGTGCAGGTACGCCGTACGGCCCTCCGCCGTGTGCGTGGACAGGCCCTTCACGCGGTCCGTGTCCAGGTCGCAGTTGGTGACCAGGGCGCCGTAGAAGGGGATGCACAGCTGGCCGCCGTGGGTGTGGCCGGCCAGGATCAAGGGGTAGGCGTCGGCCGTGAAGGCGTCCAGGGTGCGCAGGTACGGCGCGTGGACCACGCCCATGGAGAAGTCGACGGAATCCGAGGGGCCGCCGGCCACCTGGTCGTAGCGGTCGCGCTTGATGTGCGGATCGTCCAGGCCCGTCAGCTCCACCGAGACGCCCTCGATCTTGAGCGTGTCGCGCGTGTTGGTCAGGTTCAGCCAGCCCGCCGCGTCGAAGGCGTCCCGCAGGTCCTCCCACGGGTTGTGCACCACGCCGACGGCCGGCGGGTTGCCGTTCAGGCCGTGGCGGCCCTGAGCCTTTTCGAACAGGTACCGGGCGGGGTTGCGGAGCTTGGGGCCGTAGTAGTCGTTGGAACCGAAGACGTACGCGCCCGGGAACTCCATCAGGGGGCCGAGCGCGTCCAGGACCTCCGGGACGCCCTCCGGGTCCGAGAGGTTGTCACCCGTGTTGATCACGAGGTCGGGGCGCAGGCCCGCCAGGGAGCGCAGCCAGCGCTGCTTCTTGCGCTGACCGCTGACCATGTGGATGTCGGAGACCTGCAACACGCGCAGGGGGCGCATGCCCGAGGGCAGGACCGGGACCGTGACCCGGCGGAGGCGGAAGGAGCGGGCCTCGAAGCCCGCCGCGTACAACAGACCGGCGGCACCAGCCGCCGCGATTCCCAGGGGCACTCCGTATCGCGCACGCATACGGCCATCGTGTCAGACCGCGCCGGTCGCCTGCGCCCGGCGGTGCCCGAAAGCCCCTGACGGCCCCCGCCCTTGAACCGTCCCTCGCACCATCTCTTGAACCGCCGCCCCACAAATCAACGGGCGCCTTTCCGTCCGTACCTGCGACAATCAACCCCATGACCACGCTCAAGTCGAAGCTTCAGGAAGACCTCAACGCCGCGATCAAGGAGCGCGACGAGCTCCGCTCCTCGACGCTCCGGCTGACGCTCGCCGCGATCACCAAGGAGGAGGTCGCGGGCAAGGAGAAGCGCGAGCTCTCCGACGACGAGGTGCAGAAGGTGATCACCCGCGAGGCGAAGAAGCGGCGTGAGGCGGCCGAGGCCTTCGCGCAGGGTGGTCGTGCCGAGCAGGCCGAGCGGGAGAAGGCGGAGGGCGAGGTGCTCGCCGAGTACCTGCCCAAGCAGCTGTCCGACGAGGAGCTCCAGCAGATCGTGGCCCAGGCCGTCGAGGAGGCCAGGGCCGCCGGTGCCGAGGGGCCGCGGGCCATGGGCGCCGTCATGAAGATCGTGAACCCGAAGGTGGCCGGCCAGGCCGAGGGCGGCCGCGTCGCCGCCGCGGTGAAGAAGCTGCTGGCCGGCTGACCGGCCCTTCGGCCGGACCGACTAGGGGCGGCCCCCTCTTCCCTTTCGGGAGAGGGGGCCGCCCCTAGTTCGGTCACGCCCTGGTTCGGTCAGGCCGACGGCTCAGCCGAACCGCCCGCCGTTGCCGTTGCCGTTCCCGCCCCCGTTGTCCTGGCCTCGGAAGAAGCCCTCGGGAATGGAGAAGGAAGGTGTCGGGAAGGGGTCGCCGCCTCCGCCGCCGTTGTTGCCGCCGACCAGGCCGCCGATGAGGCCGTTGCCGTTGTCCCCGTCGTCACGGCCCTCGTCGTCGCCGTTCCCGTCACCGCGGTCCCGGTCGACGCCGTCGGGGATGTGGACGGTGTTGAAGTTCTCGACGGGCTTGCCCTCCAGCGCGCCGTTCATCATGTCGCCCCAGATCGGGCCGGGGACCTCACCACCGAAGACCTTGCCGTACGACCGGCCGCCGATGGTGATGTTGGTCATCTTCCGCTTGTGTGCCGGGTCGCCGACCCACACCGCGCCGGCCATGTTCGGCGTGTAACCCACGAACCAGGCCGCGTAGCGCTCGTCCGTCGTACCGGTTTTACCGGCGCTGGGGCGGCTGCCGAGACCGGCCTTCTTACCCGTACCGTCCTCGACGACGCCCCGCAGCAGCGCGTTGATGGTGTCGGCGGTCTTCTCCGACATCGCACGCGAGCAGGTCGACTTCGGGACCTGGAGCGACTTCGTCTGGTCGCCGACGCGCTGGGTGACCGACTCGATGGCGACCGGCGTGCAGTGCATCCCGCGCGAGGCGAAGGTCGCGTACGCGTTCGCCATGGTCAGCGGGGACATCTCCTGGGTGCCGAGGGCGATGGAGGGCACCTGGGGCATCTTGTCACCGTCGGCCCGCACGACGCCCATCTTCTTCGCCATCGTCGTGACCGGGCAGATGCCGATGTCGCTGATCATCTGCACGTAGTAGGTGTTGACCGACTTGGCGGTCGCTTCCTTCATGTCGTACGGGCCGACCTCGGACTCGTTCTCGTTCTCGAGCTTGGCCGGGTCGTCGGGGTCGTTCACCCACCTCTTGCCGTCGCACACCGAGACCGGGCTCGGGTACGCCATCTGGTACGGCGACGAGTACACCTTGTTCGCCGGCATGCCGTCCTCGAGGGCCGCGGCGGCCACGATCGGCTTGAACGTCGAACCGGGCTGGTAGCCCATGCCGCCGCCCATCGACTGGTCGACGGAGAGGTTGATCTGCGTCTCGTTCTTCTTGAAGCCGTACGGACGGGACTGGCCCATGGCAAGGATCTTGCCGGTGCCGGGCTGGACGAGGGAGGCGGCGGTGGCCACCTCGTCGCTCTTGTAGACGTGGTCCTTGATGGACTTCTGTGCCGCGTCCTGGGCCTGCGGGTCCATGGTGGTGCGGATGGTGAGGCCGCCCTGGTTCCAGACCTTCGCCCGCTCCTCCTTGGTCTTGCCGAAGACCGGGTCGTTCAGGAAGACCTCGCGTACGTAGTCGCAGAAGAAGCCCGCGCCCTTGGCCGCCGTGATGCAGCCGTTCCTGGGCTTGCTGACCTTCAGGCCCAGCGGCGCCTTCATCGCCTCGGCGGCCTGTGCCCGGGAGATGTCGCCGACGTCGGCCATGCGCCGGAGCACGATGTTGCGGCGCTTGATGGCCTCCGCCTCGTCGTTGACCGGGTCGTACCGGCTGGGCGACTGGACGATGCCGGCGAGGAGGGCCGCCTCCTGGACGTTGAGGTCCTTGGCGGACTTGGAGAAGTAACGCTGGGCCGCGGCCTCGACGCCGTAGGCCTGCTGGCCGAAGAACGTGATGTTCAGGTAGTTCTCGAGGATCTTCTTCTTCCCGAGCTCCTCCTCGACCTGGAGCGCGTACTTCAGTTCGCGGATCTTGCGGCCGATGGTCTGCTGGGTGGCCTGCGCGACCTTCGTCGGGTCGTCGCCGGCCTCCTCGACGAAGACGTTCTTCACGTACTGCTGCGTCAGGGTCGAGGCGCCCTGGGCGACCTCACCGCTGCGCGCGTTCTTGTTGAGGGCGCGCAGGACGCCCTTCAGGTCGACCGCGCCGTGCTGGTAGAAGCGCGAGTCCTCGATCGCGACGATCGCCTTCTGCATGTACGGCGAGACGTCCTTGAGGGGGACCACCGTGCGGTCGCGCGAGTAGACCGTGGCGATCTGGCCGCCGTCGGCGTCGAGGATCGTGGTGCGCTGGCTCAGGGGCGGGGTCTTCATGTTGGCCGGGAGCTCGTCGAAGCTCTCGACCGATCCCTTTGCCGCCAGCCCCAGCGCGCCCACCGCGGGCAGCGCGATACCGGCCAGCACGGCTCCCGCGAGAACACTGACACCGAGGAACTTGGCGGCCTGCTGCGTGGGTGACAGACCACCGCCCGAGCGCTTCTTTGGCATGAGGGCAGCCTACGTTCTCATTCGCCGGACAGGCGTATAGGCCTTGGCCTAAGCTGCTCTCAACTGTCACAGCAGTGAGGCCACGTATCAATACGTCCGGCGACCCCGAATCGTTCCGGGTGTTCCCCAACTTTTTTGGTGGGGTCGTGTCCGAATCCGCCTTGTGTGTCACACGGCGTCCGTTGTGACGCAGGCTAACTGTCCCGGTTTGTCGGGAAAGTTACGTATGTCGCCAGCTCACTCCCCCGGGTGATCTGCCGCTTACCCATAGTCCGTTCGGACCATTCAAGATTGGGCCCGCTGGGGGTGTTGCACTGTGCCCACCTTCCGTAACGTCCTCAACTGGCGGCGGTGAATATGCCGCTGCCGCCGTGGGGGAGCCTCGATTCGGGAGAGGACGGCGCCGGTATGGGCTGGGTAACCGACTGGAGTGCGCAGGCGGCCTGCCGCACTACCGATCCGGATGAACTGTTCGTTCAAGGAGCAGCGCAGAACAGGGCCAAGGCGGTGTGCACCGGATGCCCGGTGCGCACGGAGTGCCTGGCCGACGCGCTGGACAACCGCGTCGAGTTCGGCGTGTGGGGAGGCATGACGGAGCGCGAGCGCCGCGCACTGCTGCGCAGGCGGCCGACGGTGACCTCCTGGCGCCGGCTGCTGGAGACCGCGCGCTCGGAGTACGAGCGCGGTACGGGGGTCGTGCCCCTCGATGACGACGCGGTCTACGAGAACTACGCGGCGGTGAGCTGAGAGGGTCCCTCCGGCGGCTCCTCGGAGCTCAGGTCGGGACTCACGCCCCTCACGGAGACAGGCCTGTCGGCAGCGCCGGGCCGCCCGCAGGCACGTGCGTGCTGCTCAGGCGCACCAGCGTGGCGCTCAGGCACTCGCCTCGGGCCGGGTGCCCGCCACGGGCAGCTCGGTCTCGGGCAGTTCGCGCTCGTTCGCCGCGAGCCGGTCGCCGATGTCGCGCAGCCCAGCGAGGTCATGGACATCGCCGGGCAGCGCGCCCACTTCCGTCACGGCCACCTCGGGGTGGAGCGCGGTGAAGCGGTCACGCGTGCGCTGCTCACGGGAGAGCAACTGCATACGTTCGGCGTGCAGCCTCAGCAGGCCTGCCGCGAGCTGGTCGACGGACCGCTCGGTGTTCTCGACGTCCTCGGCGGGGGAGCCACCGTCAGAAGCCGGAGCAACAGCCGGAGCTGGTGTTTCGGGTGTGGGAGAGTCTGAACTGTCGTACGTGTCGGGGGAGTTACGAAGTCCTTCTTTCCCGCCCTCCTGATCCACAATGCGGGGCTCTTCAAGATTTTCCGCGGCGGCGAGCGCCCGCTCGGCCGACAGCCGGTCGGCGGCGCTGCCGTGGACCCGGTTGAGCACCAGCCCGGCGAGCGGCATGTCCTCCGCGGCCAGCCGCTCCACGAAGTACGCGGCCTCGCGCAGCGCGTCCCGCTCCGGGGCCGCGACCACGAGGAACGCCGTGCCGGGCGCCTGGAGCAGCTTGTACGTGGCGTCCGCGCGGGTGCGGAACCCGCCGAACGTCGTGTCCATCGCGGACACGAACGTCTGGACGTCCTTGAGGAGCTGACCGCCGAGCAGTTTGCCGAGGGTGCCGGTCATCATCGACATCCCGACGTTCAGGAATTTCATCCCGGCGCGGCCGCCCAGCTTCGCCGGCGCCGTCAGCAGCCGGATCAGCCGTCCGTCCAGGAACGACCCGAGCCGCTTGGGCGCGTCCAGGAAGTCCAGCGCCGAGCGGGACGGCGGGGTGTCGACGACGATCAGGTCCCACTCGTCCCGGGCCCGCAGCTGCCCGAGCTTCTCCATCGCCATGTACTCCTGCGTGCCCGCGAAGCCCGCCGAGAGCGACTGGTAGAAGGGGTTGCCCAGGATCGCGGCGGCCCGCTCGGGGTCCGCGTGCGCCTCGACGATCTCGTCGAAGGTGCGCTTCATGTCGAGCATCATCGCGTGCAGCTCGCCGCCCGCGGAGTCGTCGATGCCCTTCACCCGGCGCGGGGTGTTGTCGAGGGAGTCGATGCCCATGGACTGGGCGAGCCGGCGGGCCGGGTCGATGGTGAGCACGACCACCTTGCGGCCCCGCTCGGCCGCGCGCAGCCCCATGGCCGCCGCGGTCGTGGTCTTGCCGACCCCGCCCGAACCGCAGCACACCACGATGCGGGTCTTCGGGTCCTCCAGCAGCGGGTCGACGTCGAGCACGCGCGTGGGGGCCAGGTGGTGGCGGGCCGGGTCGTGGGTGTGGGCCGGGTCCGGACGACTCATGACATCCCCTGCTTCCGACTCATGACGGGCTTTGCCTGTGTGCTGTTCCGGGCGCCGCGGCCTGCCCGGCTCATGACACCCCCTGCTCGCGCAGCTCGCGGGCCAGCTCGTACAGCCCCGCCAGGTCCATGCCCTCGGCGAACAGCGGCAGTTCGTGCAGCGGCAGGCCCAGCTCGGTGAGCACCGCACGCTGCTCGTGCTCCAGCGTGTACCGCTCGGCGTACTCCTCGGCCTGCGTGAGCAACGGATCCACCAGCCGCTCCGCGCGCCCGCCGCGCCTCGCCCCGCCGAGCCCGGCGGACGACAGCGACCGCGCAACCGTGGAACGCGGGACCGTCCGGACGAGTTCCAGGTCGGCCGCGTCCAACACCTCCGGCCGCACCATGTTCACGATGATCCGCCCCACCGGCAGCCGCGCCGACCGCAGCTCGGCGATGCCGTCCACCGTTTCCTGGACGGGCATCTCCTCCAGCAGCGTCACCAGGTGCACGGCCGTTTCCGGCGACTTCAGCACCCGCATGACCGCTTGGGCCTGATTGTGTATCGGGCCGATCTTGGCGAGGTCGGCGACCTCGTCGTTGACGTTCAGGAAGCGCGTGATGCGCCCGGTGGGCGGGGCGTCCATGACGACGTAGTCGTACGCGAACCGCCCGCTGCGCTCCTTGCGCCGCACCGCCTCGCACGCCTTGCCGGTCAGGAGTACGTCTCTCAGCCCGGGCGCGATGGTGGTGGCGAAGTCGATCGCGCCGAGCTTTCTCAAGGCCCGTCCGGCGCCGCCCAGCTTGTAGAACATCTGGAGGTAGTCCAGAAGGGCCAGTTCGGGGTCGATGGCAAGCGCGTACACCTCCCCGCCCCCGGGAGCGACGGCGATCTTCCGTTCCTCATAAGGCAGCGCTTCCGTTTCGAAGAGCTGCGCGATGCCCTGACGGCCCTCGACCTCGACGAGAAGCGTCCGCTTCCCCTCCGTGGCCAGGGCCAGCGCTAGGGCCGCGGCCACCGTGGTCTTGCCGGTACCGCCCTTGCCGCTGACGACCTGGAGCCTGCTCACGTATTCGAGCCTAACCAGTCCGTGCCCGGGCTACGCGGGAGGCTGTGGATAACCGCCGCCGAGGCGGGCGGACGACCGGGGGCGTGGTCGGCTGCGTGACCCCTCTCCGGCAGCGGCTAGAGTCGGCCGCATGACCAAGTGGGAATACGCAACCGTGCCGCTGCTCGTCCACGCCACGAAGCAGATTCTGGACACCTGGGGCGAGGACGGCTGGGAGCTCGTCCAGGTCGTGCCCGGGCCGAACAACCCCGAGCAGCTCGTGGCCTACCTGAAGCGGGAGAAGCAGTGATGAGCGCCGTCGAGGCGAAGCTGGCCGAGCTCGGCCTGACCCTGCCCGACGTCGTCCCGCCGCTCGCCGCGTACCAGCCGGCCGTGCAGTCCGGGCCGTACGTCTACACCGCCGGGCAGCTCCCGATGGTGGACGGCAAGCTTCCGGTCACCGGCAAGGTCGGTGCGGAGGTCACCCCGGAGGAGGCCAAGGAGCTGGCACGCACGTGTGCGCTGAACGCCCTGGCCGCCGTCAAGTCCGTCGCCGGTGACCTGGACCGCATCGCGCGCGTGGTGAAGGTCGTCGGCTTCGTGGCCTCGGCCTCCGACTTCACGGGCCAGCCCGCGGTGCTGAACGGCGCCAGCGAGCTGCTCGGCGAGGTCCTCGGCGACAAGGGCGTGCACGCGCGCAGCGCGGTGGGCGTGGCGGTGCTGCCGCTGGACGCACCGGTGGAGGTCGAGATCCAGGTGGAGCTCGCCTAGAGGGTGTCCTAGCTGCGGAATCCGCCCCCAGGGCCACTCGAACATCCGCCCGTCACGGGATAGCCTCGCGCCCATGGCGAACGGTCAGTGGTACCCCCCGGAGTGGCCGGACCGCATCCGCGCACTCGCGGCCGGCACCCTCACCCCGGTTACCCCGAAGCGCGCGGCCACCGTCATGCTCCTGAAGGACACCGGCACCGGCCCCGCCGTCCACATGCTGCGCAGACGCGCCTCCATGGCCTTCGCCTCGGGCGCGTACGCGTATCCGGGCGGCGGCGTCGACCCCCGGGACGACCACCAGGTCCGCTGGGCGGGCCCCACGCGCGCGTGGTGGGCGGACCGGCTCGGCGTCGACGAGACGACGGCCCAGGCGATCGTCTGCGCGGCCGTACGGGAGACGTACGAGGAGGCGGGCGTGCTGCTCGCCGGTCCGACGCCCGACTCGGTCGTCGGCGACACCACGGGCGCCGACTGGGAGGCCGACCGTGCCGCCCTGGTCGCCCGGGACCTGTCCTTCGCGGAGTTCCTCGACCGCCGTGGCCTGGTCCTGCGCTCCGACCTGCTCGGCGCCTGGACTCGCTGGATCACCCCGGAGTTCGAGGCCCGCCGCTACGACACCTGGTTCTTCGTGGCCGCCCTCCCCGAGGGGCAGCGCACCCGTAACGCCTCCACGGAGGCGGACCGTACGGTGTGGATCGCCCCGGGCGAGGCGGCGGCCGGATACGACAAGGGCGAGCTGCTGATGATGCCGCCGACCATCGCGACCCTGCGTCAGCTGACGGCGTACGAGACGGCAGCGCAGGCGCTCGCGGCCGCCCCGGGGCGCGACCTCACGCCCGTCCTGGCCACCGCCCGCCTGGTGGATGGCGAGATCGTGCTCTCCTGGCCGGGCCACGACGAGTTCACCAAGCGCATCCCGACCGCCCCGACCGGTGGAGCCACCGCATGACGGACGCAGCAGCCCTTCCCGGCCAGCCTCGCGGCGGGGTTCTCTCGGGACCCGCCACCGCGCGGGCCGTCAACGTCCTGGCCCCCAACCCGTCGGCGATGACCCTGGACGGCACGAACACCTGGATCCTCTCCGAGCCCGACTCGGACCTGGCCGTGGTGGTCGACCCGGGCCCGCTCGACGAGGGGCACCTGCGTCATGTCGTCGCCACGGCCGAGCAGGCCGGCAAGCGCGTCGCCCTGACCCTGCTGACCCACGGTCATCCCGACCACGCGGCGGGCGCCGCCTGGTTCGCCGAACTGACCGGCACGCGCGTGCGTGCGCTCGATCCGGCACTGCGGCTGGGCGACGAGGGCCTGGCCGCCGGAGACGTGATCACCACCGGCGGCCTGGAGCTGAGGGTCGTGCCCACCCCCGGTCACACCTCCGACTCGCTCTCCTTCCATCTCCCGGCCGACCGGGCGGTCCTGACCGGCGACACGATCCTGGGGCGCGGTACGACGGTCGTGGCCCACCCCGACGGCCGTCTCGGCGACTACCTGGACTCCCTGCGGCGCCTCAGGTCTCTCACGGTCGACGACGGCGTCCACACCGTCCTGCCGGGCCACGGACCGGTCCTGGAGGACGCCCAGGGCGTCGTCGAGTACTACCTCGCCCACCGCGCCCACCGCCTCGCCCAGGTGGAGACGGCCGTCGAGGACGGCTACCGCACTCCCGGGGAAGTCGTCGCCCACGTCTACGCCGACGTCGACCGCTCCCTGTGGCCGGCGGCGGAACTGTCGGTGCGGGCGCAGTTGGACTACCTGGAGGAGCACGGGCTCATCTAGGGCCCTAGTTGTATTGATCACGAGCGTTGTTAACACTGGCCGGGCTTGATCATGGCGAAGGCCCCCGTGTGTGGTGGAGGTGTCGAATCTTCACCGCACGGAGG